>JAYTGN010000178.1:0-60301 GCA_043733485.1 Gemmataceae bacterium
TCGAAGCGAATGGCCTCGCGCGCGGCGTGCTGGCGGGATGGTATCGGCTCGAAGTTCGCTGCCGAGTGGGCGAGGTCGTTACTCACGCGGGAACCGTCGAACCGTTCGGCGTCGGCGAGGTGTTCGTGGTTGCCGGGCAATCCTACGCCACCAACTGCAACGACGAGCGGCTCAAGGTGAGCGATCCTGCCAATCGCGTAGTGGCCTTCGATACGGCGAAGGGAACCTGGGCGGTCGCCCACGATCCGCAACCCGTGCCGGATGGCAGCGACGGCGGCTCGATTTGGCCACCCGTGGGAGACGCTCTCCTCCAGGAATTCCGCGTTCCCATTGCGTTCGCGAACGTAGCCGTCGGGGGGACCGCGACTTCGCAGTGGATGCCGGGCGAGCCGCTCCACAAGCGGTTGGTCGAGACGGGTAAGACCCTCGGCCACTTCCGCGCCGTGCTTTGGCAGCAAGGCGAATCGGACGTGATCGCGAAGACCACGACCGAGAAGTACGTTGCGAACCTGCGAGCAATTCGGAGGACGGCGTCCGCGGCCTGGAGAACGCAGCCGCCTTGGTTGCTCGCGAAATCGACCCTTCATCCCACGGTGTACAACGACCCCGCGGGCGAGGGCCGCATTCGGGCGGCGATCGACGAACTCACTTCTCGCCCCGGTTTCCAAGCGGGTCCGGACACCGACAAACTGGATGGACTGAATCGCGGCGATGCAAAATCGCGCCGGCACTTCTCCGCGCTCGGGCAGAAGAACGCGGCCGCGATGTGGGTCGAAGTGATTGCCAAGAATTTGAAGGCTCGCCGCAAGTTGGAGGAAGCACTTCCGGAATTGCACCTGCTTTCACCGGCCTGGGCTTCGCCGATGGTTTATCGCGAGAGTAGCGTTCTGCTTCAGATGAAGCCGGACGGGCCGATCGTGGCGCGGCTCGGCTTCCCCGCCGCCGAGATTGTGGAGATCGCCGCCGCAAGCCGCCGCTTCGACTTCGACCGGAGCGAGGCAACGCTCTTGAAAGATGGGCTCACGCTCGCCTTTAAGGTCCCGGATCCGATCGGAGCAATCCAGGGCCGCGAATTGTTCGTGCCCAAAGGTTCGCCGCAAAGTTATTCCGCCCGCGTGGGTCATCCCGAGGAATCGCTGATGTACCATCCGGGCCGGTGGTTCCACGACCGCAACGTCGAGATCACCTACCGCCGCCGGGAGGAGAAGTCGATGCCTGGACTCGAGAAGATCGGCACGCTCCCGAAGACGGCGGCCCGATTGAAGGCGGGCGAATCGTTCACCCTCGGCGTCAGCGGCGACAGCATCTCCACGGGGCTCGACGCCTCGGCACTCGCGAAAACCGCTCCCTACCAGCCCGGCTATCCCGACCTCGTCGTCGCGCAGCTGCAGTCGAGCTTCGATTGCAAGATCGCACTGAAGAATCGCGCCGTCAGCGGGTGGAGCGTCGCGAACGGCGTCGGCGATCTGGACAAACTTCTCGCGGAGAAGCCGCACCTCGTGATCGTGGCCTACGGCATGAACGACGTCGGCCGTCGCGATCCGAAGTGGTTCGGCGAGCAAACGCAAATCATCCTCGACCGCATCAAGGCTGCCGATCCGACGATCGAAGTGGTCTTGGTTTCCTCCATGCTCGGCAACGGTGAGTGGACCGCGACGCCACGCGAGATGTTTCCCAAGTATCGTGACGAACTCAAGAAGTTGACCGGCCCGGGCGTCGCGCTCGCGGACGTCACCGCCGTTTGGGAACTGCTGCTTCGCAACAAGCACGACCTGGATCTGACTGGGAATGGCCTCAACCATCCGAACGATTTCGGCCACCGGCTCTACGCCCAGGCCATCCTGGCTTCGATCCAGTGATAACCGGGTGTCACGGCTTCTCGACAATCGAGCCGTCGGGTTTCACCTCGAACGAAATGCCCGAGAGGAACTGCGGATGCCGCCAGTCTTTGACGGCTCGTTCCTGACCGACGGCGATGGCCCGCCAATTCCACAGCCACGCGCGCATCGAGTTCGCTCCGCGCGAATGCACGAAGCCGCCCCATCCGAAGCAGGCGATGAGCAGAGCGAGGGCGAGCCATTTGTGCCAGGAAACACCGGCGTTCCGAGCGCCGTTCACTGCGATCGCGGTGCCGAGTACGAACCACGGCAGCAAGTCGCTGAAGTATCGCGGGCCATAGCTGCTGCCCATGTGCCAGCCGTCGTAGCAGGAGAAGAGGAGCGTGTGGGTTGCGATGGCGACGGCCGCCGGGAGCAGGAGGCTCGCATCGACGAGTCGCTTGCGAAACGTGACGAGCGTCCCCAGGACCACGAGCAGATACGGGCAGAAGATCAGCAGCCCGCGCGAGGGCGAGACCATGAGCCACGCGAAGCGGTTCAGCACGTCGCGACCATCGATCGTGTCCGCGTTGTAGACGGAGGGCGGCGTGAGAGTTCCGAACAGATGCAGACTCAGCGTGATGAAGCCGAGGGTCCACACGCTTCCCGTACTCACCGTGACGAGTAGCAGGCGGCGATGGTGAAGGAGTAAGTAGAGCCCGATCGCGGCGACCGAGAAGATGCCGTGCGCCCGCGTGAACAGCACCCAGAATAACGCGGTTCCGAGCAAGGTTCCGAATGCCAAGTCGGTTCGCCACGTCGGTCGTTCGATCCGCTTGCACGCGAGGAGCAGTACGATCGCCCCGCTCAGGAGTGCCACCATCCAGGTGTGCGACCAGAGCGACCGCGACAGCGTACTCCAGACCGGCGACCCGAACGCGAACCCCACCGCAATGAACAGGCTCACCAGCGGCGAACACGTGAAGCGACACATCGCATAAAAGAGCACGACGATCAGCGCCGAGACCGTCGACGCGATCTTCATCTGAAGCAGGTCTTCAATGGCGAAGTTCACCTGGCCATCGGCGTGAAAGATCGACAGCCCGCGTCTCAGGCCAGCGTTCTGAACGAAGGGCAAGGACAAGATCGAGGAGCCGAGTGGGTAGCCGTAGTAGACCGCGGACGGGCTCCCGGATTGGCCGGGCTTGCTATGCCGGAGCAGTTGATAGGGCAGTTCCCGATCCGCGGGCACGCTGCCGGTCAGGTCCACCGTGCCCTCGGTGAGAATCTTCTCGGACACTGCGAGCGAGTAGACGGAATCGCAATTCTGAATGTGCCCCGTCGACCCGCGATAGACGGCGTGCGTTCCCCAAAACAGGAGGCACGCCACGCTGCAATCGAGCGCGAGCCGTAGTCGCCACGACGAAGCGAGAGTGGGGTTCGTCCAAATTCGCGCGAGCGCACTCACCGGTTTTGAATCTCCATCAGCCGCGTCGTCATCCGCTTGGCTGCGGCTTCGACGGAGAGCGTGACCTCGGCATCGGCTCGGCCCCGCGCGGCAATGGCAGCCGCTTCGGCTCGATTGTCGAAGACGCGCCGCATCTGTTCCGCCGCGTACTCCACCGAGGGTTCGGCCCACTCGCACCCCTTTGGATAAGGCGGAATGTCTTCCTCAATGCGACTCATCGAATGGCGAACGAGGTAACTGTTCTCGTCCGTCATGAAGTCGAGGTTGCCGGAGTACGCGGTTGCGATCGTCGGCTTCCCCAGCAGCATAGCCTCGGCCATCGTGAGCCCGAACCCCTCGGAGCGGTGCAGCGAAACGTAACTGTCCGCAGCGTTCACGAGCGCGAGCAAATCACTCCGCGAGAGGCTGCGGTCGATCAACTTTACGTCGTTCGCGGCGGCGGCGGATCGCAGTTCATTCCACCACTCCGGGTAGTACGTTTCCTGCGGGCTGACCTTAATCGCGAGTTCGACCGCCTCCGTTTTCTCGAACGCGAGTCGGAACGCGCGGATCAGGGCGAGCGGGTTCTTACGCGGCAATCGGCTGTTCATATCGAAGACGAACAGGAAGGTGAACCTGTCCGGCGAGAGACCGAACGTGGTCTTTGGTTTTGGCACGAACGAAGGCAACCGCACCGAGGGAAGCATCGGGAAAACGGGCTTGCCGAGTATGCGAAGCGAGTTGGCGATGAACGTGGTCGGTGCCCAAATTTCATCGACGTCCGCGCCGCGTTCGTGCCATGCCTCGGGGAGTTGTTCGAGTTCCCACCACCAGATCGCGATGCGATAGACGCCGGTGCGCGGATGCAAACCCGCGAGCCGATAGACCTCGGGTATGGGCAGGTCGAGGCCCGTGTTGATGAGGGAGATGGGGAAGCGTTCGAGGCCGTCGAACCCGGTTCGGTCGCGGCCGTCGCGGTTGTGGGCCATCGGCACATCGCGAATCGAGAGCCGCACCCCGGCACCGATGAGGGCATCGACCGCGGACTGTGCCGCCTGTTGAAGCCCCGAGGTGTAGCGGAAGAGCCCGAGTGCGTTCACGCCGAGTTCGCCGGGTCGCAACGGAACTTGGGAGGTGAATGATGGTGGAAGCGTGGCTCGTCGCAGCCAGCGGCCGCGAAGGCCATACTCCTCGGAGAGGCTGCGTTTGAAAGCTTCCCATCCTTCGGGCGCGAGTGCTTCTGGATACTTCTTCTGCCACATCGGCTGCACGAGGTACGAGGCCACGAGCCCGCGGTCCGGCTTCGCGTCTTGTTCGAACAGCGCTCGCAGCACGTCCATCGGTTCGATGTCCGATTCCTTCCAACCGAACTGGCAGAACCAGCGGAAGTATTCGCCGCGCTGAGCGGGCGTGAGTGCGAGCGGAATCTCGCGGCGGAGGTCTTCGCGGAGTTCGTAGAGCTTTTCGCCGCGCGTGAGATTCCCATCGCGGTACGCCACTTCGCGCGGCGGGGCCTTGGGCGGCGTCAGCGAGCACGAGGTCATGATTCGCGAGATCGCTTCGCGATCGTCGAGATCGAAGAACTGGCCGGGAGACTCGCCGCGTAAGAAGAGGTTGGCTCGTCGCCGTACCTTCTGAAGGAGTCGGTGAGCGGGATGGGCGAGTGAACGGAAGTTGAGTGGCGATTGTGGCATGGTTCACGCCGCTCGACGTAGGGGTTCCGTCGAAGCGGTTGGGAGTTCGCGTGTGGAACGCGGGCCGGTCCGGGCCGCGGCCAAGATCACGGCACCGTAACGATCGAGCATCTCATCGTGGTTCAAATGGTTGTCGAACGCGGCTCGCGATTCGCGGCCCATCGCTTTCCGCAAGGGCTCATCGTTGAGCAATCGGCGAAGTTGATTGGCTAGGCCGGTGGCATCGCCGAACTCGAAGCGCAAGGCGTTCGCGCCCCAGAACACTTGCTCGCCGACGCCGCACACGGGAGTCGAAACGATCGGCAATCCAAACGCTTCCGCTTCGAGCACGGCCCGGCTAAACGTTTCCAGGTGTGAGGTACACACGAATGCGTCCGCGCTTCGATAGAGGGGCCACACGTCGTCCGTTTCGGGGATCAGTTCCACGATGGATTGGAGCTCGTGCCGGGCGACCAGTTGCCTCACGTAGTCGGCATAGGGAATGCCTTCCCGCAGACCGACCAGCCGGCAGGTGAAGTCGCTTCGTTCGCTCGCCAGGATCGCCGCCGCTTCGACGAGCGTGTGCTGCCCCTTCCGCTCGCACACGGTCCCTACGGCGATGAACTGCTTTTTGGTGTTGGGGAGGCGGGGCGTTTTTCGCAGGTAGTCGTCGAACGGTTTCGGATCGAGGCCGTTGTGAAGGACGCGGAAGTTGCCGCGAGTGTTTACGTGTTCGAAGAGCTTAGCGGTATCGTGTGAGGCCGGAATTACGCGGGCGGCCATGGCGAAGGTCTGCATCACGCGCTGCCGGGCAAATGGCGGGAAGAGCCGTTCCAGGTGCTCGCGGGAATAGCTTTCGTGAATGATCCACACCGCGGGGATGCCGGCTCGCGACGCGGCTTCCACGAGCGGAAACGTCGTCAGCGTGTTGGCGATCACCACTTCGGGCCGATGTTCGCGAAGCACACTTGCAGCAACTTGCAGCGCCGATTCGTACTCGCGCGGCGACCAGAGGCCATCCACGAATCGCCGCGAGAAAGGCGTTTCGCGAACGTCGACCGGGATGCCCGCGTTCGTGTAGGCCTTTGCACCCGGGCCACCGAGCGGCGAGAAGATGATGGGAGCAATCGCCCCGCGAGCGCGAAGGCCCAAAACGATTTCGGACAGGTAGCGTGGAGCCCCCTCGGGGTTATTCAAATTGTGAGCGGCGACGAGCGCCCGAACCGGCGGCGTCGAAGCCTCCCAGGAGAGTGACAGTGGGCTGTCACTGAGCGGACGCCATGCTTCGCGCTCGGAGCAATTCAGATTGTGGTACGGGTCGGCGAGCCGGCCGTGGGCTCGCTTCAAGGCGAGGAGATCGGAAGGTCGGTATCCCTCACTGTTTGCAACGTGGCTCCGGCTGAGTTCGGCCCCCGCGACGAAGACGCAACGCAATCCAAGATCGCGAAGGCGAAGTGAGTATTCGACATCCCAGCAACTGTGCGAACTCGAGCAACCGAGGCGTTCGTAGGTCTCGCGGCGAGTCAGGAGGCAGTGGCTGCTCACGGCAGCGACGTTGCGCGTGACCTCGGCGTAGAAGTAGTAGCCGATCGAATCGGAGCCGAGGCCGGCGAACGCAGGTGCCGGCGCGATGCCATCGCGTTGGCCGAGGACGAGCCCGGCTTCGACCACGGTGCCGTCAGGGTCGAGCAACTTTGCACCGACCGCACCGACGCCTGGCAAACTCAGGTTCACCACGAGCCGCGAGAGCCAACGCGAGTCGTTCGGTTCGAGTCCCGCTTCGAGAAACAGCAGTAAGTCTTCGGCCCGATTCGCGGCCTCCGTGACGGAATGGACGCTGTAATTGCGGTAATCCGTGTTCCCGCGAAGGGCTGCGATCGCCCGATGGGCGGCTTCCGCGTTCCCGTTCACGAGAATCGCGACGCTCGGGCCATCGTCCGCGCCATCGAGCGCGAGCACGGGCAAGTTCAACTGCTCCGCGAACGGCGGAACGAACGGGTCCGCGCGGATGCCACGCCGGGCGAGTGCTTCCTCGACTGCCCTGCGCCCTGCAGTATGAACGTAGGTTTTCACGCTCGCGGCAGCGGCCGTCGAAGTGGAGAGCGCTCGCCAGTGATAGAGCACCTGCGGCACGTGCTGAACGCGGTCCGTGAGTTCCGTCACGCGAAGCAACAAGTCGTGATCCTGCGAGCCTTCGAAGCCGGGCCGGTAGCGGCCGGCCAATTCGAAGACCGTTCGTCGAATCACCGTGAAGTGGTTCACGTAGTTATAACTCAGCAACAATTCCGGCGACCAATCCGGCTTGAACTGCGGATCGTAGCGGTGCCCCGCCGCGTCGATCTTGTCTTCATCCGAGTAGAGTAAGTCGGCGTTCGGATGCGACTGCAATCGCTCGGCCATCGCGAAGAGAGCGTGCGGTGCGAGGGCGTCGTCGTGATCGAGTAATGCGATGAACTCACCGGTGGACACCTCCGCGGCGCTGTTCGTGGCCCGGCAGATGTGGCCGTTCTCGGCGCGGCGAACGAGTCTGATTCTCGGATCGTTCGGCAGCTTCTCCAGGTAGCGAATCAACGCGGGATTGGTGGAGCAGTCATCTGCCAGGCAGAGTTCCCAGTGCGGGTAAGTTTGGGCGCGAACCGATTCGATGGCTTCCTTCAGCCAGCGCGGCTCGACGTTGTAAACCGGCACGAGAATGCCGAATGTCGGCTTGAAGTGGAAATTGGAGATTGCGTGGAGCATCGCCTGCCGCATTCGCGGCGTGATGGCCGTATTTTCGACGTAGGCATCGTGTGTGGATCGCGGGCGGAATCGGCGAGCCAGCAATCGGTAGCGCACCTTCAGGCGAAGTTCGAGCAACTTGTCGAATAGTCTCGTCGCACGGGCTTTCCATCGCGACGGCGAGAGAACCTCGCCCGAGGTAAACGACTGAAGAACGCGGGAAGCGAACGAAGGCGACGCGACGGCCGGCTCGATTCCGACTCCACTCCAGGGGCGACGATAGATCACCACTTTGCGTTCGCGCTCGATCACGACGATCGAGACCTCGCGCACTCCCGCTTCCGTGGGGAGTTGGGTTCCGAAGTTCAGGCGGGTGTAGCCGAGTGGGATGTCGGCGGCCTCGGCGATCGCGAGACGGCAGTGGACCGCGACTCGTTCGTCGTAACGAACGTCGATGCGATCCGGTGCGCGGCGCGAGGTCGGTGCCTGCCAGTATCCCGAGACGCGCAGAATCGCCAGGCCCGAGAATGGCTCGATGATGCGTTCGACGGCGATCGTGGTACGGGTCTCGGCATCCATGCCGGTCGAGTCTCCAAGTACCGGCGGATGCCGGGGCAGGAGTCTAACCCGATGTTGAGTCGGGGCTCAAGAGCAAGAAACGTGAGTTCTCGATCGCGGGGACGAGCGACTCTTCCAGCAGTCGATCACGAACTCGCTCTCCAGCGATAAGATTGTGGCAACACTCGGTTCACGCTCCCGGAGCCACGCATGGCCGCGACCATCGACGACACGTATGCCGAGGCCTTTCGCAGCATTTACGCCTCGGTGCTGATTACCGCCCGCGATCGATACTGGCTCGACCGCGCGGTGAATGCCGCGACGGGGAACGCGAGTTCCACCATCCTTTGCGATTGCGAAGCGGGTCTCGATCGGTACGTGGAGGCTTCTCAAACGCCCGATGGGCGACCCGGAGCGATCGTGCAGTTTCACATCCCGCGCTTCCACAAGGATCGCGAAGCGAAGCTCGAACGCTCCGTGCTGGTGCGCGTTTGCCAGAACGTGCTCACGTGCCCGACGACCGCCTGTTTCAACGTGCTGCCCGCGGAGGAAAAATGGTTCCCACTCGGTCGTAAACTTTCGTACTTCGGCGACGGCCACCAATACACCGATGAGCGCTTCGGACGTCGCTGTTGGGTGGTTCCGATCTTGAGTGGTGAGTTCGTTTGCGAACGCCGTTGCGGATGGGCCGACGGCCTGATGGGAGGCAATCTCTGGTTCTTCGGTGCCACCGCGGACGCGGCTCTCGATGCGGCCATGCTGGCTGCGGAAGCCGCTGCTCAGACTCCTGGTGTGATACTCCCCTTCCCCGGCGGCGTCGCAGCAAGCGGCTCAAAAGCCGGAAGCAAGTACAAGTTCATGATCGCGAGTACGTTCGCCGAGTTTTGCCCCACGCTGCGAGACAAACTCGGCGACCAATCCCGATTGCCGGCCGGGGTGGCGAGCGTCCAAGAGATCATCATCAACGGGGCCGATTTGAACGCGATTATCGGAGCCACTCAGGCCGCAATCGCCGCCGCGAGGAATGTGCCTGATCTGGTGACGATCTCGGCGGGAAACTACGGAGGACGTCTCGGGAAGAGTTTCATTTACCTTCACCCCGAGAAGCAACCCGCGTTGTGAACCCGGCCGTATCGCAAAACAGAGAGGGTCACTTTTTCTTCGGCACGATCTTCTTGATCGAGTAGTCCTTCCCAGGTCCGTCGAGCCACTTCACGAATGCTTTGTGCGTGAGTTCGTTGTAGTTCACCGGCGGTTGCCCCGGCTGGGGCTGTGCGGCCTTCGGAGCGACCCAGCCGTCCTTCTCCGTCAGGCCGAGCGAGTAGAACACCTGCGTGGCATTCGGAGCCCCGTCGAGCTTCGTCCAGTTGCCTTCCGCCAGCCCTTTCAGGATCAACTTGCTCTCGGCCGCCGCGATGGGAACCTGATCGACTTCACCTCCCGCATCCGGATAGGAGCGGTACTTGCTGGCCATCACGGCCGCGGCAAACGCACGGTCGTCGGCCTTGTCCGCCTCGAGCGACTTCTTCGGATCGCCCACGATCGCCAGCACTTTCTTCAGAGATTCGATGTCCTTCTTCGTTTCCTCGGCCTTCACATCGAGCGGCGGGCTCATGTTCGGCATTACGTAAAAGTTGGCGTCGGGATGCTTCGCGAGGAAGAACACGAACTCCTGCCCGACCTTCAGTTCGGTCGCCATCGGCCCCCGGCGAATGGGCGGACGAACGAATGCGGGTTTCACCGGCTGAGCGGCTTCCGGGGCAGGTGGGATGAACCCGACTTTGATGTGCGTGATGTTGTTCGCCCCGGCGAGCGAAGTCTCCACTTGAACCACGGCAATCTTGAACGCCAGTTTATTCGGAGCGCCGGGGAAGGGAGCCGCTTCGATCGAGTCTTGTTCGATTGCAGTGACTTTGCCGATTACGACGGCTTCAGCAGAGAGTGCACGCTGAGCGGGCGACCTGATTGCGATCATGAGAGCGGGCGAAAGCGAGGCGGTGAACCCCGCGATCAGAAGTGCCGCGAAAATTCGACGCATGACGACTCCAGTTTTAAGAGGGCGAGGCCTTCAACATGATCTTAGGGCGGTCGAGCGCGCGCAGTCGGGGGAAACGGGAGGGACGTTACACCGCGTTACACGCCACCCTGTCGGAAAATCGCAACTCAACCGTTGAATCGCGGCCCGAGCTCGGTTAGGGTGACTTCAAGATCGTGCCACACGCATGGTGCGATCTCCCGACCGTCCGATGGCATCCCCGTGCTATCGGACGGTTTTCTTTTTGACCTCACCGCGCGCTCCGGTTAGTGTGTCGAGAGAACGCCGCGCGGGTTCGGCTCACGTCCGTTGGCCCGAGAACTGCTCACCCTTTCTCTCGGGATTCGCCGCTCGGCGTTCTTTCGTCCCTCTTCTCCTTCGAGGACGTTGTCATGTCGCTGTTCAACAAGTTGATGGATTCGGGCGATGAATGCGGCCACTGTAAGGCTTGCCGATGGTGGCAAGCCGAACGGGATGGCACCGCTGCGGACGACGCGGCCATCGGGCTCTGCATGCAGCCGGAGTTGACGCACTTCTCGGTTCAGGTCTCCGGTCACAGCGGGTGCAATCGGTTCGAACCAGCGGAGGCGCGCGAGTTGGCTTCCGCGATCAGCGGCGTTTGAGCCAGCCGCCCACCGTCCAACCGCGCGTTCCGAGCCACGCGTAGATCAGCCCAAAGACCACCACGGATCCTAGCCAGAGCAGCAGATCCGTCGGCGGGAATTTCGGTGCCGACCCGGCACCGCGGAGAATCTCTCCCGTCGGTTTCCCGGCGACGGTCTCGCCCACAATCGCACCGACGACCAAAACGAGCAACGCAATCGCGACATCCACGACGAGCCCGAGTGCCTTTCGCGGTCGCTTCGCTTCCACTTCTGAAAGAGTCGGCGGCAGTTTCTGGATCGCAGGGAGCGGCTCGTGAACCGGTGCTGAGCCTTCGATCGGCACGCTCAATTTCTTCCGCACTTCGGGCGAGAGGAACAGATCGACTTCGCTGTCCGCAGCCGTTGAGACGTGCTCTTCCCGAATGTTGTACTTCTCGTCCGAAGTGAGGTGAACCGGCGTGGACTTCAGGGCTCCAGCAATCGTGCGCTCGAAGGCCGGCTTCGGCTCCTCCCTCACTTCGATGGCTTCCGGCGTCGGGTTGGGAACCTCCAGACGGTGGCCGCATCCCTTGCACAAAAGCGGCAAGTGAGCCATCGCGTCGGCGAGAAAGTATGCCCGCTGGCAACTCGTGCAACTGAACCGGATCATGCACCGATGATAGCGTAACTTGCGTGCGAGAAACGTGAGGAACGGTTCCCCAGATCGCGGAAAAGGATGCCGCGAGCCCTCAGAATCGGAAGTCGGTCGGCCAGAAGCTGCCACCGGTTGCCACCGCTTTTCACGACCGGCCGCTGCAAGAAATCGGCCTTTGTGTCGAACTGAGGCGCGTCGTTGTACTTCCCGGCGATGATGGTTCCGGCTTCGACGGCATCACCGGAGAGAGGCGTGGGTATGCCTTCGTACTGTCCGGTGCGGTCGGGTTCATCCGAGTCGGACGGGCGAACGGAAGTGGGCGGCAATTCGGGCATCCGTAGAAGTTACTGCCGCAAGAATCGCTTCGCAAGGTTTTGGCTCGGGGCGTTCCGCGAAAGGGTGTGCCTCACTTCTTGAAATCGAACTTCTGAGGCTGGAAGGTCGGCAGATCGGCGCGGTCGATGGCGAAGGCGTAGACGCGGAATGGGGCCGTGGCGACGAAGTCGTTGTCCGCCGTCACGATCAGTAGGTGGCGGCCGTCGGGCAGGTCGGGGCCGAACGCCAGGCCTTCGAACTTCTCGGGGCATTCCTCACCGCCGATCTGGAATCGCGATTCGAGCAAGTCGAGAAACGGCGTCTTCATCACGGGCTGGATACCGGCCGGCAGCCCTTTCACGGGCAAGGTCGCGACCGCGCTCACGTCGGTCGCCTTCCCAATCTTCATGCGAAAGATCTTCTTGAAGTGCGCGTCCTTCCCGAACTTGCTATCGCGTTCGAGTACGAGGAACTCGTCGTCGCCGATCGCGAGAATCTCACTGACGCCGTTGGTGGCCTCGTGCAGCGGATAGACGAACTCGCGGGTCTTCCTCGAGCCGATTTCGATTTCGAGCATGCGGCAATTGGTGCCGACCCGCAGGTTCTCCTTGTCGAGTCCACCGTCCTGGATCAGGGGGCTCTGCATGATCCCGAAGAGCTTGCGGCCATCGGGCGAGATCGCGAGGCCTTCCATGCCGCGGTTGGGCTGACGGCCGCGCAGATTGTGCGGCGGCAATTCCGCCTCCACGCTCTTGCCGGGCTTCGTGGGAAGGAAGCGCTCGGGCACCGGCAAACTTCGCAGCCGCTTCCCCTTCACATCGAACTCGGAAATGGCGGGGCCGTACTCATCCGAGAGGAAGAACGTGCCGGTGCGGCTCACGCGAACGCCCTCGGGATCGAGTCGCAGGCTCTTCTCGGGATGCTTCGGGTGGACGGCATCGAGCGAGCCGACGAGTTGCTCGCCGTGTTCGTTGGAAAGCAGCGTCGTGGCCGTGAGCTTGAGGCTGACGACGGGACTGGCATTGGGCCGAACGGTGATGTTCATGCGGTGAACGCGGCAGGCGAAATCCGAGTTGCCGTCTTTCGGGCCGCGGTCGGAGGCGAGGAGGAATTCGTCGCCCTTCCCGGCGTAGGTGATGGACGAACCGAGCCCGCCGAGGCGGTTGTGGGGCGTGCCGTCGGTCTGCTTGCCCTTGAGCCCCGAGAGGTCCGCGGTGTCGCCGGGAATTGTGGCGAAGCCGAGCAGCAGGACATCGGCCTGGGCGAGTCCGAGCCCGAAGCCGGCGAAACAGCCGCAGCAGATGGCGGCGCGAATCAGCGAGCGAATCATGATGTTGTTCCAGAAAGAGAAACGGCCCAGGGGATTCCCAGGCCGCTTGGAATCCGAGACGCGAGTAGCGGATCAGTAGTCGCCGGGAATGTCGCCGCCCTGGGCCGTGACGAGTGCGGCCAGCGTTCCGGGCGAAATGCTCGCGCTCAAGCTGCGAACCGAGCCATCCGCCATCGTGACGTTAATACCGTTCGCGTGGAAGCTGTAGAACTCGCTGTCGTTGGTGCAATTCATAATACACTTCCCACCCGTGGCCCAGCCGGAGCCGAAGGCCCCCGGCGTCACGCCATCGATGCTGAAACCGCAGTCCGGATCGGCCCAACCCCAACCATCCGCCGTGTTGATGCTCGTGTCCTTACCCTGTTGGTAGAGGTTCGGTCGCCCCGCATCCTCGCCGATGAGAATCGTCTGGCTCGTACCGTCGAGGATGTTGATGATCGGCGTATCGTTCACTTTCTGGAGCGCCCCGATGGCCTCGTCTTTGGGGGACGATCCTGCAACCGGGAAGTTCGGGATTCCGTTGGCGGTGTAAAACTGCCGGCGAATCGCGTTCACCGAGCCGTAGTCTCCCGGCCCCAACGGCACCGGACCGGCCTGACGGCGCTGTTCGGGGGCCGACGGGCACTGGAAGAGCTTGAACCCGTTCTGAGCGGTCGTCAGGTTCGTACCCGCGTTCCATTTGATGGTGTTGTTCCAGAGTCGGCCGATGTTGTCTTGCTCGACGTAAGCCAACGCCACCGGCGTCCACGAGCGGAACTTGGCATCGCCGGCGACCGTGATGCGACTCGCCGGGAACACGCTGTTGTTCGCACTCGCATAGTTGTGAAAGGCGAGCCCGAACTGCTTCATGTTGTTCTGGCACTTGGCGCGAGACGCAGCCTCACGCACCTTCTGAACCGCAGGGAGAAGCAAGCCGATGAGCACGGCAATGATGGCAATCACGACGAGAAGCTCGATGAGTGTAAACGCTCGGCGACGGAGGTTTGTCACGAGTAACTCCTGGGACGAATACTGATGCCTAGCCGCGGCACGGACCGCGACCGTCCCACAACAATTAACTGAGCCGAAAAGGACGGGCAAGTTGCTTCACTTCGAGTTCACCGACGCTTCACGGGCCCTTCATGCCCAGGCTCTATTGCGGAAATTCCTCTCCGGTTCTTTACAGTCGAGGTGAGGCGATTGGGATCGATTTTGTCACGACGATGCGAGAACTCGGCAAAGTTGTACCCACGAGGGCCTCCTCGCCAGAATTTGACGTAACGTTCTAACCAAGTGCGACTTGCAACTTCGATCCCGTTCGGGCTTTTCAAGTTCAAGCAGAGCGGGTTACGCTTCCCTCGCGGAATTCGGAAGAATCCCGAAATCCCACGCCGAGGTCGGCGAACACCTTCTATCGACGACAATTGCCCAACATCTGGTTCACCCAGTTAACGGAGAGGCGACATGCTCAAGAAGCTCATCGTGGTGGCAGTGGTTGGCGGCCTGGCGGTCGCCGCGGTCAAGGGGACGAAGTTCGCGTCCTACATCCGCACTGAAGTGCATTCGTGGCGTGAGGCCGCCGAAGACGCGGTGCCGCCCGAAAAGGAAATCGAACGCCTGCGCGGCGAAGTGAAGATGCTCGACGAGGACACGATCAAGATCGTGAAGCAACTCGCCCGCCTGCAATCGGATCAAGCCGACCTCGTCGGCCGCGAGAAGGGCCTCGAAGCGAAGAAGAGCCAAGTTAGCGAACTGATGACGAGCCGTGAAGTGGCCGTGCGCGAGGCCGAGAAGAAGGCCAAGGCCGGCGAGGCCAACGTGTTCGTGGTCTTCGGCGACCAGAAGTTCTCGCTCGCCAACGGGCTGCTCCGCTTGAAGGAAACCGTTCGCGACTACCGCGAGATCGAGAAGGAACTCACGCACGTCCGGATGAAGTCGGACACGCAACAGCGGATCGTCGACAAGTTGGATCGCCAGCGGCTCGAGATGTCCCGCTTGAAGTCCGACCTCGATACGGCCATCGACGGCCTCGAGGAGCAGGTGCAGTCTTTGAAGCTCACCCAGATGGAGAGCAAGTACCAGACGGACGACACCCGCGTGGCGCAGATCAAGGAATCGATCGCCAAGGTGAACAAGCGACTGGACATTCAGCGTCGCGAACTCTCCTTGCTCCAGGACACGGTGACCCCGAGCATCGCGCTGCCGACGGAATCGGTGGACGACATCATGGCTCCGATCAATGGCAAGCCAACGACCGCGAAGCCGACCATCACCAAGTCCGGCGACTGATTCCGACCGAGACCCACTCGAACGCGAAGCCGCTTGCGGCTTCGCGTTTTTTTCGTCCACGTCAGTATTCGAGGGAGAAGGTGAGTCCCGGTCCATCGAGGTGAAAGTTGCAGAGCGTCAGGACATCTCGCCCGATGAGGATCTGATAGCCGATTGCGCCGATGTCGATCTCAGTCAGCGGAAGATCGGGAATCACAAGATCATCGAGTGGATTGCCCGACGGATGCACCAGAATCAACGATGCAGCGTACTGCACGGCCGCACTCAATCCACCGAGGGCCGGCACATTGATTGGCGTCACGCCGTAAAGCGCGAGTCCCAGACCCCGAACGGCCGTTGAATCGGCGCACGTCATCTGGGCGCCGCAGTCGATCAAGGCCGTAAATTCGGCGGGCTGAGGAATGGCTTGCCGGGCGGATCGCAGGCGGAGAAGTTCCTGCCGACTAACGCCAATTCGCACCGCAATCAAAGCTCCATCGAACTCCGACCACGATCCAATCAAGCTGGGCATCCGGCGAGCTCCGATACGGGGAGCGGGCCGAATTCCACGGTAAGCAAGTCGATCATGCGTGCGTCGATGCGCTGGACCAGAAAGGTTCCGGGGCCGAAGAGTTGCAAGCCGTGCTGCATCGCGTCGCGGTAGGTGTCCCAAGTTCCGGAGGTGCGGTCGCCCTTTACCACGACGAATTTGCCCGCATCGCTATCGGCGAGTAGGCCAGGCAGGTCGCGGTGGAAGGTGCGCAGCTCCGGTTCGAGATGCGGGTGCTGATCCAGGATTTCGCGAATCGTCATGTCGGTTCTCCAATCGCCATCATCCACGATGGTCGCACTCTCGTCTACTCCCTTCACTTCAACTCTCCGCCGATGCCGTGCTGCTCGATCTTGCGGTAGAGCGAACTCACGCCGATGTCGAGTCGCTTCGCGGCCTCGCGCTTGTCGGCGGTTTGCCTCAGGATGCGCTCGATGTGCAACTTCTCGAAGCGCTCCACGGCTTGGCTCAGTTCATCGACCGCGGAAGGGTCGTCGCCGCGTGGTGCGAGGTCCGGAGGCAAGTCCGCTGGCGAGATCATCGGGCCGTCGCCGAGAATCGCCGCCCGCTGCAAGGCGTTGTCCAGTTCGCGAATGTTCCCCTTCCACGCACCCGAACGCAGCACCTGCATCGCCTCGTGCGTGGTGCCCGTGATCTTCTTCCCCATCGCCTGCACGTGCTTGGCGAGCAGGTGATCCACGAGTTCGGGGATGTCTTCGCGGCGATCGCGGAGCGGCGGCAGCTTCAGCACCAGCACGTTGAGCCGGTAGAAGAGATCCTCGCGGAACCGACCGGCCTCGACCTCCTTCGGCAAGTCCTTGTTCGTGGCGGCGATGATCCGTGCTGCCGGGCGGAGCGGATCGCGCTCGACGACGCGAAGCACCTTCGCCTGCGCCGCCAGGGGCAACTCGCCAATCTCGTCCAGAAACAACGTGTCGGTACTGGGCCAGGAATCGTCGACGAATTCATCCGGCAGCGCCGCACAGTTGATGGGGATGAAGCGACCCGCTGCTGCACAGGCAGGAATGCCTGTGCCACCAGTGCTTTTGGGTGGCACAGGCATTCCTGCCTGTGCGGTGTTGTGAATCCACCGTGCCAGCAGTTCCTTTCCCGTGCCGCTTTCACCCATGAGCAGCACCGTGCTCGGCGTCTGTGCTGCCTTGCGGGCCATCGCGACCACCTGCTTCATCGCCGGCGTCCGGCCGATCACCATCGCCCCAGCTTCCAACTCGCGGTTCAGTTCGCGACGCAGCCACTGGTTCTCGCGGAAGAGTTCGCGCTGCTCCAGAAGGCGGACTAGCTTCCGCTGTACTTCCTTCAAGATGATCGGCTTCATCAGGTAGTCGTGAGCGCCTTTGTGGAAGGCGTCGATCGCGCTCTCCACCGTGGCGTAGGCCGTGATGAGCAGCACGAACGTTTCCGGGCTCGCCTGCGAAACGCGCTCGAGCACCTCGAGGCCGTCGATGCCAGGGAGGTTCACATCGCAGAGGATCGCGTCGAACTTGTGGCGAGCGAGCATCTGCAAACCGAGTTCGCCCGTGCTGGCGGTCTGAACCGCGAACTTCTCTTGAACCAGAAACTCGGCGAGGTTCGCGCGAATGATCGGCTCGTCGTCGATCACGAGAACGGAAGGCGACGATGTGGCGATAGCTGGCATGGTTTATACAGCGGCATAAAGCCCTGCCGTGGCAACGGCGGGGCTGGGTTGAACCGGAAACACCAGCCGAAACGTGGTGCCTTCGCCCGGTGTCGATTCGCATTCGACGGTGCCGCCGTGGGCTTCGACGAGCTTGCGCGTGACGAAGAGGCCGAGGCCAGTGCCGTGTTTCTTGGTGGTGAAGTACGGGCGAAACAGTCGTTCTCGCTGCTTCGGATCGATGCCGTGGCCATCGTCCGAAACGGTCGCGACGAGTTGGCCCTCCGCCTCGTAGGCTGCGATCACCACCTGGCCGCCCTTGCCCGTGGCGTCGATCGCGTTCAGCACGAGGTTGAGGAACACCTGCACGAGTTGATCGCGGACGCCGACGATCGCCGGCAGGTCGTGGGGGATCTCGGCGCGAACGGCCCGGCCCTTCACGCCCTTGTAGTACTTCGCGATGCCCAGCGCGTCGTCCACGATTTCCTTCAACGAGACGCGATCGCGGGTGTCGCTGGCCGGGCGGCTGAACGTGACCAGTTCGCGCAAGATGGATTGAATTCGCGTGAGTTGCGAGGTCACGAGGCCGAGCCGTTCGCGGGTGTAGTCGTCCACATCGCGGCGTTCCAGCATCTGGACCAGCGTGCTGATCGAGGTGAGCGGGTTGCCCACTTCATGGGCGATGCCGGCGGCGAGGAGCCCGAACGCGGCCATCTTCTCCTGATGGAGCACCTGGGCCTGCGATTCTTCGAGTTCGCGCGAACGCTCGGCAATGCGCTCTTCCAGTTTCGCGTTCAACCCGGAAAGTTGATCGCCGACGCGGCGCAGGAGGCGAGCCAGGGCAACCGCAGCCCACGTGATCCAGACCAGAACGATGAGGCCCAGCATCAGCGAGATGGGTTGCCGTTGCTCGGCAGGGAGCGAGAAGAAGAGCAAGCCGTAGCTGACGCAATCCAGCCCGCAGGTAATGCCCGTGACGATGGGCGAGTAGCGGAGTGCGGCACAGACCAGCGACAGAATGTAGTAGTAGCGGAAGGGGCTATCGAGCCCGCCGTCCGAGAAGCAGAGTAGCCCGATGAAGAGGGCTTCCAGGCACGAAACGATGAGCGGGTGGGTGCCGAGCACGACGCGGCCGCGCCACGAGTAGTAGGTATCGAGTGCGGTGAAGGCGAAGCCGAGCGCGAGAATGGCGTTGAGCGGGAGCGCTTCGGCGGAGGAGCCGAAGTTCGCGTAGAGGTAGCCGACGACGAGGCCGAACCAGCGGATCTTGATCGCCACCGCCTCGGCATCCAGATCCCATCGCGTTGTGGCAGGGTGCGACATGATGAGAGCATCTTATACACCCGATGCATAAAGCTCAGCCACGACGCGGAGTCTTCGGAGCGAAGCATCCGGCGATGTCGCGCTCCGCTTCGAGGATTCCGCGTCGCGGCTAACCTCGATCGGGTTCTCACGCCGGGCCCGAACCGTAGATGTGTTGGATCGGCGTCTTGTGGCCCCACATGATCTGATCGCGGGTGGTGCCGAACGCGGTCGCGATTTTGTCGCGATCTTCGGGGCTGGGCGTCCAGCGGCCCAGCGCGATCGCCAGCACCCGCGGCTCGTCCACGCCGGACTTCGCAGCGACCTGCTTGATGTCGAGGCCTTGCTCCTGGCACAACTGTTCGAGCGTCTTCACGGCGAACTCCTTTACTTCGCGGCCCCATATTTCTCTTCGGCGGCCTTGCGGAAGGCACCCTGGCTTTGGCCACCGTTCCCAGGGAAGCCCGCGTGCTGCACCATGTAGACGTAAACCAAGCCGCGCTTCGTATCCACAGTCATGTTGGTGGCGTAGGCCCCGCCGTGGCCGAAGGTGCCGCCGCCCACCGCGAAGCCGAGGCCGTAGTTATCCTTGAGCGGCTCGGGGGTTTGCTTCTTACCCAGCTCGGAGACGGCGTCTTCCGAGAGAATCTTCTTGCCTTCGAAGGTGCCGCCGGAGAGCAGCATCTGGCAGAAGCGGCCGCAATCGGCGGCGGTGGAAAAGAGCCCGCCGCCGGGAACCGGATGGCGGTTGCTCCGTTCGCTCAAGGGGTACTTGAGCGCGCCGATACTTGTCTCGTCGAGCCCCTTGCCGCCGGGACCGGGCTTGTACGACTTCGCGAGCCGCGCCACCTGTTTGGCGTCAGGCCAAAACGTGGTATCAACCATGCCCAGCGGGCCGAACAACCGCTTGTCCAGGAACGCCTCGTAAGGCATCTTGGAGACGACTTCGATAATGCGGCCCGCAGTGTTGATGCCCGCATTCGAGTACGCATACTTCGTCCCCGGCTCGGTGTCGAGCGGCGTGATCGAGTAACTCCGCACCGCATCGCGAAGGGGCAGCACGTCGATCGTCGGAACCTCCATCGCGGACCTGAACGGCATGCCGCTCGTGTGGCTCAGGCAGCTGCGAACGGTCGGCGCCTTCATCGGCTTCCTGAGCAACACCGTGTCACCATCGCGATAGGCCGCGACCAGGAGTGCGATCATCTCGGGCAGGTACTTCGCGATCGGGTCGTCGAGCTTCACGCTCCCTTCGTCCACGAGAATCATGAGCGCGGCCGCCGTGATCGGCTTGGACATCGACGCGATCCAGAACGTCGCATCGGCCTTGAGCAGCGTCTTCGCGCCGACATCGGAGTAGCCCACGGCCGCGACTTCGAGCACCTTCTCTTTGTTGGCCACGAGGGTGACGGCCCCGGCAAGGTTGGCGGATTCGACGAAGGGCAGAAGGACGTTCTTCGGAGCTTCCGCCTTCAATTGCGGAAGCAGGAACGCAGCGGGAATCGCGGCGAGAAAGTGACGGCGATTCATGGAGGGGCTCCGGTGGATGCGGAAGTCGCTGCCTCCGTTGTAACGAAGGCGAGCGGCACAAGCACGCGGATTGTCCAGAAATCGAACGGCGTTCACGCTTGCTTCCCGTGCCTGGGCCGCTCACTTCCCGATGCAGTAGAGGAACTTGTCCGAACGGATGTAGAGCCGGCCATCGAGGGCCACCGGGCTGGCGTTGAACGTGCTGCCGTCGCCGAGGTCGTTGCTCGCGATCAACTGGAACTCGGGCTTCGCGGCCACCACGCTCACCTTGCCGCCGCGATCCAGATAATAAACCTTGCCGTCGGCCAAGAGTGCGGAGGCGTACACCTCGCGGCCGCGTTCCACCCGCTCGGAATGCACGATTTTGCCGGTCGCGGCGTCGGCACAGTAGGCGAGCAGATCCGTTTCGTTGAACCAGAAGACGTGGCCTTCGTGGAATACGGGCGAGGGCACGTTAGCGCCCTTCTTCGTCATCCAGAGGCGGTGGGAGGCCGTCACCTCGCCGCGTCCACCGGTGCGGACCGCGAGTGCGCCGCCGCCGTTGCGGCCGCCAATCACATAGGCGATGCCCTCGTGGCTCACGATGCTCGGCACCATGTACCAGCCGATGTCCGTGGCGCAGTTCCACAGTTGCTCGCCGGTCGCGGGGTCGAAGCCGAGTACCTTTCCCTGGATCGCGACCACGAGTTCCGTTTTCCCATCCTTCGCCTTCACGAGTACCGGTGTGTTCCACGACTCGCGGATACCCTTGGCCCGCCAGACTTCCTTGCCCGTTTTTCGGTCGAAGGCGTAGAGCGATTCGCTCTCGACGCTCGCGTTGACGATGACCAGTTCGCCGTGGAGCACGGGGGAAGCGGCCGATCCCCAGCCGTTCAGCTTGTCGCCCACATCTGCCTGCCAGAGTTGTTTGCCGGCGTGGTCGAAGGCGATGACGCCGGTCTTCCCGAAGAAGGCGTAAATCTGGTCGCCATCCACGGCCAGCGTGCTGGAGGCGTAACCGTGGCCATCGCGAATGGCGGCCTGTTCCGGCAGCTTCGCAGCGATGTCCTTCGTCCAGAGGATGCGGCCGGTCTTCTTATCGAGGCAGTGGAGGTGCCGCTTGAGGTCGGCCATGTCGCCGTTTCGGTCGCCGGGCACGTTGAAGCCGGTGTAGCTCGTGATGTAGATCTTCTCGCCGAAGAAGACGGGACTCGAGGTGCCTGCTCCGGGGATGGCGACTTTCCAAGCGACGTTCTCGGTCGGGCTCCACTTGGTCGGCACCTTGTCGGCACTCGCCCCGAGACCACCGGGGCCGCGGAACTGCAGCCAGTCTGCTGCCGAGGCCGGTGCCAGGGACCCGAGCGCGAGCACCACGGGAAGAACTAGGAGACGAGACATGGGAACTCCTCGTGACAAGGTACAACTTTGAATGTAACGGCGCGAGAACCGCTGGAACAGGATGAAGCACCCCGGCCAGCCGCTCCGTCGCCGCCCTTCGGTTCCGCTCCAACTGCGCTCCTTCGCCCAAGTACTTCAGAGCGTGGAAGGATGCAAACGAAGCGGCCGGTCGCGAGGGGGATGCGACCGGCCGTTCGAGGGGAAGAGATTGCGATCGAAGCCTCACACGCCGAGGGCCGCCGAGGAGCGTTCCGAGGCTCGCACGGCCGACTTCAACCCTGCGGTCTCCCGGAGGATGTCTTCCTTCACCCGGCGCGTGAGCCGCAGCACGAAGGCGGCATCGCGGAGAAGCTGCTCGGCTTCGGTGGTGCAGGAGGTATTGGCGGTTCGGGTGATCGCGGTATTTGGGGTCATGGCTCGCTCCGTGCCGTGTTGTGTGTTGTGAACGATGGTGATAAAGCAGGCCGTGTGCCGAAGCGAAACGATTCGCGCGAAATTCGGCGGGATCAACGCCAAAGCCCATCCGCAAGGGCACTTGGTGAGGATTGCGATTTTCGAGGGTGAAGCTGTGCCGGTTGTAACTGTTGCCACTTGAGAGAAAGCGTACAAAACGCGATGGCAGAAGGTACACGCGGTGCAATTCTTGCCGGGCCGCGGGCTCGCGATTCGTTTGCGATGCCGTTCCCAGGCCTTATCATTTCCCGCAGGTTGCCGAGATCCCTCGGTCGAGGGCGGGTTTGAAATGGCCATCAAGATTTACGTCGGCAACCTGCCCTGGACGACGACCACGGACGAACTCTACGCGCTGTTCCACCAGTATGGTGCCGTGGCTCGCGCCCAGATTGTCATCGACCGGGATTTCGGCCGCTCGCGCGGGTTCGGCTTCGTGGAAATGGAGAATCCCGATGAGGCCAATGCCGCGATTGCGGCATTGAACGAGAACGACTGGAACGGCCGCACGCTGAAAGTGAACGTCTCGTGAAGCGGCTTACGCGGCTCCCATGAAGTGCTGCAGCTTCTTGATCGCCTTGTACTTCTCGTCGCTGATGCGTTCCACGGGAGCCGCGAGTTCGATCGCGACTTGCGGGATGGTCCAGCCGTCGGCGGTCAATTCCAGAATCTTGCGCTGGCGCGGGCTCAAAACTTCCCGGGCGGCCTTGGCCACGATCTCGCGATCGTCCCGCAACTCGTTCTCGTTCCGATTGCGGTACTCGGCCACGTCCGAAGTCACGTTCGCGAACTTCCGCGCCCGCTGCGTTCGCTTCTTCACGGCGTCGATCGCCCGGATAAACTCGCGCCGTTCGGTCGTCTCATCGTCCTTGAGAACCGCGTCCCACTTCTCGGCTTCGATCCGCTCCAACAGGCGAACGAAGACTTCCTGCGTGCAGTCTTGCCAGCGGTCGTTAGGGAGCCGTGCGTTCCGCCAGCAGGTCTGGCAGTACTTGCTGATGTCTTGGACGGCTTTGGGGTTAGGTCCGGTCGAGCCCTCGGCGGAGCTGGCGGCAATCGCGGTGCCGAGCACCACGGCCACCATCATGGCTCGGGAGTTCGTCGGGCTGGGAACGAAGCGTTTCATGCCAAACCTCGCAGGATGAAGATCGCTCTACCACGAAGTATACGGACGCCGGGCCGCGATCTTATCTCTTCGGGTCGAAGAAAAAGCTAAAGCGTTCTGGGGTGTGCCACCCAGGCCTACTTCGAGAGGCACACCCCAGATCGTTCGAATCTCGCTTACTCCACTGCCGGAATTGTGCCCGAACTGCTATACTAATCCATCCTTCCGCGCCTGCGCGGAAGCCGCACCGCTTCGAACGAGCCCGAACCATGAGCCAGTCGAAACCCGCCGGCACTGCTATGTCCGGCGCGGATATTCTCGTCGAATCCCTCATCCGCCACGGGGTCGAGGTCGTCTTCGCCTATCCCGGCGGCGCGTCCATGCCCATTCACCAATCGCTCACCAAGGTCGAGGATCGGCTGCGGACGATTCTGCCGCGGCACGAGCAGGGCGGCGGGTTCATGGCCCACGGCTACGCCCGCACCACCGGCAAGGTCGGCGTCTGCATGGCGACCAGCGGCCCTGGCGCCACCAATTTCGTGACCTGCCTCGCCGACGCCAAGATGGATTCGACGCCGATCATCGCCATCACCGGTCAGGTGAACTCGGCCGTGATCGGGACCGATGCGTTTCAAGAGACGCCGATGGTCGAGATCTGCCGCGGCATCACGAAGCACCACTACCTCGTGCAGCGGGTCGAAGACGTGACGCGCGTGATGAAGGAAGCCTTCTACATCGCGACTTCGGGCCGCCCCGGCCCGGTGATTATCGACATTCCCAAGGACCTGCAGTTGAAGGCGACCGTGCCGGATTGGGACGTGCCGATGAACCTGCCTGGATACCGGCCGGCGCGGAAGCCGAGGCGGGCGGAGTTGGAGCCGATCATCGCGGCCATTCGCGCGAGCAAGAAGCCGTTCATCTATGCGGGCGGCGGCATCACGCATTCCGGTGCTGCGGCCGAACTGAAAGAGTTCGCCGAACTCACCGGCATCCCCGTCGGGCTCACGCTCCACGGCATCGGCAACTTCCCCGCCGATCACTACCTCTGCCTCCACATGATGGGCATGCACGGCACGGTGTACGCCAACTACGCGGTCAACGATGCCGACCTCCTCCTCGCCCTCGGCGTCCGCTTCGACGACCGCGTCACCGGCAAACTCACCGAGTTCGCCAAGCACGGCAAGATCGTCCACATCGACATCGACGCGTCCGAGATTCACAAGAACAAGTTCGCCCACGTGCCGGTTCACGGCGACGTGCGCGATGCCTTGAAACAGATCAACGCGATGCTCCGCGAAGATGCGAACGCGGACCTCGTGGGCGGCGGTCGCTACACCGATTGGATGCGCCAGATCGACCACTGGCGCGAAACCGAGCCGCTCAAGTACGCCGACGTGCCCGAGGCGATCCTGCCGCAGCACGCGATCCGCCGCTTGTACGAGATCCTTCGCGATCGCGGCCAACTCGACAAAACGATCGTGAGTACGGGCGTGGGCCAGCACCAAATGTGGGCGGCCCAGTACTTCCGCTTTAACCTGCCGCGCAAGTGGATCACCAGCGGCGGCCTCGGCACCATGGGCTTCGGCTACCCGGCGGCACTCGGCGCGAAGGTCGCCCATCCGGACCACCTCGTCATCGACATCGACGGCGACGGCAGCTTCCTCATGAACGTGCAGGAACTCGCCACCGCCTATGCGTCCAACATTCCCGCCAAAGTGCTGCTGTTGAACAACCAGCATCTGGGCATGGTGATGCAGTGGGAAGACCGCTTCCACGGCGGCAACCGCGCTCACACGTACCTCGGTGCCGGCGAGGATCAGGCTCCGTACCCGGACTTCGTGACCATCGCGAAGGGCTTCGGCGTGAAGGCGAAGAGCATCGTGGACAAGGACGACCTGGACGAGGCCTTGATCGAGATGATCGAGAGCGAGGGGCCGTATTTGTTGAACGTCCACGTGCCGCATCAGGAGCACGTCTTACCGATGATCCCCGGCGGGATGAGCGTGAAGGAAATGATCAAGGAGTGATTATTTCGCCGCTTGCGGCTTCGCGATCCTGCATCGCGAAACCGCAAGCGGCATTTCCCATGCGCGAACACCTCCGAACCCTGAAACTCGCCACTTGGCTCGGTTGGCAACTCGAAACCAACTGGGCCAGTCCTGGGCTCTTCGCCCTCTACATGTTCGTGAAGCCCGTCTGCGGCTCGCTCATGCTCGTCTGCATGTACTACGCCGCGCGGTTCGCCACCGGCGGCCGCGTGCCCGCCGAGTTCCTCCCCTACCTGTACATTTCCAACGCCTGCTTCGGGCTGGTCAGCAGCGTGATGTTCGGCCTCAGTTACGGCGTGATTCGCGACCGCGAACACTACCGCATGTTGAAGTACGTCTACATCAGTCCGGCCCACTTCCAGACCTACTTCGTCGGCCGTGGGCTCGCCCGTGCGGCCGAAGGCACCGTCGGCGGCGTGATCAACATCGTCACCGGCCTCGTCCTCTTCGCAGACCTGCGCTCGGCCATCGGCTGGAACGGAATCGATTGGGGCTGGCTCGCGATCTACCTCACCATCGGCCTCGCCATGCTCTGGGCCTGCGGCATGATCCTCGCCGCGGCCTGCCTCAACATGACCCGCAACGGCATGTTCCTCAGTGAGGGCATCGGCGGCATGGTCTACCTGCTCAGCGGCGTCGTCTTCCCGCTCGGCGTGCTGCCGCAGTGGGTGCAGGCGCTGAGCCTGACCTTGCCGACGACCTACTGGTTGGAAGGAATGCGGCGTGCGTTGATGGGACGGGTCCCGGAATCGGTACCGATGTTGCGCGGGCCGCTGGCGAATTGGGAGAACGGGGAACTGGCGATGGCGTTGGCCGCGACGACCCTGGGGCTGGTGATCGCGGCACAACTGTTTTGGCGCTACAGCGAGCGGAAGGCTTGGCGGCTGGGCCGTCTCGAAGAGAACGCCGGGGTTTAGTTACCCGCTTGCGGGTTCGCGTTATCGCTTCAGAGCCGCGTCGAGATCCTTTTTCACGGCCGCGAAGTCGCCTTCGAGTTGGAGCGTCACGCGCTTCCACTTCTCGGGATCGCCGGCAATCCCGGCCGAGATTCGCCGGGCTTCACTCGCCTCGGCCGTCGTCCCCAGTTTGTCGCACTTCTGAAGACAGGCGAGGTAGCGGCCGGCATCGTGATCGGCCCGCGCTGCGGTCAAGAGTTCGGCCGCGGGGGAACGAGCGAGGATGGGAGCGGCCACGGGTTTCGGTGCTTCGCGGGCCGGTGCCTGCTTCAACAGCGACATCAGTTTTGAAACGTCGGCAAAGCCCTCGTGTCGGGCGATGATCTTGCCTTCCGCCGAAACGAGAACGAGCGTGGGGAACGCCTGCACCCCAACCGATTGGGTGAGTCGCTCTTCGCGTTCGCCGTCCACCTTCACGGGAATGAACTTCTCGTTGAGCAGTTCCACGATTGCGCGATCGCGCAGGGTCGAAGCGTCGAGCTTACGGCACCAGGTGCAGTTCTCGGTTCCGAAGTCGAGGAACATCGGCTTGCCGGTCGCGGTGGCTTCTTTTCGAGCCGCGGCGAAGTCGGGTCGCCAGCGAATGTCTTGCGCTTGAACGGTGATTGACGAGAGTAAAACGGCGGCAATCGCCCACGTTCCTGGGGCCATCCGAGGCATAAAACGCCCTCCTTGGCTCGATCGAACCCCGCGGCATCCTGCGTGGGGGGGTCGCGGAATACCCAGCTTCCCAACCCGCGTCAACCCGAGACGGTTCGGCACACCTCGGTGGGTGTGACTCTCGAAGTAGGCAGGAGTGGCACCCGTGCCACCCATGCCTACTTCGAGAGTCACACCCGAGTGGATTGGCATGCCGCTTGATCCCGCTCCGAATCCGGCGTAGAGTGGGAGTAGCACCATTCTCGTGTTTTCGGAGAAGTCATGAACTACGATCTCGACAACAACATCGACCTGCCGGTCGCAGCCGCTCCGATGAGCGCCCGCGCCGCGTTCATTAAACGCACCTACCTCCACCTCGTGGGCGCGGTGCTGGCCTTCGTCGGCATCGAAGCCGTACTCATCACCTCCGGCATCGGCCAGAACATCGTTCAGACGATGTTCGCCCAAAAGGGTGCCTGGATCGGGTTGATGATTCTGTTCATCGTCGGCGGCTACGGCGCGCAGTACCTCGCTCGCTCCCGTCAACCCGTCGGCGTGCAATACGCGGGGCTCGCGATCTACGTCCTGCTCGAAGTTCTGATCTTCCTGCCGATCCTTACCGTCGCTCAGATTCGCTTCGGGCTCGAAGTGCCGATGCAGGCGGCGATCGTCACGCTCCTGGTTTTCGGCGGGCTCACGGTTGCGGTCTTCACCTCGGGTAAAGACTTCTCGTTCCTGGGGCCGATCCTGTGGGTTGGCTCGATGCTGGCTCTCGGCTTGGTGGTGGCCTCGGTCTTCTTCGGCGGGTTCAATCTCGGGCTGGTCTTCTCGGGCGCGATGGTCGCCCTCGCCGCCGGGTTCATCATTTACGACACATCGAACATCATGCACCGCTACGGCACGAACGAACACGTGGCGGCCAGCCTCTCGCTGTTCGCGTCGGTGGCACTGCTCTTCTACTACATCCTGCGAATCTTCATGTTCAGCCGGAACGACTGAGTTCGAACTGAGCAAACGCGAACGGCCGGGGAAGATTCCCCGGCCGTTTCTTTGCGCCCATCACCCGCCGCTCACCGGCGGGATGATCGCCACTTCATCTGAGTCGAGTAGCACGACCGCATCCGTCGCGAAGTCGTGGTTGACGGCCACCGCCGAGACCGCGAGCATCGAGGCGAGTGCGGGCACTTGCCCCACGATCGCGGAGCGTAACTCAGCCACGTTCGCACCGGCGGGGAGTTCGACCTGAAGCCGCTCGGCCTCAGCGAGATCGCGAGCCCGAGCGAAGAGTTGAACGACGAGTCTCATGAGCGACCCTCACTTCACTTCGACCGCACCGAGAGCGACGCGGGGCACGCCGGGGAGACGGCGAAGCTCCTGAGCCAAGTCCCAGGCATCGGCCACTCGCGCCGCCGAACCCGCGATCACCAGCGTGCCGTTCGCGAAGGAGAGCGTGAGCCCCGCGAAGCGACGGTCCGCCTTGCGGGTGGCCTCCGCAGCGGCGAGGGCGTTGCTCGATGCTCCGGTGAGTACGGCCGGTGCAGGTAGCACCGTGCTTCCAGCCGGTGCGGGTGGCACCGTGCTTCCAGCCGGTGTGCCCCCCTGCGAACCGACCGGTGGGAGGAGCACGCTATCACCCGGGTTCATCGGGCGACGGGCGACCACCGATTTCTCGGCCGGTTCGACCATCGCCAAATTGTTCTCCCCGAGGGCTGGCGCGAACTCGTCCACCACTCCGGTCTTCGGCGAAGCCACCACGCCGGGCAGGTCGGAAGTCTGCACGCGGCGAGCAGTTGCCGGGTACCGATCGGACATGGCCCGCAGCAGCGGGTCCGGGCTGTCCTGCACGAAGCAGCGGTTCTTCACTTCTACGATACCGGGCACACGCCGCACGATCGACTCGGCTCGCTTGCCGCGATCCGCCGAGGCGACCGGGCCGCCGACCACCGCGACGCGATCGACCACGCTCACGAGCAAGTTCACCTCGCGGAGTACCGGGTCTGCGTCCAGGGCCGCGAGCGCGGACCGGGCGAGTACGACATCCGAGATGGCGGGCGAACGCAGGGTCGCAGGGTCGGCCGCGGGTGCCGCGGAGAACGCGAACGTGCCGGCCAAGGCGGTTAAGGCCAGCGAGCGGATCGGAGAAGGAATCATGGCGAACCTCATCACCGGGTCGTCGGGCGGCGTTTTGAAAAAATTGCCGATCGACACCTGAATCATTCCGCTGACGCGGCTGAAGTGGAGCGCGACTTGAACCAATTTCGCCAATTCGGTGGGATGGAGGATCGGGTCGAACGGCGCGGGAAAGGGAGTCGGATCGGCGAAGCGGTGGCGCGTGGGTAAACTCTGCCGGTGGTATGGAATGGCGGGTGCCGCAGGGATTCTTCGGGCGCAGCCAGGCGATCGTGATAGCAGGGCGTGCGTCATTTTTTCTGAGCGGCGAGGGCCGCTTCGAGATCCCAGCGGTAGCCGACGCCGCCTTCGATGTACGGGGAGGTGAAGACGGACTTGCCGTCCGGCGAGAAGGCCGCGCCCCCGATCTGCGAATCGCTCGTCAACCTGGCGATCACTTTTTTCGTCGCGACATCCCAGAGGCAGACGACCGACCCGGAAAATGCGACTGTTAGTGCCTGGCTTCCGTCGCGCGAAAGCGCGACGGTCGAAGTTAACAGGCGGCCTTGTTTCACGAGGTAGTCCGCACCGGCCGGGAGGCCTTCCGGGAAGGACGAGAATCGCGCCTTCTCACGGCCCGATTCTACGTCGAGTACCGCGACGAGATCGGGCGGTCGGGCACAGATAAGGCTTCGACCATCGGCGGACCATCGAACGAGGCCGCCATCGGACGCCCGGTCTTTGATCTTGTCCGCGGCCGCGACGGGAAAGCTCTTGACCACCTTTCCCGTTCCGACGTCCACGAGATTCGTCGCGTCTTCGTCTCCTCCCGCGATCAGCCGACCATCCGGACTGAGTGCCGAGCCCGATGCGAATGACCGAAGCTTCTCCCCGGAACCAATGTCGAATACGGCAATGTTCCGGGGCACTCCCCCGATGATAATTCGCCGACTGTCTGCCGTGAATCCGACGAGCGTTGGGAACCACTTCTCGGCACCGGGCTCGCCTTCGAACTTCCGGACCTCGCGGCCGGTGTCCGCCCTGATGATTCGCACCCGCGTCGGCGAGCCGACCGACCGATGCGTCGAAGGCTGGCACTCCGTCACGGCGAGAAGTTGCCCATCCGGACTGAACACCATCGGCCCGATGGGTTCGCCCTTGTCCCGAAGCGTTTCGATGAGTTTACCGGTCTGGGCGTCGCGTCGATCGATGCGGCCGGTGTCGTCTCCCATCACGACACTCCGCCCATCCGGCGAGAGCGTCAGGTTGGCGAGCCAGCGGTATCGACCCGGAACGGGTGGCACCGTGCTTCCAGCCGGTGCAGTAGTTCGAGCACCGGCTGGAAGCACGGTGCCACCCAGAATCGGGATTTCGGTCCCCGTCTCGGAGTTCCAGAGTCGCATCCAGCCGGTCGTGGGAACCGGCGTGAGCAGCGTCTTTCCGTCGGGCAGCCCGAAGACGTTGCCCAGTGCGAAGCCGCCCTCCGCCCGAAGTCGGGGTTGCTCCTTCTTCGTGGCGACATCCCACCGGGCGATGTCGCCGGACTTGAGGCGGAGGAACAGCGTCCGACCGTCCGGGGTGAATCCGACATCGGCCTCGGCGCACTCCTCGGGATACGGTTCGTCCGCAGCCGGGAAGGAAGCGATTTTCTTCTTCGCATTCACGTCCCAGAGGTGAACTTCCTTGTGATCCTGGGAGTAGATGGCGAGCGATTTTCCATCCGGGGCAAACGCGAATCCGGTGGTGCCGCCGGCCCAACGCACGGCCCCCTCGAAGCGGTGAAGTTCCTTCCCCGTCTTCGCATCGCAGAGGATCAACTCCACGTCGCCCGGTTCGTTGACGGCCATCCGGATGAAGGTTTCACCGGTCGGTGCGAGGCACGCAATACTACCCGTTGGTGCCGAGCGGACTTCTCGACCCGATGCGGGATCGAAGAAGTGGACGTGCTTGCAATCCGAGACGCCGAGGAGCCCATCCGGCGTGAAGATGCAGCCGCTGTTCCAGCGGAGGCGGTCGTTGTCTCCAAACCACGGCCCGGCGATGCCGGTCTTGAGGTCGAGGATGTAAATCGATTTCCCGCTGCGGGCGAAGCCGAGGTAGCGGCCATCCGGCGAGAAGGCGAGGTTCCGCCCGCTCGCCCAGGCTCCTTCGCCATCGTCCGTCGTGAACGTGCGAACGAGTTTCCACGTCTCGGCGTCGTAGACGCGAACCGTTCCGTTGCCTACTTGGAGTGCGAGCCGCTTCCCATCTTTGGAGACCGCGGAGGAGTAGATCCGGCCCGGCGCGCGATAGCGAAGGCTCCCGAATCGCGCGGTCGCACCCTTGGGCAACGGCTCACCTTCTTCCGGGTTCGCGGCGCGCGGGGCCGGTGCGCGCTCGGGCTCTGCCAGTACGGGCTCCGAACCGCCGGTCGAAGCGGCCAGCGCAATCGCGATGCTCGCGAAGACAATGAACGCGGCCCCGTAGCGCATTGCCCCCGGACCTGCGGCAAGCGCGGCGACCGATTGCGAAGCCACCTTCGGATTCGACAGCTTGATGCTCGCTGAGAGAAGTGCCGGCGGAATTGCTGCCCGCATGCCGCCGGGTTCAAGGATCGCGGCAGCAACGAGCAACTTGCCCAGCCCGAGCCGATCGAGTCGAAGTCGCAGCAGTTCGCGGCCCGCGTTCAGTCGACGTTTGACCGTGTTCAGCGACACGCCGAGACGACTGGCTGCCTCGTTTTGCGTTGCTCCGTTCACCAGACAGAGGACGACCGCCACGCGAAATCGCTCGGGCAGCCGGTCGATTTCTTCATCCAGAATTCGACGCACGTCTTTCCAGGCCGCCTCGGCGAACGGATCGCCTTGATGGGCAGCCGTCTCCGGGAGGGGTGCGTGGGGCCGTCGCCGGGCGAGTGCCTTGCGGCTGATGCGCAGGGCCACGCGGTGGAGCCAGGCGGGGAGGGTCGCTGAATTGCGGATGGATGCGGCTCGACGTGCGAGGGTGAGGAAGACGGCCTGGAAGGCGTCTTCGGCATCGGGGGTTGGGCCGAGGATGCGCCGGCAGGTGGCGAAGACGAGTGGCCCGTATTCGCGGACCAAATCGGCGAACGCCTCCGGATCGGCGTCCCTCGCGAATCGGGTGAGCGAGTCGGATTGGGTGATGAAGAATCGACATGCGATGGGGATCGGGTTCATGACCGCGGCCTCGGTAGGTCGGACACTCCTTACCCGATAAGTGCCACCCCGCGGCCGAAGTAGCTCAGGGATTTGGTTCAAGAACCTTTTTGGAGTATCGAGGTTGGTACAGTTGAACTGCGAAGCCGCCCGGCACCTTGAAGTGCGTCACGAGCCCATAGCCGTGATCCTCGACGGGGCCGGTGAACTCGACGCCCTTGCCCTTCAGTTCGGCCACCGTCTTCACGATGTCGTCGCAATAGAAGGAGATGGCGGGAGTGCCGGATCGGCCACCTTCCGCGTCTTCGGCAGGATGGCAACCCATGTCTGCCTCGGGCAGGTCGAAGATGAGCCAGCCGCCGCCGACGTCGTGGGCCGTGAAGCCGAGTTTATCGCGGATGAAGGCGCGAAAGGCGTCCGGCTCCGACGAGTAGAACATGGTGTGGACGCCGCGAATCACGCTCGACCTCCAAGGAATGCTGTTACTCGACATCTCAAACGGGGCTTTCGGGAAGGCGAAGCACGACGCTTCGGAGCAGGGCTCGTTGCACCGCCGAGATCAGTTGCTGAGCCGCTTCGAGCGACTGGTTCGGCTCGTCTCCTACTTCGAGCCGCTTCTCGACAGCGGCTTCACTGGCGGCACTTGCCTGTTCGATGCGATGCTTGATTCGCGTTTCGAGGCCCCGGATACGCTGCTCGCCTTCGCCTCTGGGTTTACGGAAGCCTTCGGATGGTGCCATCACGGTTGGAACTTGTTTTGGAGCCGTGGCGATGGCCTGACGAATGAGTCGAACGATGTCGTCGAAGACGAACGGATCGGCCGGCTTGTCGTCGGCCGGCGTCAGGCGAAGAGTCAATTGGATTTGAGCTTCGTCGGACACGTCATACCTCCGCGAGCACGCCAGCCGCGATCATGGGGAGGAGGTCTTCCATCGTGAGCCGCGTGCCGGTGCGGGCGATGTAGTAGGCATTGATCTGGTTGAACAAGTTGACCGTTTCATCTTCGGTCATCTGTTCGAGAACCTTGGCCCGCGACAACAATTCGAGCGGCAGATCGGCACGCTGGGGAACGTCGGGATCGGCGGGCCATCCCTTGGGTGGCCCTTCGGGCCACAGCGGGCCAAACACTTCTGGAGGAACGGGCGTGTCGTCAGTCCACTTTTGCCATTCGGCGAGTTTGAGCAGGTGGTCAAAGTCGCGGCGAATGAAGGGGGTGACATCCTCAATGTCCCGCGATGCAGCAGCAGCTTTCTCCATTGATCCATGAAACGATTTCACCTGTGAGATAGGGGTCAGAATGGGAAGGATAAGATCTCCAAGTAAAGAAGCAATTTGAGCAGCTACTTCGGGCATCCCGGCGAAGATTGTACCATGGCAAATCCGCTTGCGAGGGTATTGCGCGTTTGGATTTGTGGTGACTGCCAGTTGCTCTAAATCAACGATCGATTGCAACTCGACCTGATATGGCGATTTTCCATCTGGCCAGGAATGAATGTAGAGTGGCAGCACCCTTCTCGCACACCGTGCGGCGAAGGCCACTCGCGCCCAGCGTGGCAGCTCCGCAATCTCGTCTTCCGAAGGCAGGATCGGTGGGTTTTTGTAAGCGTCCTTTGAAGAACAAAAGCCATTTAACGCGTCGAGTGTATCTCCTAAAGCGTCTTCGCCGTCTTCCGACAGGCCGGGCGTATCTTGAACTTCGTTGGACCATACTCCACAACTCGTCAAAGATCTTCCTGGTCGTCCGTCCAGCCACGAGTTCAGCGCGCACGATCTCGTCGAGCCGCGCCCACGGCTGATCGGATAGGACTGCAGAACGGATTGTGTCGATGGAGATCATAGGACGCTCTCAAGGCACCTGTTGCCAGAAATCCCGAGTATCGATTAGCGCTTCCTGATATTCGTCCAACGTCATCGCGGATATCGGCTCTAATACATGATGGGGAGGATGGTCGGGGATCGGAATCAAGTCCGAAAGTAGATCGCCAACATCAATCTCCCAGATCGCCTCTCCAGGGTCCGCGAACAATCGACCGAGTGAAATCGAGACCGATAATCCCTTCTTCGCTCCCGGTCTAACAAGATCGTCGCCGTATACTGCGGTCACGTCGAATTTTCTATTTGGGTTTGGTGTTATTTGGGTCGGTGGGCCGAACTCCGAGCATATTCCGGCGAATGCCCACCAAGGGCTTCCCGTCCACATCCACTTTCATCACGCGGTACAACTTCACGGGCGATCCGCTCCACTATTCTAACGGACCCTTCACACCACGGGCAAGCCGATCCGCTTGGTCTCCTCGGGTGGGGCGAAGTCGAGTGGAACCGGGTAGCTCGGGGCTTCATCCGCTTCCATCGCGCGACTCGGCTCCGAGGTAAATTCGAAACCCGAAGTGAGCACCCGGCCAAACAGCGTGAACGAACTCGCATCGTCGATGTGAACGCGAATGGAACGGCCCACGAGGCGCTCGGTGCCGTCGAAGACCACGATGTGATCCGTCATGGAGTGGCCGGTCAACTGCGACACGCTCCCGGGGACAGCGGACAAACGTCCGCCGCTCGCCCGCAGCACCCGCTTGCTCGGGCCTTCCACCAGTACGTCCACCGTCGTGCCAATCTGGGCGCGATGGTCCAAGAGGCTGTTCGCGTTCTGCACCATCAGCAGATCGTTGTTTCGACGCTTCTTCACCTCCTCGGGGATGTCGTCGGCGTACTTCTCGGCGGCCTTCGTGCCCGGCCGCTCGCTGTACTTGAAGATGTAACTGTTCTTGAACTTGGAGTCGCGTACCAGGTCCATCGACTTCGCAAAGCTTGCCTCCGTCTCACCGCAGAACCCGACGATGAAGTCCGAACTGATCGCCACGCCGGGCACGCGTTCCCGGCAGCGGCCGAGCATCTCCAGATATTCGCCCACGGTATAAAGCCGCTTCATCCGCTTGAGCATCTCGTCGCACCCGGATTGCGCCGGCACGTGCAGATACTTCATCACCTTCGGCAACTCGCGGACCGCATCGAGCAAGTCGTCGGTCATGTCCTTCGGGAAGTTGGTGACGAACTTGATGCGTTCGAGGCCGGGCACGTCGTGCATCTTCAGGAGTAAATCGCTGAGCCGGGTTCGGCGACCGTCGCCGTGATCGAACTCGTAGCTGTTCACGGTTTGGCCGATGAGTGTGACTTCCTTGCAACCCTGATCGACGAGTTGTTTCACCTCGGCGAGCAGGTAATCGGGCGGGCGGCTTTGCTCCGGCCCGCGGGTACTCGGCACGACGCAGTAGGTGCAAAATTTGTCGCAGCCGAGTTGTACGCGAACGAAGGCCTGGAATGGCGTCGGCCGCATCGAGGCATCGCGAATCGGGTCGTAGCTGACGAAACTCGCTTCGACTTCGTGACGCCCGGCATCGGTGCGACCGAGGCTCAGGGCGTACTGCGGTTGACGGGTGGCCTTCACCTTTTCGACGAGTTCGGGCACGCGCGAAAGCTGCCCGGTGCCGACGACGAGATCGACGTGCGGGGCGCGCTTGCGAATCAGTTCCTGGTCCTTCTGGGCCATGCAGCCGAGCACGCCGATCACCATCTCGGGCCGCGATTTCTTGAGTTGAATCGCGCGGCCGAGCGAGGAATAGATTTTCTCCTCGGCGTGTTCGCGAACGGAGCAAGTGTTGAAGAGCAACAGATCCGCATCGGCGGTATGGTCGGTGATTTCGTAGCCGTCCCGGCGGAGGGCTCCGATAACGAGCTCGCTATCGAGCACGTTCATTTGGCACCCGACCGTTTCGATGTAGACTTTTTTAACCGGCATGTTGAACGCCGCCCTGCAGTTGAAGAGCCGCCGCCTTTTCCGTGAGCCACTCCGCACAGAGTTCGGCCACCGTCCGGTTCTCACTTTTCGCCAAATCTCGAATCGCCCGAAAAGCATCATTCGGGAGTGCCATCGACACTTGACACTGTCCCGATTCCTTGAGTAGGAATTGGATCGCGTGGAGTCGAGACTCGGTGAAGGTGATTCGGGCACCCGAGGGCAGGACGAGATACCGATTCGATTCACCCGAGACGCTCGAATGGGGTGGGTAGCCAATCCGATCGAGATACTCTCGAAACTCTCGTTCGGAGGTTGAACCGGAGGGTTGCCAGTCCGTGGGCCGAATCGCTTCAGGCAGTTCTTCTTCGTTCGGCTGAAAATAGAGACCAATCGACGTCACACGGTCGGCGCGACGCTCCTTGCTTGATGTCACCACCAGTTGCAAGCCGCCGTACTTGAGTAGTCGCGGATTCTTTCCGGTCGAACGTCCGTCTGGAGGACCCAGAACCTCCATCAGTTCGTCCGCGCCCATCCCGATCCGGAGCGGACCGAGTTCACCGTATTTCAGGAAGTGTTCGAGTGCGCTCATCATTCCTCCTCATCGTACAGGGCGAGAGCCCGAAGCAAGCGATGGAATTCGAAGAGGCGTCCATTTCTCAATGCATCGAGACGAGGTTGAAGACATCGAAAGTCCCGGACGAACTCCATCGCTCGTTCCAGATCGCGTCTCCACTTATCGCGGACCTTGGAGTCCGGAAGGCAGATCTGAACCGCGGTCTTGATCGCGGCAGGTGTGTCGGCATCGCGGGCGGCATGCGGAGGCCACCGCTTGAAGACAACGCTGCCATCGAAAGTCGGCCGCACGACGAGTTCGATCCGGCCGATGTGGATGTGAAAACCCTTCGTGATCCAATCCTCGTACACTTTCGATGGCTGGCACATCGAGGTTATCTTAACCCACGATGGCCGGCGCTTCTAGACTACGAGCGCGGACGAACAAAGGGATTGGTGACATGACTGCGAGGTCGCGATCACCGTCCGACACCGCCGGGGCGGTCGACGTAGCCGTTGGGATAGAGGCGGGCGTCGTCTTCGATGGTGGTGAGGCGTTCGCGGCCGCGCTGCTTTTGCTCACCGATGGAATAGACCGGCTCTCCCTTGTTGTTGCGGAGATCGGCGCGATCGCCGGCGCGGTTCTTCTGGTAGACCTCGCGGGGACCCTCGTAGCGGGCACAGGCCGCGAGGGCGAGAATCGGAATCATCAGAAGTACGCGTCGTCGCATGGTCGGCCTCCGCCGGGTGCCCGGTGTCCATTCCCACAACATTATCGCCGGTTAGCGTCCGCCGAATTCAGGTTCGAAGTCAACGGTAGGCGGCCGCATCTTCCCAGGGCCGCGATAATCCGCCCCGTTTACCCAGAGCGATCTCGTTGCGATCCCGCGAGCGGCTTGAAGCCGCTCTGCCTGCCCGATAGCATAAAAGCGACCTTCCCACCAAACCCGTTTCCGCCAACCGGTCGAGCACCTTCGCTTCGGGGTTGGGACTCGTCCCTTCGACGATTGCGGGGCTTTACCCATGTTCGGCCGAAAAAGCCAGTCTTCCGAGTATCCCGACGATATTTTCGATCACAGCCGCATGTCGTTCGGCGATCACCTCGACGAATTGCGAACGCGGCTGATCCGAGCGATCATCGGCCTCGTCTTCTTCCTCACCATCGGGTTCATCCTGGATGGGATCGGTTCGGCCGTGGGGAACGACAACATCGGCATCGGCAAGCCGATGATCGACATCATCACCGACCCCGTCGAATCCCAGGTCCGCGACTTTTACTATCGCCGCAGCTTGGCTGAACACAAGAAGAAACTGGAAGGGATTGGCGCCACCGACGAGGCGGAAGTGCGGCGGATTCGGCAGAAGCTCGAAGACCACGGAAATTCGATCGACGTCCTGACCCCGGATGAACGGCAGAAGCTGCTCGGGGCCGCGCAAGAGATGCCGATCGTACTCTCCGTCGCGGCGTTCATTCCGGCCTTCGGCGAACCCAAGGCCGGTGCTCCCAAGGAGATCTTCACGAAGATCCAGGTCTATCCCGCGTACCTCAGTTCGCTGAGCAACACCGGAGATGCAATCCTCGGCAGCAAGAAGTACCTGGCCACGCTCAGCGCTCAGGAGGCGTTCCTCGTGTACTTCAAAGTGTCGCTCATCTGCGGGGTCGTGCTGGGGAGCCCGTGGATTCTCTTCCAGTTCTGGGCCTTCATCGGGGCAGGCCTCTACCCTCATGAAAAGAAGTACGTCTACCTGATGATCTGGCCGAGCGTGATCCTGTTCCTCACCGGCGTGCTCCTCTGCCAATTCTTCGTGCTGCCCGGCGCGGTGAAGGCGCTGTTGAAGTTCAACGAATGGCTCGGCTTCGACCCGGACATTCGGCTGAACGAATGGCTCGGACTCGCACTCATTCTGCCGCTCGTCTTTGGGGCATCGTTTCAGACGCCATTGGTGATGATCGCACTCAATCGCCTGGGCATGTTCACGGCGGCGGATTACATGAAGCGGTGGCGGGGCGCCTGCTTCTCGATGGCGGTGTTCGCCGCGGTCATCACGCCGACGCCGGACCCGCTCACGATGACGTACCTGTTCGTCCCGATGTTCGGGCTGTACTTGCTCGGGATCGTCTTCTGCCATTACTTCCCCGGTAAACTCCGCGTGGAAGAGGAAGTCCCGGCGGACGAAATCGCGGTGTGAAAGAGTAAGCCCACCCGTTGCAACGGGTGGGCTTTTATCAACGAACATGGACCCAACCAATACGAAGGTGTTTCTCGTGGGGGCCGGGCCGGGCAACCCCGGGTTGCTCACGCTTCGTGCCGCGGAACTGCTCGCTCAGGCGGACCTCGTTCTCTACGACCAACTCGTTCCCCCGCGCCTCCTCGAGCTTGCCAATCCGGCCGCCGAGTTGCTCTGCGTCCGCGACCTGCCCGGCCACCATCCGGACAAATACCCGCACATCCACACGATGCTCATCGAGCGGGCTCGCTCGGGAAAGGTCGTCGTCCGTTTGAAAGGGGGCGACCCGCTGATCTTCGGTCGCGGCGGGGAGGAAGCCGAGGCGCTGCGCAAGGCGGGAGTGGCCTACGAAATCGTTCCCGGTGTGACGGCGGCGCTGGCGGTCGGGGCGTTCCTCGAAGTGCCGCTCACGCATCGCAACTTCGCCAGCGCGGTCGCGCTCATCACCGGACACGAGTTACCCCACAAGCCCGGCAACCCGCTGGATTGGAAGGCACTGGCGGCGTTCCCCGGCACGCTCTGCATCTACATGGGCGTCGCCAAGTTGCCCGTGATCGTGTCCGAACTTTTGAAGTACGGGAAGCCGCCGGACACGCCAGCGTGCATCGTGGAACGGGCCAGCACCGGCGAACAACGAACGGTCGTTTCGAAGTTGGCGAGCCTGGAAGAGGATCGCCGGCTCGCGGGGCTCGAGGCACCGGGGCTCATCGTGATCGGCGAAGCCGTGGCGCATCGGCCCGAGCATTCGTGGTGGGAATCGCGGCCGCTTTTCGGCCAGCGGGTGCTGGTCACGAGGCCCGCGCACCAGGCCAGCGGGATGGTTCGCAAGTTGGAACAACTTGGAGCGGTGGTCTACCGCATGTCTTCGGTGGAGATTCGCGAGCCCGCCGATTTCGGACCGCTCGACCGAGCCCTGAAGGAACTTGCTGAGTGTAACTGGGATTGGGTCGTCTTCACGAGCGCGAATGGAGTTCACGGCTTCATGCGGCGCATCGACGCCATCGGTTGCGACCTGCGTCTGCTCGGCCGGGTGAAGCTCGCCGCGATCGGACCCAAGACGGCCGAGGCACTCCGCGCCTACCATTTGAAGCCCGACGTGGTGCCTGGAACGTTCAACTCCGAAGGGTTGGCCGAGGCGCTGAAAGGGTCCGTCGGGCACCAGCGGGTACTGCTGGCCCGCGCCAACCGCGGCCGCGATCTCCTGCGCGAAGAGCTTTCCAAAATCGCGACCGTGGACCAAGTGACCGTCTACGATCAGGTCGATACCCTCGAACCCGATGCGGACATACTCGATCACCTCCGCCGCGGCGAGATCCGCTTCGTTTCACTCACGAGTTCAAAGATCGCGGAGAACCTGATTCGCTCGTTCGACGAGACGATCCGTGGCCGCGTGGTGCGAGGTGAGATCCAACTCGTGGCGATCAGCCCCGAGACGGGCGGAGCGATTCGGGCGATGGGGCTTCCCGTTTCCGCCGAAGCGACGGAATTCACGACGGACGGGCTCATCGATGCGATTGTGAAACTGGCGAAGGGATAGAACTCGCCGACCTTGATCTGAATGCCACCCAGGCGATCGGTCGGCGAACGAACTTCGATCACGAGTTTACCGCGTTCGACGCTTCGGGTAAACGCAAATTGCAGACCCGAAACTTTACCACTACCCGGAGCTTCGCAACCCGCTACGGGACCATCGTCGCCGTTCCAAATTGGCTGAAGTGCTGGTCGAAGCTGAACGCGGTGACCACCCTGCTGGTGCAGTCGGTGAAACTCCACTCCTTGTCGCTGAACCGATGGAAGACATTCCAAGCAGCAGCGATCTCCGGTATCGACGAGTATCATCGCACGCCCTCGGACCGCCCTAGAGGATCGCGTCGCGATTGCGGGCGGAAGCGACCCGGTCGCCGTCGAAGGCGTGCTCCAAAAGCTCGGCGGTCCCGGTCAGGTGAAGGTCTGCTAAGAAGCCGGCCCCACCGAATACGGCCTGGCCCGTCGGTTTCGCGCCGCCGGTGGTCGCGGGAGGCCCACGCGGGGAAGTCGCTGGCCGCGGCGAAGGAAGACGTCGGCGAACTCCACGAGGCGGCCTCGGCACTCGGGATGGGTCCCGGCGCCCCGGGGGCCAACGATCCGAAGGCCGTGGCGGCGCTCTTCAAGCGGGTGCGGTTCGGATCCGGTGCTGAAGTGGATCTGCGAACTCGCCGGACGGTACCGGCGGGTGGCGCAGTCGAAGCAGCGCCGGAAGACCGTCCATGGTCTCGACGACATGGTTGGGGTCGAACCGGCGGCGACCTTGCCCGGCTCCTGCCGCACGAACTCGCGACGGACGAAAGCGGTTCGATGCAGGGCGAGAAAGCACACACGGCCAAGGCACTCGCCCTGGCTTTGGCGTGGATCGCGCGGCAGCAGAACCGGTGGTGTGCCCTCGTCGCCTATTCGGGTGACTCGGGAGAACGGTTGCTGGCACTGCCGCCCAGTCGGTGGGATGAGTCTGCACTCGCCAACTGGCTCACGGCCTTCATCGGCCGCGGTTCCGATCTCGATGTGCCGGTGCGGGAATTGCCGCGGTTGTTCGACCTGATGGGAGTCCGTGCGGTTCCACCGGCTACAGCGCGACCGTCTTCGCGGCGAATTTGTTCCACCGTTTCACCGCCGGTTTGCCACTGCTTTGGTGGAGCTTTTGCGACCGAGTCCCCACGATTCCTGGATTTTCGCGAATCGAACTCCCTTTTATTTTCTTGCGATCGCGAGAACCCCATCAAAGCCAGCGTTTTCGGCGATTCGGACCGATGGCAACGGTGGCGTTCGCTTGCCGAATCCGTCGCAACCTCCGGCGACGCTACCGCTTGCGCGGCGACTGGAACGCTACCGGTACCGGTAGCGTTCGCGGAAGCCAATTCGAGACTTGAACATGCGTCCAAAGTGGCTTCTGTGAGGGTGAGCGCCAGAAGCAGCATCGCCCAGCATTCGTGGGTTTTCATGGCTTGACCGTAGGTTTTGAGGGCTCTGAAGGGAGTGCGCCGCAAACGACTCTACGATCCATGCTGGAGAACGCAAGTGTCTACGGAGCTTTGCAACCACCTGGCGAGCCGGCCCGCGTCAGCGGCCGGAGTTCGGCACGGCCCGTGCCCGTGGAGGAGAGGGCTTGCGGGGCCTTGCAATCGCGACTTCACTTCGGCGGTCGCACGTGATAGGCTCAAACTACCGAAGGATCGCGGCGACCGGGATAAATCATGGGCCAGACGACCGCCGATCTTTATCGAAGGGGAAATGCTCTCGGCCCGCGTCTGGCCCACGTTCGAGTCGGAAAGGACCTCGCGACCTTTTTGCACAACGGCATCGAGTGGGCGCAGGCTCACTCGGGAGGCGTTTCCACCTTCTCCAGACCGGGACCAGGCCGAAACTGGTGGATGCTACCTTCGGGGACGGACTTTCCCGACGAAATCTCCCTCATCAACGATCATGGGGACCATTTCAACTGGGAGCCGAACGTCGATTTGCCGTTGTCCGATTTCGTGGCCTTGTTGTCCTCGGTCGAACCGGACTTCGTCCGAATCGCCTAGCGCGGAGTATCAATCATGGATCTTTCCCCCAAGGCCGTTCGCTACCTCATCGATGCCTTGCGGCATTATCGCGAACACCTCGATTGCCGGCTCGAAGCGGCCGACTCGTCCGACGATGAGTTGGCAGACCTCGGCAACGATCGGCAATACGTAGTGGCTCTCGAACAAGACTTGCAGAGTCACCATGAGGATCTTCTCAAGGGCGCAGTAACGCTTCAACACTGACGCGACACTCTCGTGGCGGCGGAGCGATCTCGCGGGGAATGCAACCACTGGCGAGCCGGCTCGCGTCAGCGGCCGGAGTTCGGCACGAGTCGCGGCGGCGGGGCGAGCTCGCGGGGAAGGAACTCGCGGTTGAGCGGCCGCGCGTCCCACACTCTCGCCGTCCCGTCCCAACTCCCGGTGACGATCCGCGTCCCGTCCGGGCTGAACGACGCCGACGAGACTTCGTTGGTGTGCCCCTTCAAGCTCAGCACCTCGGCCCCGCTCCGCGCGTCCCACACTCTCGCCGTGTTGTCCACACTCCCCGTCACGATCCGCGTCCCGTCCGGGCTGAACGACGCCGACCAGACGGCCCTGGTGTGCCCCTTCAAGCTCAGCACCTCGGCCCCGCGCCGCGCGTCCCACACTCTCGCCGTGCCGTCCTCACTCCCCGTCACGATCCGCGTACCGTCCGGGCTGAACGACACCGACGAGATGTCAGCGTGCCCCTTCAAGCTCAGCACCTCGGCCCCGCTCCGCGCGTCCCACACTCTCGCCGTATTGTCAAAACTTCCCGTCACGATCCGCGTCCCGTCCGGGCTGAACGACGCCGACACGACGTACGCGGTGTGCCCTTCGAGCGTGAGGAGTTCGGAATGGCAGAGGCGGTGGACGTAGCGCCACTCCCAGCCACGCAGATCGCTCCGGGTGCCATCGAGCAGTGCCCGGGCAGCGACAATGTTGTTGTCCCGCCATTGCTCATAGGCCACCTGCATGGTCCGACCGTACTCGACACGGGCCAGCTTCTCCTGTGCCTTGGCGAGATCGTCCCGGGCGGATTCGGCAGCCTTGCGGGCCAGTTCCTCGCCGTCGCGCGCCTTCTCGGCGGCGGCCTTGGCCTCCTTCTCCCCGTCCCGCGCCACCTCCGCCGCATCGCGTTCTCGTTCCGCCTGATCCTTGAGTACACGAGTCTCCTGTTGCTTGCCGGCCTCGATCACACCGTAGACGGCGCCGATCGCGCCGCCCAGGAGGGCGAAGAGGATCAGCGAGGCCGCGATCACCTGGCCCTTGTGCTTGCGGACGAACTTCCTCATCCGATACGTCGTACTCGGCGGGTGAGCGAACACCGGCTCGCCGGAGAGGTAGCGCTGCACATCTTCCGCGAAGTTCACGGCCGTGGCGTAGCGGCGCGTCCGATCTTTCTCCAGGGACTTCATGACGATCCAGTCGAGCTCCGTGCGGAGTAACTTGGCGAGAGGTGCCGGTTCGGTGCCGCGGACGGCCGCGATGCTCGCTTTCGCTTCGGTCGAACTGAGGCGAGTGCTCGGCCGCGGCGGCTCCTCCTCGCGCACGACGCGGAGCATCTCCATGAGCGCCGCCTGCTTGAAACGCGCCTTCTCGATCGGCGTCGTGCCGGTGAGCAGTTCGTAGAGCAGCACACCGAGCGAATAGACATCGCTGCGGGTGTCGATGTCCAGTTGGTTGAAGGTGGCCTGCTCGGGGCTCATGTAGGCCGGCGTGCCAACGACTTGCTCGAAAGCCGTGTGCAGAGTCCGTTCGGTGAGCGGTTGGCCGATCGCCTTCGCGACACCGAAGTCGATGACCTTGGGAACGGGCTTATCGTCGTGAAGTGCAACGAGCACGTTCGACGGCTTGATGTCCCGGTGGATGATGCCCTTCTGATGCGCGTGTTGGATGGCGTTGCAGACGGGCACGAACAGTTCGAGGCGTTGTTTGGGCGTCATCTTCCGTGCGTCGCAGAACTCGGTGATCGGCGTCCCCTTCACCAGTTCCATCACAAAGAACGGGCGGCCGTTGGCGGTGGTTCCGACGTCGAAAACGCGGGCGATGTTCGGGTGGTCCATCATCGAGAGGGCTTGCCGTTCCGCTTCGAAGCGGGCGATGACGGTCTTGGAATCCATCCCGGCTTTGATGAGCTTGAGCGCGACGAGCCGCTTGACGGGTTCGATTTGCTGGGCCATCCAGACGGCACCCATGCCGCCTTCGCCGATGGCTTGGAGCAGCTTGTACTTCCCGGCGATGATGGTGCCAGCCTCGACATCATCACCGGAGAGAGGCGTGGGTGCGCCCTCATATTGTCCGGTGCGGTCGGGTTCATCCGAGTTGGACGGGCGAACGGCAGTGGGCGGCAGTTCGGGCATGGTTAGAGGATACTGCCGCAAGAATCGCTTCGCAATGACTTATCGGTGGAGCCGGCGAGAGCGAGATCCGCGTCGGTCACTCGCCGACGGTTCTTCCGGCGCTGCCGGGGGCGAAGGTGGAGAACCAGGCTGTCACGCCCCTCCGGGCGGTCACTGCGGGACCGGGACGGTCCGTCGCGGCCGATCGCGAGGCACTCGGCCGTGCCCTGACGCTCGGGTGTCGCACGATCCGGATCCATCCCGTCACGCAGACTCTCTCCCTCGAAGGCCCGGAGCGCATCTTCGCCGTCGCCATACTCGACTCCAGTGCCATCGTCCCGACCGCGGGTCGGTCTTCGCCCCGTTCCACGATTCCATCCCTCAGGAGTGGCTCCATGAAACCCGTCAACGGTGCGGCCGCAAACGGCCGTCATCCGCCGCCCACAAGTGAACCCGAGACGTTCGACCCGCTCGCCGAGGCCGAGGCGATCCGCCTTCTCGTCGTCGAAGTCGGTTCGCGACTCGCTCGCCTGATCGCCATGCTTCGCTCGTCCCGCAAGGAGAAGAAGGTGCTCGCCAACGTCTGGGCCGGTCTCAAGCAACTCAATCTCGCCCCGGGAGGTTCGACTTGAGCCACTTGGTCGCCACGAAGTTGAGACATCTCGCCGGCGAGTTCGACGATCTGAAAGTCCGTCTACGGATCGCACTCGCCGGGGAACTCGCCCGGCAGGTCGCGACCGCGGTCGGCGATGTCGTCCGCGCCGTCGTCGGACCTCCGGGTTCCGAATCGGATCGCCGCTGCTGTTGGGCCGCTGAATCATGCTCGGCCGGGGATTTCCGGTGCGATGTAGCTGAAGTCGCGCAAGGACGCGGTGCCGGCGGGCACGAGCGAGCGGGCCAGGGTGAGGTCGGCTGGGAGGTACTTCTCGCCGTAGCCTTCCTCGTAGCCGCGGACGATGCATAACCAGTCCTCGACAACAGGAGTGCAATTCGCGGCTCACCGTTTCGCGCCCATCTTGGCCATGAAATCCCGCCAAGGGATTCCTTCACCCGGATTTAATCTTGCCTCGGCCAACCGTTTCTTCAGGATCTCGATGTGCCAGTCTGGCACTTCCGACGGTTCCACCGCCTCCGGCAATGTCTCCGAGAGGCGCTCGATGAGATCGAGTCGCTCGGGCACGCTGAGCTTCAACAGCTTCGGCATCAATTCATCAACGGACATCGGTAGCATTCTCAAAAGCCCGCCGCCGCCTCGCGCTTCGTCACAGGCCGTGCATCGATTCTAGGTCCTCGCTGTCCGACAAGCGCGACTGCTGCATACGGATGGACCGCAACGCCAACGAAAACGGGCGGGGCACAAAGGCCCCGCCCGCGGATGGGATAGCGTTGTGGCCGCTAGCGGCCGGGGCGATTACGGCTGGACTTCGCCCGCGTCGACGAGCCCGTTGCCGTTCGAGTCAACCCAGTGGCCATTGACGACGAGGTACTGGTACGTCGCGTTGCTGACGAGGATCGCGCCCGGGCCGGCCGTGTTGCCCGCGTAGCTGTTGTTCACCGCGTCGCACACGTTCTTGAGCGCCTCCGCGTGCAGGCGGTACAGGAGGTTCGTAGCCGTCGTCGAGAGGATCGTGCCGTAGTTGCCCAGGATCTTGTTCGCGTCGGACATCACATCAGACAGGAGGACGAAGGAGTTGCCGCTGTTGGAGAACGACTCGCCGGCGGACAGCGGGGACGTTCCGGTGCCGTACAGGTTCTTCTTCAGGTTCGCACCCTGGGTGTTCGCCCCCCAACTGTAGATGGCGGGCAGGTAGACCGCGCTGGCGGGATCGACGCCGACCTGCACGCCCGCCGTCGCGAAGTCCATGTCCACGTGCGTGTTCAGCCACGTCGCCGCTAGCTGGGCGGAGAGCATGTACTGCATGTTGGTGGCGTTCGCGTTACTGAGCCACGTGGCCAGCGCGCTGCTGGCCTGCGGATTCGTCCCCGACAGGACGAAGTCGGTCCCGTTGGAGTTCCGCAGGTTCAGGGAGTTCAGTTGGGCGACCCAGCCGACCTGGCCGGCACCGGTCAGGACCGCAGCGCCGTTCTTGTTGCCCCAGAACCCGATCGTGCGACCGTTGCCCAGCTCCAGCACGAGGACGGAGGCCTCGGCCGTGTTGGTCGCCGTGTTGTTCTCGTCGTCCTTGCCGGTGGCGGTCACCGTGTTATGGTGGATGTCGAGGGAGTTGTAGTTCGGCTGCACGTTGGTCACGGTCAGGCTGTAGGTCCAGGTCTCACCGACCGTGAGGATGCCGTCGGCACCGACGTCGCCGCTACTATAGATTGGCGTACCGTCGGTGTCGCTCAGTATGATGCCCGACAGCGGATCGAAGACCCCCGCCGGGCTGGTGTTCGTAACCATGTAGGTGAAGATCACCGTCGATCCCGGCGCGATCACGCCCACGTTCGCCGTCTTCACGACGTTGATCGCCGGCGCCACGTTGGTGTACGTCACCGTGGCCTTGCCCGTGGCCGTCGCCGTGTTGCCCTCGTCGTCGGTGCCGCTGGCCGTGGCGGTGTTGCCGTGAACGGTTCCCGCGTTGGCCCCGGCCAGACTGATGGTCAGGCTGTAGAGCCACGTCTCGCCGACTTCCAGCGCCCCGATGACCCCAGCGTCGCCGCTGACGTAGCTCGGCGTACCGTCGGTGTCGCTTAGAGCCACGCCCGACAGCGGGTCGAAGGCACCGGCCGCGCTAGTGTTGGTCACCGCGTAGCTGTAAGTGATGGAGTGGGACGACGGGCCTTCCGGCACGGTCGTCGGATTCGCCGTCTTCACGACGTTAATCGACGGCGCCACATTGGTGTACGTCACCGTGGCGGTGTCCGTGTCGCTGACGGTGTTGTTCTCATCGTCGGTGCCGCTGGCCGTGGCAGTGTTGGTGTGGCTGGCACCAGCATTGGCGGCGGCCAACGGGACGATCAGGGTGTAGGTCCAGGTCTCGCCGTTTTCAAGCAAGTTGTCCTGGTCTCCGCCGGTCTTGCTGAACAGCGTCGGCGTGCCGTCAGTGTCGGCTAGCGTTACACCGGACAGCGGGTCGGAAGGAACACCTGCACCGAACGGTGTCACACCGGTTTCGGTGCTGGTGTTGGTCACGACGTACGTGTACGTGACGCTCTGATTGCCCACACCGCCTTCGGAAACCGATGCCACGCTGGCGGTCTTGTCCACGTTGATCGACGGGGCAGAAGGGTTGCCACCGCCAGAGGATACGAATGACCACTCTTCGAAGGCTCCATCGGCCGTTGGCGGCGGATTGCCGAAGCCGGAATAGAGGTACAGGTAATCGGTCTCGCGCGTGCCCGCTTCGATGAAGACACGGTTCGCAATGAAAACGGCGTAGTCCGTGGACCCTTGGCCGCTACCCGTATCCTTGAGGGTGAAATCGTTGTCGGCGACCGCGTCCATGTTGTAGATGAGCGTGGCAGCGCCGAGCGTAGCACCCGCGTGACCGTACTCGAAGCGGGACGTGGAGGCGAACAATTGCAGCTGGCTGAAGTTGATCTCGGCTAGGTCGCCACCGGGCTCGCCTAGGTCGAGGCGGAATTCCCGGTAGTCGACACCGCCGATGTTGACCACCTTCACATCGCCGAGTGTGATGGCATAGGTGAAGTTCTGAGCGCTGATGATGTCGTCCAAAAAGTCGGCCGTGACCGCACCTGGAGTATTGATGCTGCCGGGTCGCGCGTCCGTGTTGTAGCCTTCTTCAAAGTTGTCAGCGGTGCGCCCCGTGTCGTGGATGCGGTAGAACGGGTTGATCACACCGGTGCCAGCCGTCGGCGGGGGCGAGTTGTGCTCGACTCTCACGTTGAAGTCGGCGGAGAAGCCGATGGCACCAGCACCAGTCACATCAATGGCCGGAACGATGCGGTCTTCAAACGTCTCGAAGCCGAGGCGGGTGCGGAGGGTGTTGGTTTTGCGTATGGTCGACTTCCTCGCGCGGAACGACCGGGTGAACAGCTTGCGGCTCATGTTCTTCAGAACGGACGAGAAGATCATGACGGACCTCAGATGTTGAGGGTACAAGGGCGACGCCCCAAGCGGGGAATCGATGGGGCGACGCGTGCCAATGGCGATGAACAGGAGGGGGTTGCCATTGGTCGCAGCGCGAGCGAACCGATGAAATCCACGTTCGTTCGCGGTGTGGAATCCGCGCGGGGACGAACCCCGATATTCTCGACAGCAGGCGCAGACGTTAAAAAACGCAGGTGCTAAAAAAAGCACCGGTTCAGGGTCTATCATTCGGCACAGGTCGGAGTACAGTCGCAGTAATGGAGGCGAGACTGCACTTGAATCCAGCGGCCGTCTACAGGATCAGCACGGCCAACGCGGTAGGAGTTCCAGGGCGATCCTCGGTGGTCCACCAACGGGGTGCAAGTATGCAGGTGTTATCCAGAGATGCCGGACTCGGGGGTGCGGCGCAACAGGAAATTTTCCGCCGTGGCCGTATTTTGTGCAGCCACGGGCGCAAAGAGTGTGCCGGGAGATGATTATAAGTCGAGGCGATATTTTTCGGTGCGGGTACTTTTTTGGGTTGCGGGCAGAGATGGTCGTGGTGCCGGTTACATCCACTCGGTGAGTAGCCCCTCGTCGCGGAGGCGTTGGCGGAGGCGGCCGAGGCGGACGCGCAGGCTCGCCGGTTCGACTCCGAGTTCGCGTGCCGCGTCGGCCGTGGTGTACCCCTCCATCCGGAGTTCCAGGAGCCTCCGATCGAGGGGGTCCAGGTGATCGAGCAGGCGGTCGAACTGTTCGTTCACCGCCAGGGTCTCACCAGGGTCGGTGGCCGAGGTGGCGGTGCGGTCGAGGGCGATCGGTGCGCTGCCGAGGGCCATGTGGGTCGCGGTCCCGGGGTCGTTCTTGAGCTTCCGCCAGTGCCGGGCGACGCGGCGGCGGATGAGCGTGAGGGCGAGGTTGAGGAACTGAGCGTGGTCGCGGAACTCGAACTTGTTGTTGCGCAGGCCGACCAGGAGGATCCGGTGGATCGACTGGACGAGGTCGATCGAGTCGAGGTGGGGGCGGAGGGCGTCGCCGAGGGAGGCGCGGGCGGCCCGCCGAAGTGCGGCGGCGTAGTGCTCGACCAGGGTGGCGAGGGCGGTCTCGTCGCCGGCCTGAACCTGCTCGAGAAGGGCGGCGAGTTCGTCGGTTCGTTGGGCCTGGCCGCTCATGACTGGCTTCCCACGAGGCCCACGGGTGCCGTCCCGATCAGTGTGGTGGGACGCGGGCCACGTCCCACCCACCTAAGCTGGAAGAAGAAACTATAGCCGATCGGGAACCATTCTGAGCGGTCGGCGTCAAAAATGAGCTAAGATTGTCTCAGAAGCACCAGAATAACTCATGGCCGACCGCCCCCACTACCCGGAACGGGAATTACTCCTCCGCCACGCCTGCGCGGAGCTCGAGAGTCGCCTCCGGTCGGGCCTTCGCGCCCGTGCCGATGAGTACTTCGAGCGGTATCCCGACCTGGGGGCCGACTCCGAGCTGGCGCTGGATCTGCTGTACACGGAGTACCTGGTCCGCGCCGAGCTGGGCGAGGGGATGCTGGCGGAGGATTTGTTCGTGCGGTATCCCCAGTGGCGGGAGGTTCTCCGGGAACAGTTCGAGGTCCACCGCTGGCTCCGCGACGGTGCCGGGGCGGAGCGGGGCCCGGCCGGACCGCCCGTTCCCGCTAATACCGCTCAGTTCGAGATCCTCGGGGAGATTGCCCGGGGCGGAATGGGGGTGGTGTATAAGGCCCGGGAGGTGGCGTCCGGGCGGAACGTCGCGCTGAAGATGATTCTGTCTGGGGCCCACGCCGGCACCGCGGAGCGGAGCCGGTTCCGCAAGGAGGCGGAGGCGGTGGCCCGGATCTCCCACCCGAACGTGGTCAAGATTTACTGGGTCGGGGAACACGACGGGTGGCCGTGCTTGGCCCTGGAGTACGTCGGCGGCGGCACCCTGGCCCAGAAGGTGGCCGGGCTCCCACTCCAGGCCTGGGAGGCGGCCTGGGTACTCGAGGCCCTGGCCCGGGCCATCCACCACATTCACCAACAGGGCATCCTCCACCGCGACGTGTCCCCGCGGAACATCTTGCTAACCGAGGACGGGGTTCCGAAGTTGACCGACTTCGGGCTGGCGAAGCTGTTCGCCGGGCGGGCGGAGACACTATCCGGGGCGCAGACGGCCTCGGTTCTCGGCACTCCGCGGTACGCGGCCCCGGAGCAACTGCGGGGGAAGGGCCAGGGGATCGGCCCGGAGGCCGACGTGTACGGGCTCGGGGCGGTGCTATACGAGGCGCTGGTCGGCCGGCCCCCGTTCGGCGGCGAGTCGGTCCTGGACACCCTCCACGAGGTGGAATACTACGACCCGCCCTCCCCCAGTAAACTTCGCCCGGGAATCCCGCGGGACCTGGAGACCATCTGCTTGAAGTGCCTGCGGAAGAGCCCGGAGAAGCGGTACCGGACGGCCGAGGCCCTGGCCGAGGATCTGCAGCGGTTCCTGGCCGACGAGCCGATCCGGGCCCGGCCGATGGGCACCTGGGAGCACGGGGTGCGGTTGGCCCGGCGGCACCCCGCCGTCGCCGGTCTGATCGGGGCGGTCGTACTGACGGCGGTCGTGGCGTTCGGCCTGATCGCCGCGCTGTGGTTGCGGGCGGAGGCGGCCCGGGGTTAGGCGGCTGCCCTGGCGGGGAAAGCGGACCAGGCCCGGGAGGAGCTCGCGGACGCGGTCGCCTTCAGTACCATCGCCCTGGCCGAGCGGGAGTGGTCGGCTAACAATGTCGGCCGGGGCGAGAACCCAAGCCGTGACCGTCACGACCCGCAGGATGGTCCGGACCTCACGCGGAGCGTGAGGTCTACGATCCCGACCCGCTCTGCTTACCTGTGGCGTGCTCGAGTTAGCGGTCTTCGAAGGTGAACGACTGGAAGTCCCGCTCCCCCTTCGGATCGCGCCGAACGAACTCGACCCAACCCCGGATCATGGTCTCGACCTTCTCGAGGTGGGTGCGGTCCGCCCCGCTCTCGAACATCGGCGTGATCACCATGCCGATGCCCGCCTTCTGGCGATCGTAGGGGGAATCGGTGGCGAAGACGTTGGTCCGAAACGCCCCGTTCTCGACGACGGTCTTGAGGTAGAAGTACAGGGAGGAGGACTGGGTGTGGCGGAGGAGGACGCCGTCCGGCAGTTCGACCCCCCGGCAAGGTGGGTCGGTGTGCCGGAAGTGCTCCAGCTGGGCGCTGATCACGTTGCCGACCAGTTCCCGCTCACCATTCGGCTGCTCATTCTCGTTCGATCGACCTGTCATTGTCTCCCCGCACATTGCGAGCGTTAGCCCGTTTCAGTCAACACGGCTTAGTTTTTCAAGGATAAACAACCAAAACAAAGCGGCGGAAAAGCGCCGCACTCCAAAAAAAAGCAAGCGCGGGGGAAGCGGGGCGGATCGTCTCGTTCGGCACATCTGTAGCACACGTCATTCGACGAGGAACACCTGGTTCGCTTTGCCCCGGTTGATGCCGGTGCCGTTAATGGTGATCGTCGATCCACCCGTCAAGTTCAGGCTGCCGACGATGAATTGGGCGTTGTAGCTACCCTGGCCGTTGATCGCGAACTGCGCCCACTTGGCGTATATCGTCCCGTCGAAAGAGATGTTGGTGGAACTCCCGCCTACGTTGGCTCTTTGCGTGTTCCGTCGCCGTTGGAAGAAAAGCACTTTGTCGTTGGGGTCGTCGGGATCCGTTGTTGGCAACCCCTTCAGATAGATTGCGGTCCCGCTACTGGCATTGATGTTAATCTTGGCGAACGTCGAGTTGGGCTCGCTGCCGCTGACGGAGGGCATCGCGTAGGTACCCGATACCGGGTCGACGGTGCCGTCCAAACTGTCCCAATAACCGTTCGCCCTACCATTGGAGACATAGCTCGTCCCGGTCAGGTAAAACATGACGATGGCCGGATCGGTGGACCCGCCGGGACCATGAACCGAAGTACCGATCACGAGACCACTCGGATTGCCGTTCGTCTGGGATGGAGAGATGACGTAGATGCCCGACATCAGGGTGACATTGCCGCCGTTGATCGTCAGGTTATCGTAAACCCCAGGGTATAAGGTCACGGTGCCATTGACGATATTCGGGTCCGGGTATCGGTCCGGGGCGGTTGGACCTGTCGATGTATGTTGTCCGTTCTGCCAGTACCGGCCTTGACCATTCTGACCGGTGTCGCCGACAACACTGTTGAGAACGACCGGGACATCCAACAGTCGGAGCGGGTCCGACTGGACGCCGATGATGCCGGCAGTGAGCGGGCTGGGGTTGTTCACGGGGTCGTCGTAGTCGACGAAGTTCGCGGGTGTGTCGATCCCGCCAACCACCTGGACCGATCGGGCGTGGATAAAGGCCTGAGTCGGATCCAAAGGCAGGCTGGTGCTCGTGGAAACTGCGTAGGGTGTGCTCGGGCTGGTGCCAGCAGGAACGGGGGAACCGTACTCGTTGTAGCCGTTCGCCCGGGAGTTCACGACCACGGACCCCTTGACTATGAGCCGGGTATTGGACCCACTGAAAGTGATTCCGGGAGCGGCAGTCGGGTCGAGTACGATCGCGCCCTCGCCAGACGAGACGGCCTCGAAGCCCGCCACGGCGCGGGCGTGGACTGTCTGGGTGGAACTCGGCCCGACCATCTGGACGAAAATCGTTGTGTACGTCCGGGAGGCGACCACCTCGACGAACTGGCTGTTGCCGGCGTGCGGCCCGGTCGTCGGCGGGATGCGGACGTCGGCGTCGGCGAGCGTCACTCCGTAATGAGTCAGGGCCCAGTTGATGGCGACCGTCCGGGCGGTGGCCGCGCTTTGCCCCCGCATCAACTCCATCCCGGCGGCCAGAGCGGCGCTGTCGGCCGCGTTCTGGGTCTTCCGCTGGGAGGCCATCATCAGCCCGCTGTCGATCACCAGCCCGAGCAGCCCGAACAAGGACGTCAGGACGATCGCGAACAGCACCAGGATCTTCCCCTGGCGGCGGGCACGGCGGGTTTGGATGGGCGGGAGCATGCGAGGTCTCTTTTAGTGGGAGATCAGCATCGTTGAGGAAGCCGAAAGGGAGATCGCCGTGCCGCCGAAAATGTAGGTGACCAACGGCTGGTACGAGCTGGTCACGGTCACCCGAACCCGGTCGCCGACGGCGTTGCCGTTGTCGAGCCAGTTGACCTTCACCCGGGTCTGATTGAGGGGACAAACGACCAGCATCGGTCTGACGGCGTCGACTTCGTTGACCCCGGTGACGTCGGCTTGCTGGTCGATTGCGGTCGTCCCCCAGGCGCTGGTCCATTTCGCGTCGGTCGAGCCGGTGACGACGGACGTGGACCCGTGGACGGCCACCTGCCGGGCACCGTATCGGGCCGCCTGGGAGAGGGTGTTGTAACGGGTCACCGCCATGCTCAGGTCGATCATCCCCAGGACCATCAACAAGAAAATCGGAATGACGATCGCCGCCTCGACGGTGGATGCCCCGCGGCGAGCGGTTCTCCGGGATGACAGTCGCATCGATTTCCTCCGGTCTTTCCGACCCTTATCGAATCGTCCGCATGACGACTTTCGCAGTCATCGTGGGGTTGTTCGGAATCCCCGGCCAAGACACGAGTGTCGTGAAGCCGGTGTAGGTCACATTGACACGGACCTTCCGCAGACCTGTCGATTCGGGCACCAGCTCGGCGTCGGGCACGTCCACCGACACCCCGGACGGCGTGGTCACGGTTCCGTTCGCGGCCACGTCCGCCAGTTCGGCAGTCACCTTCGCGGCGATCTCGGTCTTCCAGGCGGCTTTGGTCGTCGCGGTGTACGAGGTCATGGTCCCGTACTCGGCCCCAGTGCGGGCGGCATTCTGGATCGCGATGTAGCGGAAGGCGAACCGGCCGAAATCGATGCACCCGAGTGTCAGTAGGGCCAGGACTGGGAAGATCATCGCCAGCTCGGCGGCCCCCGCCCCCCGCCTGCTCGATCGTGTCGCTCGCATGGCCGTCACTCCGTTTACTTCGGCACGTCCGCGACCGGCACGTCGAGGATTGCGATCAACGTGATCGAGATCGGCCCGAGCACGGCGATGAACAGGGCCGGGAGGATGAACAGGACAGTCGGGAACAGGAGTTTCACGGTCGCCTTCTGGGCCATCTCCTCGGCGTACATCACGCGCCTGTTACGGAGAGTGTCGGCGTGCATCCGGAGGGACTTGGTGATGCTCGCCCCGAAGCGCTCGGCCTGGACGATGACTGCGGCCAGTTGCCGGACCTCCTCAAGGTCGGTCCGGCTGGCGAACTCCCGGATCGCCTCGCCGGGCGAGCGGCCGAGCTGCATTTCGCGCTGGACGAGATTCATTTCTTCGGCCAACAGCGGGTGGGCGGTTCGGAGCTCAGACGCGACCCGCTGGATCGCCGCACTCAGACTGAGCCCGCCCTCGACGCAGATGACCATGACGTCTAGGGCGTCGGGGAGGGCGCGGCGGAATATTTTCTGACGGCCAGCCTTCCGGGAATCCAGCCAGAAACTCGGGCCGACCAACCCAGACGCTCCGCACAGGCATCCCAGGACGACGCCCGTCTGGAGATCGACAACTCCCGCGATTCCGGCGACCGCGCCGACCAGGGGCGGACCGACGATCAGGACGAGCTTGATTCCGAGGAACACGGCCATCGCCTGGCGGCCGTAGAACCCGGCGTGGACCAGCCGGGCCCGGAGTTTCGTCCGCTCCTCTTCCTTCTCCGGAATGAGGATGGACCCCATCTTCGGGAGGGCGGTGCGGGCGAACTCGGCCAGCGGGTCCACGGCCGGCCCACTCGACTCCCCTGCGGACAGCGTCTCGAGTCGCTGGTCGATCCGGGACTTTCGGCCGCCAACTAGAGTGAAGACGAGGAGCACGAAACTACTGACCGCGACGACCGCGGCGATGGCCAGTGCTCCGGTGTTCTGTGAATCGCCCACGCGTCCCCCGATCGCTTTAGTAGTCGAAGTTGACGACCTTCCGGGCCCAGACCGCCCCGATCCCTTCCATGACCAGCATGACCCCGATCAGCCACAGGTTTTTCATCAGCGAGTCGGCGTACGGCCGGCTCATCAGCATCATGATTCCCATGATCCCGAACGGGAGGACCAGGAGTACGAGCGCCTGCATCCGCCCCTCCCCGGTCAGGGCCGCGATCTTCCCACCGATCCGGAACCGCTCCCGAACGACCCCGGCCAGTTTGTCCATGATCTCGGCCAGGTTCCCGCCGGTCTGCTTCTGGACGAGCAGGGCGAGGACGAAGATCTTGATTTCCAGCAGGCCCGTCCGGCGGGCCAGATCCCGGAACGCGATGTCCGGTGAGAGGCCCAGGTTCTGCTGCTCGGCGCAATACGCGAACTCGGCGGCGATCGGCGGCGCGAACTCGTCGGCGACCGCCTGGACGGCCTGCTCGGTCGTCTGCCCGGCCCGGATCACTCGGGCCATCAGGTCGAACACGTCGGGCAGTTGCTGGAGCATCTTCTTGAGCCGCGCCTTGCGTTTCCGGAAGACGTAAAAGATCGGGATCCCCCCCGCGACCAGGCCGACGAGCACGGCGACGCCCAGGTTTTGCCGGATCAGGCCGGCCAGGGACCCGGCGGCCAGTCCGACCCCGGCCGCGATCGCGATCAACCGGTCGGGGGTGACGGTCACATCGGACTGATCGATCATGACCCGGAACCGCTGGCGGACGGTCATCGCTTCGTCGGAGACCGCTTCTTCGGAAACCCGACCGAGATCGCGGAAAAGCGGGGAATTCCGGATCTCCTCCCGCTTCTTGGACCGGAACTCCTCGTTCAGCCGCCGGGTGACGGCTGCCCGATCCTTCTGGTATAGGTCGGAGAGGACCGAGACGAGCCCGAGGATGAGGAACACCCCGGCCACGAACGTCAGAATCAGTAGCGGACCGGGACTCACGGCAACTCCCCTAGGGCGGTTTCGGCTCAGCCAGCCAGGACCCGGCGGTCGAACAGTTCGGACGGCAGCCGGATGCCGCACATCTCCAGGCGGTCGAGGCACTTGGGGCGGATCCCGTTGACGAAGAACGACCCCTGTGCGACCCCGTTCGCGTCCAGTCCGGTTTGCTTGAACCCGAAGATGTCCTGCATCGTGACCACGTCGCCCTCCATGCCGGTGATCTCCGAGACCTTGATGACCTTCCTGACCCCGCCCATCAGCCGGGCGGCCTGGACGACGATCTGAACCGCCGAAGCCATCTGGCGGCGGATGATCCAGATCGGCAATTCGAACCCGGCCATCCCGACCATCATCTCGAGCCGGCCCAGCGCGTCCCGGGTGTCGTTCGCGTGGACCGTGGTCATCGACCCGTCGTGCCCGGTGTTCATCGCCTGGAGCATGTCCAGGCTCTCCCCCCCGCGGCACTCCCCGATGATGATACGGTCGGGCCGCATTCGCAGGGCGTTACGGACCAGGTCCCGGGTCACCACCTCCCCGGTCCCTTCGATGTTCGGGGGCCGGGTCTCCATCCGGGCGACGTGCGGCTGCTGAAGCCGCAACTCGGCCGCATCCTCGATCGTCGCGATCCGCTCGTTCGGCGAAATGAACGAGGACAGCGCGTTGAGCAGCGTCGTTTTCCCGCTTCCAGTCCCGCCGGAGATCACGAGGTTCATCCGGGCCTTGATACAGGCCGAGAGGAACTGGGCGGCTTCCGCAGGGATCGCCTTCTTGGCGATCAGGTCTTTCATCATCAGCGGCTGGGTCCCGAACCGGCGGATCGAGAGCAGCGTGCCGTCCAGGGCCAGCGGGGGGATGATGGCGTTCACCCGGGATCCGTCCGGAAGTCGGGCGTCCACCATCGGGCTCGTCTCGTCCACCCGCCGCCCGACCCGGCTGACGATCCGTTGGACGATCTGGAGCAGGTGCTTCTCGTCGTGGAACACGACCGAGCTCTGCTCGAGCCGGCCGTTGCGCTCGACGTAGACCATTTTCGGGCCGTTCACCAGGATGTCGCTGACCGTCGGATCTCGGAGGAGGGTCTCGAGCGGGCCGAGCCCGAACGTTTCGTCCAGTACCTCGTTGACCAGCCGTTCCCGGTCGGTGAGGCTGATCAGGTCGGCACCGGTCCGGCACAATTCCTCAGCCCCGCGCCGGACCTCGACCCGCAGCTCGTCGTCGGACATCCGCCCGACGGCCGCCATGTCCATGTGCCCGATCAGTCGCTCGTGCAGCTCCCGCTTCACCCGCAGGAACCGCTCGTCGTTGCGGACGGGGGCGGCATTGCCGGTCGCGGTGCCGTTCATCGGAGTTCGATCGGTCACATCCTCACCTTGTCTGCCAGAGCGATCCGAGTTGCACGGCTCGCGAGCGGTCAGGAATGCTTCCGTCCGTTCACGCCGGCGGCCAGGTTCACCAGGCTCTTCGACACCCGGGCCGACGGGCTTTCCCGGACGACCGGAACCCCGTTGTTGTTGGCCCGATTCACCGTCTTCTGGTCTTCGGGGATGAAATAGGCGATCTTCACGCCGAGGGCCAGTTCCGCCTTCTCCATCGGGATCTCCTTGGCTTGCCCGTGCCGGTTCACCACGACCCGGACCTTGTCGCGCCCGATGCCGAGCTGGTCGAGGTAGTCGAGGGTCCGCTTGGCGTTCCGCAAGGTGGCGAAGTCGAGGCGGAGGACGAGCACGATCACGTCCGCCAGGCGGAGGGCCTGGACCTGCTCGGGGGCGAACGTGTTGTCCAGGTCGATCACGACGTATGGGAACGACGACCGGGCGAGGTTGATGATCTGCCGCACTCCATCGGCGGTCACCAGCGGGATGTCCGGATACAGCCGTGGCGGGGCGAGTAGGGCGACCCCGCTGGGGTGCCGGACGAGCGACCGCTCGAACATGGTCCGGTCCATCTGGCCGGAGTTCTGGCAGAGCTCGGCCAGGGTGTGGGTTGGGCGGACATCGAGCAGCGCGGCCAAGTCGCCATTGTACAGTTTGAGGTCGATCAGCAGGGCACTCTTGTGCAGGTCCGCGTAGACGCTGGCCACGTTCACCGCCAGCGTACTCGCCCCGCTTCCGCCGCTCGGGGACAGGACCGCGATCGTCCGGGCCGGCTCGACGTGGCGGCCCGAGCCGACGTGGACCCGGCTCAGCGCCGAGGCCAGATCGTTCTCGAGTTCCCGCTCGTCCACGAAGTCGGCGGCCCCCGCCCGCAATGCGCGGAGCACCAGCCGGGAATCGGCGGTCGACCCGACGACCAGCAGCGGGCACCCATTCGCCGACAACTGGCCCACAACCGCCAGTGCCCGCTCCGGGTCCAGGCCCAGCGCCATCACCAGCAGGTCGGGCTTGCCGGCCAGCGCGGCGGCGACCTGGTCGGGCGACACGACGTGCGTGGGGGGGCAATCGTACCCCGCCCCTGAGAGGGCACCCCGAATACGGGGCACGTCCGGGCCGGGGTCGCTGATGATAAAAGCCTGCATCGGCAGGGCCCACTCCGCTCTGGAGGCGGTTTGGGGCAGGCTCGTTGGTTGGAGCGGAGTCATTCTATGTATACCAGTCCGGGGTTACCGGCGCGAATGGTCCGGATCCTCAGCCGCTCCGGCGGGGGCTCGGGGGCGGTCACGACTGTCGGGGGCGGGGCAACAGCCACCTCGTCCTTCGGCTGCTTCTCCCTCAACTTATCGACCCGATCCGCCGCCGCGCGGAGGTCGATCAGGAACTTCGACCCGGCCGATGTTAGCTCCGTGAGCCGTACGTCAAGCGGCTTGCCGATCTGCTGCTGCTGGATCCCCGCCAGGGTCGCTTCCCCGGTGGGGTTCACTTCGGTGTCCAGTGGGTTCCGCAGAGTCAGGTGCAGGGTGCCGCTATTTTGGGCCAGATCGACCACGGCCGCCTGCCTCGGCGTCACCAGGAGCGTGACGGACTTCAGCTCCTTCGAGTCCACCTTGTTGTCGGTCGGGGCGTCGATCCGCTGGTTGACGGCGAGGATTTCCACGTTCTCGAGGAGAGTCCGCGTGCTGCCTCCGCCGGTCGTGTCGTCCGCCCGATGGCTCTTATGGGTGAAGAGCACGTCCACCTTGTTCCCGGGGAGGACGAACCCGGCGACCCCGGAGGCGACGTTCGCGGTCTGGATCGTCACAGCCCGCATCCCCTTCGGGATCCCGGCGGCCATGCCGCGGCCGGCACCTTTCGGCACCAGCTTCGACTCCAGCACCGCCTCCTCCTTCACGAGGGGCACGTCGAGCACGCGGCCCACCACGTCCTCCACTCGGGATGAGGACCCGGGCGGGGCGAGATCCTTGGGGAACTCCTTGACCTTCAGCATCTCGTCGCTCAGCGCGGTGAATCGCGGCACGTCCTGGGTTATGGTCACCACGCCGACCGTTTCGACCGCAGGACCGCGGTCGCTCGACTGGGCCAGGAGCGCTGAAACCCCGTAGACGGCGGATAGGCCGAACACCAGGGCGAGACCGACCGTCAACATCGTTCGCATTTTCATGGAGCACCTCTAGCTAGATCACCATGGCTGAAAGCCGTTGCCACGAGGGTGGAGAAACTGCCCAGCTTACCGCCTATCGCCCCGATTCTGTCTCAACTTCCGTCTCTGC
>JAYTGN010000179.1:0-31161 GCA_043733485.1 Gemmataceae bacterium
TAGCCGCGACGCGCAGTCTGCGGAGCGGAGCGTGGCACCTTCCCGCGCTCCGCTCCGCAGACTGCGCGTCGCGGCTAAACACTATAATCTCCGCATGGAGGCGACCCGCACGTTCACGTTTCTCGGCACCGGCACGTCGGTCGGCGTGCCCATGGTCGGCTGTGCGTGCCCCGTCTGCAAATCGACCAACCCCAAGAACCAACGCTACCGCTGCTCGGTGCTCATCGAAGCACCGGGCGGCAACATCCTCATCGACACGACTCCCGAACTGAGGCTCCAACTCGTGCGCGAAGACGTGCGGCTCCTCCACGCCGTCCTCTACACGCACTACCACGTCGATCATTTGTTCGGGCTGGACGACCTCCGCATCTTCCCGATGCTTTTAAAAGCTCCGCTGCCGATCTTCTGCACGGACGAGGTGGAAGAAGTGATTCGCAAAGCCTTCTCGTATGCCTTCGATCCGGAAACGGAATCGCTCCCGGCTGGCTGGCTGCCCAAGCTCGAATTCCACCGCATCGACGAGACGCCGTTCGAAGCCCTCGGCGAACGGATCACGCCGATCCCGTTCGTCCACGGCCGCTTCGACGTACTCGGCTTCCGCATCGGCGACGCCGCCTACTGCACCGACGTGAGCGGCATCCCCGATCGCAGTTGGCCGCTGCTCGAAGGCCTGGATGTGCTGGTCCTCGATGCACTGCGGCCAGGCAAGCCGCACCCCTCGCACTTCTGCATCGAGCAAGCGATCGAAGTGATCGAGCGGGTGAAGCCGCGGCAGGCGTACCTCACGCACATGTCGCACAGCATCGACTACGACGCGATCTCCCCGACCCTGCCGCCGAACGTCGCGCTGGCGTACGACGGGTTGAAGTTTAATTTCTAGCCGCTTGCGGCTTCGCGATTGGTGCCATGACCCACGTTCCTCCCGACCTCCTTCACCGGCTCGCTCTGCACCGTCAGGACCACCTGGTGTACGGCTGGGACGCGCTCCGCGCCGAGCAGCGCGTCTCACTCGTCGCGCAGCTCGCGGGCATCGACTTCGCGGAACTCGAAGCGCTGTACCATCGCAAGGACGAGCCGCACGCGGCGCTGCCTTCGCGCGACAAGATCGCGCCGATTCCCGTGGTGGAAGGAACGATCCCGCACGAGGAACGCGCCCTCGGCGAGGCAGCCTTGCGGCGCGGTGAAGTCGCAGCGTTGCTGGTGGCTGGCGGCCAAGGTAGCCGTCTCGGCTTCGACAAGCCGAAGGGGATGTTCCCCATCGGGCCGGTATCGAACGCCACGCTGTTTCAGTTTCACGCGGAGAGAGTACTCGCCCTCTCGCGTCGATTTGGAAAGGCAATCCCGCTGCTCGTCATGACCAGCCCGGCAACCCATGCCGACACCGAAGACTTCTTCCTCGAACAGAAGTACTTCGGCCTCGCGAAGTCGAACGTGAGCTTCTTTCAACAAGGGACGATGCCGGCGCTCGACCTCGCCACCGGCAAGCTGCTGCTCGAAGCGCCGGGCAAGCTTTTCCTCAGCCCCAATGGCCACGGCGGCACGATCACGGCCCTCGCCGAGAGCGGCCTGCTTCCCGAGATCGCGGCTCGCGGCGTGAAGCACGTCTTTTACTTTCAGGTCGACAACCCGCTGGTGAAGATCTGCGACCCCGGCTTCCTCGGCCGGCACATCGCCACGCACTCCGAGGCCAGTTCCAAGGTCGTCTTCAAGGAGAAGCCCGAGGAGAAGGTCGGCGTGCTCGCGGTGATCGACGGCAAGTGCGGCATCCTCGAGTATTCGGATTTGCCGATAGACATGGCGGCGGAACGCGAGCCGGACGGCACGCTGCGCTTCCGCGCCGGGAGCCCCGCGATCCATATCTTCTCGGTGCCGTTCCTGAAGCGCGTGACCGCGCGCGACTCGGGCCTGAGCTTTCACCTAGCGAAGAAGAAGGTCGAGTACTTCGACCCGGCATCGGGCCGCACTGTGAAGCCAGACACGGAGAACGCGTTGAAGTTCGAGAAGTTCGTATTCGACGCGTTGCCGATGGCGGAGCGTTGGTTGACGGTGGCGACGGCCCGGGCCGAGGAATTCGCACCACTCAAGAATGCGACCGGTGCCGATTCGGTCGAGGAAGTGAAGCGTGCGATCTCGGCACTTCACACCGGTTGGTTGAAGGAAGCAGGCATCGATGCGAACGGCCACGCGGTGGAGATCTCGCCGCTGTATGCGCTGGATGCGGACGAGTTCAAGAAGCAGATGAGACAGAGGTTGATCGTAACGCAACCACTCTTGTTGAAATGAACTCACCAAAGAGGCACGAAGCTCACACAGAAATGCACGAAGAAATCAACGTGAGAATTTGATTGCGATTGCCATCACTCTCGCTCTGCCTCTGCGGTTCGAACCGGCTTCGCTCCAACATACAAGGTCGCGATGCCGAAGGTGAAGGGCACGTAGTTCACGTCGATCAGCCCGTGATTCCGCATTTTGTCCGCGAGTGCGTCGTAGTCCGGGAATCGCAGGGCGCTCTCGGGCAGGTACTTGTACGCGTTCTCGGCACTCCGCGACAGCAACTGCCCCACACGAGGCAGCACGTGCCGAAAGTAGAACGTGAACAGAGGGCCGAACACGCGGTTCCTCGGCTTCGAGAATTCCAGAATCGCGATGCGGCCACCGGGCTTCGCCACCCGCACCATCTCGGCCAAGCCCCGATCGGTGTCCGTCACGTTTCGCAATCCGAACGCGACCGTCACGATCTGGAAGGTGTCGTTCGGGAACGGGAGTGCCTGAGCGTCGGCTTCGACGAAACGGATGCGGCCCGAAGCGTGGGCCGCTTTCGGAATTGCTCGCACCAGCATCTCGTGGCAGAAGTCCGACGCGATGATCGGCACACTTCCCTTCGCGGCGCGGTCGTAGGCCAGGGCGAGGTCGCCGGTGCCGGTACACATATCGAGTATCGGGCCGGCATCCGCGAGCGGCGGCACGAGTTGGGCCGTCTTCGTGCGCCAGCGACGGTCGATGTTCAGGCTCAGCGCGTGGTTCAAGAAGTCGTACCACGGCGCGATCTGCCCGAACATGCGGCGGATCCGGACTTCGCGTTTATCGAGGAGTTCCACGTCTTGAGTTCCACGTTCCACGTTCGAAGTTCCAAGTCGGGTTGAACCTGGAACTTGGAACCTGGAACTCTTTGAATTATAACCTTAACCGTCGCCCGGCTTCCCGCACAACGCCCGAGGTTCCATGCTCGAACACAACACGTTCGTCATCAAGGAGAAAGTCAAGATCATCTCCAACGTCCAGAGCTACGACATCCTCGATGCCGAGGGCGAACTGCTCGGCACCGCGAAGGAAACCATCGGCGTCGTGACGCAGATGCTCCGCTGGGTCATGAGCAAGCAGTTCCTGCCCACGCGGCTCGAAGTGCGCGAGAAGCCGGACGATTCGCTCGTCTTCTCGATTCGCCGCGGGTGGTACCTGTTCCGCTCCCGCGTCGAGGTTCACGATTCGCAAGATCAACTCGTCGGCTACTTCAAAAGCAAGTTCTTCACCATCAGCGGCGGCTTCCACGTTTACGATAAGGACGACCAGCACTTCGCCGAGGTGAAGGGTAAACTGCTCGGGTGGAACTATCGGTTCCTGACGCCCGACGGCAAGGTGGAGATGGGCCAGGTGAGCAAGAAGCTCGGCGCGATGGGCATCTTGAAGGAGCTGTTCACCTCGGCGGATACGTTCGGGGTCGAGGTCTCCGAGGATCTCGAGGATCAGCCGATGGCGAAGATGCTGATCCTGGCGGCAACCCTGGCTATCGATTTGATTTATAAGTCCGAATCGCGCGGCGGCGCGGACGCCGGCGACTTCCTCGGGGAGTGAGGCCTGGAGAAGTCCCAAGAGCCTAAGAGCCCAGGGCTTCCGCCCTGGGCTAAAAAAGACGGCTGCTCCGCAGCGAAGAGGTCTCTCGCCGCGGAGCGGCCGTCTGCTTGAGCCCAGGGCGGAAGCCCTGGTCCGCCTACTATGCCGAAGGAAGTTCCATGATCACCGCAGAAGGTTGCCGCAACAGGCGAACGCGATTCCTCGACCGGCTCCAACCGAGCGGGCCGGTCGTACTCGCGGACGTGTTTCACCTCCGGTACTTCGCCAATTTCTCCGTCGAGGCGATGAGCCTCGGCGCGGACTTTGGCGGGTTCCTCGTCTTGCATCCGGATGGCCGCACGCAGTTGTTCCACGACAACCGCGTGCCCAAAACCGTCGAGGCGGCACATGTCGATGAACGCACGCCGATCCACTGGTACGACGGTCAGACGCCCGGAGTGGGCCCTCGCGGCATCATCCTGCGGGCGGCACTCGAAGCGGCCGGCGGTCGCATCCACGATTCACTCAGCGACCCGCTCGCACCGCAAATCTTCGCCATCACTTCGGACCTGCGCCGCCGGAAGGATCCCGACGAAGTCGAACAGTTGAAGCTGTGCATGAAGGCGACCGACGCGGGGCACGCCTGGGCGCGAGCCCACGTGAAGCCGGGCATGACCGAACTCGAAGTCTATGCCGGTATCGCGTCAGCCGTTTATGCGGCCGTGGGGCACTGGGCCGTGGTCTACGGCGACTTCACCGTTTCGCCCGGCAGCCCGAAGCGCGGCGGCCCGCCGACGCCGCACGTTCTCACCGCCGGCGAGACGCTGATTCTCGATTACTCCGTGATCCTGCAAGGGTATCGCAGCGACTTCACGAACACGCTCGTGGTCGGTGGGAAGCCGACGCCCGAGCAGCGGAATCTCCTCGATCTCTGTTTGAAGGCGATGGCCGCGGGCGAACGCGAACTGAAAGCGGGCGCAGCCTGCCAGACGGTGTACGACGCCGTTCGCGGCGCGTTCGAAGCCGCGGGTGTCGCGGACAAATTCCCCCACCACGCCGGCCACGGCCTCGGCCTCGCGCATCCCGAGGCACCCTTCCTCGTGAGGCACTCCACGGAATCTTTGCAGGCAGGCGACGTGATCACGCTCGAACCGGGGCTCTACATCGACGGCATCGGCGGGGTCCGCATCGAACGCGATTATCTCGTCACCGCGACCGGCTACGAGCGACTCAGCAATCACGAGATCTCGCTGACGTGAGAAGCTGGACGGCCGGTAAACCGGCCGCTATATAACCCAACCATTTAGCGGCCGGTTTACCGGCCGTCGGGAGGAATGGACGGCCGGTAAACCGGCCGCTATATCAGCCAACCATTCACCGCTATATCCCCTAACCCGCACGATCCGCGCCACCGGACCCGGTTCCCGCCTTCGTCAAGCTTGAACAATTCTCGAATCATTCTGGTAACATCTCGGCAACTGGCCCCTTGAGGCCGCATATCCCGGCTGGTAGGCTGAAGCCGGTTCTGCACCTCCGGGTCGGAACGCTTCCACGGATTGCACCAGAGGAATGCCATGCGTACCGCGGCCGGTTGGGCGATGATCGGAGTGCTCGGAGCGGGCGTCGTGGCATTCGGCGCGAAGGAGAAGCGCTTCTTCGGAGCCGTGATTCCGGATGCGGCCCCGCACGCCGCAACCATCGACCCCGAGATTGCGAAGCTCATCGAAGCGCTCGGCTCCGAGAATTACCGGGAACGCGAGAAGGCCGGGCAAATCCTCGAAGCCCGAGGCGACAAGGTACTCCCAGACCTGCGCCGGGCATTGAACACTTCCGAGAACCCCGAGATTTCCCGCCGGCTTTCGGTCCTCGTTCGCCGCATGGATTACGATCGGCTGGTCGCGCCGAAGCGCGTGACCTTCACCCTGAAGGACAAGACCGCCCAGGCCGCGTTCGAGGAGATCACGAAACAAACCGGCTACAAGATCGACTTCAACAACAACGGCGGTATCAAGCCCGTCGGCGGCGGGACCGAACCCAAGTTCGACTTCGACTTCGACAAGACGTCCTTCTGGGTGGCCATCGATCAGATCGCGGAGAAGGCGGGGCTCGGCGTCTACGCCGATTACGACGACGAAATCGTCCGCGTGAACTCGCACCAAGATACCCACAACCCCTACGTGAGCTACTCGGGGCCGTTCCGATTCGTCGCCAGCGGCATCAACTCCAACCGCAACGTCCAACTCTCGGGCATCAGCAAACGCGGCTTCCAGAACCGCACCTCCGAGAGCATCGGCTTCAGCTTCCAGGTTCATTCCGAACCCAAGAACCCGATCCTCGGCACTCTCCCCGCCGAAGTGCTCGTGGCCACCGACGACCTCGGAGGCAACTTGGTCCCGCCCAAAGACCCCAACAACCGCACGAGCTACTACAACCAAAACAGCTACCGCGGCCACAACGCCTACGGCAACCTCGGACTCGTTCGCGGCTCCAAGGACGCGACCACCTTGAAGACGCTCAAAGGCAAGATGGGCATCATCCTGTTGGCCGGGATCGTGCCGGAAATCGTCTTCCCCGAGCCGCTCAAGGTGAAGGCCAAGACCATCGCCGGCCGCAACGTCGAAGTCGTGCTCGATTCCTTCACCGAGGTGCAGGGGCAAGCCGGCAGCTACACCGCGACGCTCACCGTTAAAAAGCTCGGCACCCAAGATCCCAACAACATCGACTACAACTGGAGCAACAGCGTCTGGCAGAAGTTGGAAGTGGTGGATGCGGACGGGAAGAAATATCACACGTTCGGCCCAAACGTGAACAACAACAACGGCGTCTCGGTTCAACTGACAATTCCATTCGGGAAGAGCAATCGCCGGGGTGAGGTGGAGAAGCTCGGCCCGCCGGTGAAGTTCATCGTCAACGAATGGCTTCAAGTGACCAACGACGTCACCTTCGAATTCAAGGACATCCCGCTGCCGTGATTCGGGGCAACAGCGTCGAGGTCGGTCCCCGCCAGCCATTCCGCTTCGGTCATCGGCCGCCCTCTAAATACTTCCCGCTCATACCCGCCTCAATCGCAGTTCGCTGCCATCATGCTTGAAACGCGAGATGTTGCCATGAGCAAGGCCGTGCAAGACATTCTGGAACGGATCGAACACCTATCCGACGAGGATCGACTCCAACTCGAACGGCAGTTGGCCCTGCAGGCTGAAGCGGAGTGGAAGCGCGAAATGCAAGAAGCGCGCCGCATCGCCGCTCTCCGAGGGATCGATCAGGCTCAGATCGACCGTGCCGTTGAGCGCGTGCGGTACGGGAAATGTAAGTATTCTTCGATACCAACGACTACGTCGCGGCCACGAAAGGTATCCGAATCGCTACGATAGCAACAAGGGATTCGCCTACGAGGAGTGCGATCTTCTATGAAGAAGAAAAACAAGAAGGTGAAGCCTGTTCCCTTGTGGAAGAAGGTTCTCGGATTCCTTACTGGGGTGGGGTTCGCACTTTTCATCTTGTGGGCTTTCTGCGAATACTTGATTTACAAGGAAGAAAAGGCAAAACTCGACGAATCCTACAAGCAAGGTGATAAATTGAATAAGCAACTATATTAACGAGCATTTCTCAGCGTGATAAGAACCGCTCACAAAGCCGCTATCCGGTTCGCCGGTTCGCTGTTCTAGGTATCGTGTCTTACGGGGTGGGGGTTGGAGGGTTGTCTCCGTGCCGAGCTACCGGTTACGAACTGCGAACGGCATCCTGTAAAGAGTGAATCGGGAAACACATGCCTCCTCCATTCAGCATCAAGTTGGTATCCGACGAACATCGCCACCGTCCTTTCTTTTGGAATCATGATTTTGACGGTAGCGATGGCAGATACGCCCTTATGAACTTCAGCAATCGGAAAAACACACCGGCTATTGCTGGGCGTATTCGTATCGGTGATCGAGCCATCGTATACGAGACGAGTCCGAGCCAGCGATTCACCTGTGCTATTGAATACATCGGTAGCCTCTCTGAAGGTCGGTTAGCAGCTGAGGCGCACGCTCGGCTTGCCACTACCGGCTTCAATAATCCCCACACTCTGGAACCAGAATGGAGAGAAAACTTCCTCCCGATCCGCTTCTTAGCGAAATGCGATGACAACTTGAGTTTGGCACCCACCCGTGATGATCTGCGGTTGGCGAATGTCATTGATTTTAGACCAGCACAAGAACCGATGCGCCCCATTTCAGAACAAGAATACCTTGCCATCTTCAACGCTATCCAATGGTATTGGCGTGCACCAGAACCGCCTTCCTAGACGGACTGAAGTCCATGCCTCCAGAAAAAGCCCTCGCACTGGTCGTTCGCGGCACCGACTGGTCCGAGACCAGCCGGATCACGACGCTGTTCACCCGCGAGTTCGGTAAAGTGCGGGCCCTAGCGAAGGGCGGTAGGCGGCTCAAATCCAACTTCGACATCGCCTTCGACCTACTCAACGTGTGCAACGTCGTCTTCCTCCGGAAAACGCACGGCGGCCTCGATCTCCTCACCGAGGCGCAAACGGCCGAGCGGTTCCCCGCGCTGCGCCAAGATTTGAAAGCACTTTACGCCGGGTACTACATCGCGGAACTGCTGGCGGACGGCACGCAGGACTACGATCCGCATCCAGAACTCTTCGACGTGGCCCTGGAGACGCTGCGCAATCTCGGAACCCGGCCACCTATGCAGCCCGGCTCGCCGGATGCGTTCGATTCCATCATTTCGTTTGAGCTTGTCTGGCTCCGGGAGCTGGGATATAGCCCGCGGCTCGATTCGTGTAGCTCGTGCGGTTTAGACGCGGTTCCGCCGGGGGCGGTGCGGGTGTTCTTCAGCCCGCTGTCGGGCGGCGTGCTCTGCCCCACGTGTGGGCCGGCCGCGGCCGATCGGCGGATGCTCACGGTGGCCGCACTCGAGGTTCTGCGGGGGCTGACCGAGTCTTTGGAAGCACGCGGGCCGAAGCCCGACTTCACGGCGGTGCGCGGGGAACTTCGCTCGCTACTCGGGCAGATCGTGAGCTTCGTGCTGGGTCGCCGGCCGAAGATGCTGAGTTACTTGGAAGAGACGCGCTGAGATCAGAGGACAGAAGCCAGAGTGCAGAGGGCAGTGGCCAGGAAGCAGCGGGCAGAAATCATTTCTGCCCGCTGTCCTCTGTCCCCTGACTTCTGACCTCTGTCGCCGAGGGGAAGTGGGTCATGGCTGACCGCCGATCGCGACGGATGCAACTGCTGGCCGCGGCCGTGGCGTGCCTCGGGCTCGCGCCCGGTTGCCAGACCATGCACGATATCAAATCGAAGGCCTCCAACTGGCGGCCGTTCTCCTCCGCGTACGACGATCCGCGCGCCGACGAGAAGATGGCGCAGGCTCAGGAACTGTTCGACAACGCCCAGTATTCCAAGTCGCAATCGCTCTTCAAGGAACTCGCGGACAACACGGGCAACAGCGCCACGCTCGCCGAGCAAGCCCGGTGGATGCAGGCCGAATCGCGCCGCGCCCGAGGCCACTATCCCGAGGCCATCGACACCTACCACCGCCTCCTCATGGACTTCCCCACCGGGGCCCATCGTCAGGAAGCGTGCGTGAAGGTCTTCGAGATTTGCGACTACTGGCTGGACGACTTCCGCAAGGAACTCACCGCCCGCCAAAGCGAGAAGGGCATCCTGCACTGGCATCCGCACCTGCCCAACCCGTTGGATCACACGCGGCCGTTCCTCGTGCAAGAGAGTCGGGCGTTGGAAGCGCTCGAGTACGTTCACACGCACGATTTCAGCGGCCCGCTCGCGGACAAGTCGCTCTTCTGGTGCGGTTACGTGAACTACATTCGCGGCAACTTCGACGAGGCCGACCACTTCTTCAGCCAGTTGGTCGAACTCCACAAGGATAGCCCGCTGCGGCCGCAAGCCATCGCCTACGCCATCCAGGCGAAGAACAACGCCACCGGCGGCGCGATCTACGACGGCCGCAAGTGCGCCGAAGCGATGCACCTGGTGAACGTTGCCGAGGCTTCGGTGCCCGAACTGACCAACGATCCCGCGATGGCCGAGAGGCTGACGAAGTCCAAGTTCGCGATCCGGTATCAGCAGGCGGAGAAGGACTTCAAGACGGCCGAGTACTACGAACGAACGGGTCACCCCGGCTCGGCAGTCTTCTACTACGAACTCACGCGTCGCCGTTACGCCGGCACGCGGTACGCCGAGATCGCGACCGAACGCAAGGACCACCTCAAGGCGCAGATGGACGCGGGTAAGATTCCGACCGGCAACGACCCGCTGATTGTCGCCCAGGCCAAGTGGAAGGAACTGTTCGGCAAGAAGAGCGACGTGGTGACGGCGGACAACCAAGAGCCGGCCGCACCGATGCAAGGCCCGAGCGGCCCCGACCCGCGCACCATGCCCAACGTCGGCGGCGGCCAAACCGGCCTCCCCGTGCGATAAGAGTAAATCAGAGTTAACCACAGAGGCACAGAGACACAGAGCAGAAGAAGGCATGAGAGCAGAAAAAACAGTTGAGACAGATGTCTGAGGGAATCGATTTCAAGCTCTCATCTTGTGCCCGACTTTTTTGCTTTGTGTCTCTGTGCCTCTGTGGTTAGTCTTCTTGTAGGAGACTATTTGATGCATTCGCGTTCCTTACTACTGGCTGCGTTCGTCGTCGCGCTAGCCGCACTCGTGGGGTGCCAGGGCGGGTCGCCGAGCATCTTCGGCTACCAACTCGGAGCCGACGCGCTCTACGATTCCAACGTCAAAAGCATCTACGTTCCCGTCTTCAACAACCGTGCATTTCAAACCACTCCCTACCGCGGCATGGAAGTGGACATCACTCGCGCGGTCGTCAAAGAGATCGGCGTGAAGACGAAGTTCAAGGTCGTCTCCGACCCGAACCGCGCCGATACCGAGTTGAAGGGCGTGATCATCGCCATCAACAAGAACATCCTCAACCGCAACCAGCAGAATCTGACGCGCGAAGCCGAAGTGGTGCTGACGGTGGACGTGCTGTGGCGCGACCTGCGAACGGGCAAGAACCTCTCGGCCCCGCGCAAGTCGATCGCTCCCGGTGGGCCGGGGCTGCCGCCGCCGGAAGCGATCCCGTTCGATCCGAACTTGCCGCTGCCGCCGGGCATTTCGCCGGACGAATCGTGGCTACCGGTTCGCCTCGTGGCCACGGGTCGCCTGATTCCCGAACTCGGCGAATCGATCACCACCGGCGAGCAGAAAGCGATCAACCTGCTCGCGGTTCAGATCGTCTCGATGATGGAGAAGCCTTGGTAGGGGACGTTCACATCGACACCCGGCGGTGCAAGTCGTCCACAACCCAGTGAAACGCGGTGAGGTGGATCGATTCGACGATGCCCATATCGTCGAGCGGCACGTGCAGATTGTGGTGGGCGAGCGTCTGCAGTTTGCCGCCGGTAAAGCCGGTGCAACCGAACGTGGTGACGCCGTGGGCGTTGGCCCACTCGACGGCGCGGAGGATGTTCGGGCTGTTGCCGCTGCCGCTGATGGCGACGAGCAGGTCGCCGGGTGAAGCGAGGTTCTTCAACTGTTCCGAGAAAACGCGGTCGAAGCCTTCGTCATTCCCCCAGGCGAGGATGTACGGCGTGTTGTCCGTGAGGCTGAGGATCTTGTAGCGCTTCTTGGTGTCGTCGTCGAAGTACTTGCGGGCGAGCGTGCCTTTGCCGATGTCTTCGCAGAAGTGCGAGGCGTTGGACCCGCTACCGCCGTTGCCGATGACGAACACGAACTTCCCGGCCACGTAGCGTTCGTGCATGAGATCCGCGAGCTTTTGAATCTCGGCGACGTTAATGCGGTCGAGTTCCGCGGCCACGCGGGAGAGAAACTGTTTCGGGTTCAGCGTCGTGCCGAGCATTTGCAAATCCTCAATTCAATACGGTTGGATGCAGTTCAGGCCGGGAACGGTTCCGAAGCGGCCGGGATCGAGCGCGTACAGAGGTAGTTTGTGGATCAGAGCCGTCGCGGCAATGATGGCGTCCGCAGGCGAAAGAATGCGATGATTTTCATGGTGTGCCGTGAGCGAGTTTCAATCTTGCTTCAAAAGCTGGCCACTCCTTCTTGTCCCGCTTTCCGGTCAAGAATCCCGTTAGCTCGGCGAACTGCTCGTCGGTGATCGGCTGAGGTTCCCCCAATGCCGGCTCGTACTCCACCGTCACCACCGTGCCCTCCGGTAAGTCCAACGGCTTCGCCAGCAACACCTGGCCGTTCTTCACCACACCTCGAACGCAAAATGCTTCCATCGCGCACCTCCTCGCCTTCAAACTATCCCACTCCCCCGGCGCGGGGCTAGTCCAAGTACAATCCCCTCATGCCACGCGACTTCATCCTCGGCACGGCCGGGCACATCGATCACGGGAAGACCGCGCTCGTGAAGGCGCTCACCGGCACCGACTGCGATCGCCTACCCGAGGAACGCGCCCGCGGTATCACCATCGACATCGGCTTCGCCCACCTCGATCTCGGCGAGTGCCGCCTCGGCATCGTCGACGTGCCCGGCCACGAACGCTTCATCAAGAACATGCTCGCCGGGGCCACCGGTATCGACCTCGCCCTTCTCGTGATTGCGGCAGACGATTCCGTCATGCCGCAAACCCGCGAGCACCTCGAAATTCTCAAACTGCTCGGCCTGCGCCATGGCGTCATCGCCATTACCAAGGCCGACCTCGTGGACGATACCACGCGTGCCGTGGTCGAACTCGAAGTGCGCGAACTGGTGCAAGACTCGTTCCTCGCTGCGGCCCCGATCATTGCCACGTCCGCACACACGGGCAGTGGCCTCGCCGAGTTGAACGCGGCACTCGCGGAGGCGAGCCGAAGGGTCGCGGAACGCACCGCGAACGAGTTGTTCCGCCTCGCCATCGATCGCGCGTTCGTCGTTCAGGGGCACGGTACCGTGGTCACGGGGTCCATCGCTTCCGGTTCGGTCAAAGTCGGCGACGAACTCGACTGGCACACGGGCGATGGTTCCATCGAGAACGTCCGGGTGCGCGGCTTGAACAATCACGGTGCCGCGGTGGACGAAGTGCATCGCGGGCAGCGGGCCGCGATCAACCTCGCCGGCGTGCCGCACGACCGCGTTCGTCGCGGCCAGGAACTCGCCGCGCCCGGCTACCTGCTTCCCAGTAAAGTGCTCACCGTCCGGCTGACGGCTTCCGCCGAGTTCCATCGGCCGATCAAACATCGACTGCCGATGCGCCTCCACATCGGCACGGCCGAAGTGATGGCGACGGTCTCGCTTCTCGATTGCGACCGCGTCGAACCCGGCCAGTGGGGCTTCGGTCAACTCTTTCTCGAAGAGCCCGTCGTGTGCGTGTGGGGGCAGCCGTTCGTGCTGCGCGATTCCTCCGCCGAGCACACGCTCGGCGGCGGGCAAGTGCTGCAACCCGTCGGAAGGAAGGTTCGCCGTCGGCATCTCGAATCGCTCGAACAAATCGAGAAGCTCTGGACCGAAGATGCGGGCGTACGCGGGCTCGCCGCCGCATGGTTCGCAGGGTTCAACGGCCTCGTCGCCTTCGATCTCATCCGCGATGCCGGGCTCGCACCGGAGCAGGCGGAAGCGTTCGCACTCCACGGCCGGCTCGTCGAGTTGACCTTCGGGCATCGCCGGGTCTTGCTGCATCCAGATCGAAGTGCGGAACTCGAAACGCGAATCCTGGACGCGCTCGCGAAACTGCACGCCGACAATCCGCTGGCCACGAACCACGATAGGCTGAAACTATCACTCAAGCTCGATTACATCGGCAATCCCGATTTGATTCAGGCCGCGGTCGGTCGCCTTCTCGCGGCCAAGAAACTCGTCGGCGACTCGCGCCGCGTGGCTCGCGCCGACTTCAAACCGAAGCTCAGCGCGAACCAGCGCAAGCTCAAGGATCGCATCGTCGAGGCCCACGCCGCTGCCGGGTGCCTGCCTCCGGAACCGAAGGAGTTCGCGAACCAGGCCGGGGGCAACGCTGCGGCCCTCCACGACATCTTCGCGGTCGCCGTGGCCGAGGGGTTGCTCGTGAAAGTGACGGAGGAACTGTTCCTTCACGCGGACGTGGAAGCCGCGATGCGCCGGACGGTGATCGAACGTTTAAGGCTCGTTCCCGGCGCGACCGTGGCCGAGATTCGGGACTGGCTCGGCACGACGCGCAAGTTCGCCGTGCCGCTCTGCGAGTACCTCGACCGCATCGGCGTCACGCAACGTGCCGGCGACCTCCGAACCGCATCACACCCCTGAACTTACTTCCGACTCTTCGCGAACTGGAACGGCAGCCAGGCACCGTTCTCCTTGCTGCTCTTCACGCATTGCGCGATGAACAACATGCCTTCCACGCCGTCATAAATGTTCGGATAAACCGTATTCAGGGTCTCGAACTTGTCGCCGTTCGCGCGCTTGGTAATGGCGTCGAACGTGGCCGTGTAGATGTTGGCGAAGGCTTCGAGATAGCCTTCCGGGTGGCCGGCGGGAATGCGGCCGGCAGCGATTGCCGCCGGCGCGAGGTAGGGCCCGCCGGCGCGCGTGTAGGTCTTCATCGCCTCCCCGTTCTTGCGAACGAAGAGTTGGTTCGGGTTCTCCTGGTGCCATTCGAGCGAAGCCTTGGTGCCGTCGACTTCGACGATCACGTCATTCTCGCGACCGTGGCTGATCTGGCTGGCGGTCACGGTGCCGATCGCGCCGTTCTCGTAGCGGATCACAGCGGTGCCGTAATCGTCCAGCTTGCGGCCTTCGACGTAAGTTTTCAACACGCAGGAGATTTGCTGCGGGAGCAGCCCGGAGATGTAGCGGCCGAGGTTGTAGGCGTGGGTGCCGATGTCGCCGAAGCAGCCGGCCGCACCGCTCTTCGATGGGTCGGTTCGCCACGCGGCCTGCTTCTGGTTATCCGATTCGAGCCGCGTGCGAAGCCAGCCCTGGATGTAGCTGGAACGGATGGCGTTGATCTCGCCGAGTTCGCCCGAGAGCACCATTTCGCGGGCCTGCCGCACCAGCGGGTTGCCCGTGTAGTTGTGCGTGACGGCGAACACGATCCCCGTCTTCTCGACGACCTTGAGCAGTTCCTCGGCCTGGGCGTAGTCGAAGGTCATCGGCTTATCGCAGACGACGTTGAACCCGGCCTCGGCGAACGTCTTCGAGATTTCGAAGTGCGTGTGGTTCGGCGTCGCAACCGAAACGAAATCGACCTTGTCCGCTCGCTTGGCTTCGGACTCGGCCATCTCCTTGTAAGAACCGTAGGCGCGGTCGAGCGGGATGTCGTAGTCGGCGGCGGAGTCCTTGGCTTTCTTCGGATCGGAGGAGAGCGCCCCGGCGACGAGTGCTGCGCGATTGTCCAGCACAGCGGCGGTGGCGTGAACGCGACCGATGAAGGCACCCTGTCCGCCCCCGATGAGGCCCATGCGGAGCTTGCGATTGAGCGGTGCGTTCGTGGGCATGGAGAGGCTCCGGACGAGGGTGGTGGTTGACGGGAATTGTAAGGGAGGCGCAAGTGAGCGTCGAGCGGTACGCCGCTTGCCTCGCTACCGATTCGCACTCGGGATTACGGCACGATCTCGGACCATCTTCTTCACGTTCGATTGATCGGCGACCCACGCCGAGCGACCTAAGCCGAGCCCACGGATCGAGATTACTCTTCCTGCCAATCGAGGACTTCCCGAACTTTTCTCGCCAGCGAGAGGGGCGTAAAAGGCTTCTGGAGAAAGGCGACTTCCGCGAGGAGGATGCCGTGTCGGATCACCGCGTTATCGGTGTAACCGCTCATATACAACACTTTGAGTTTGGGATCGCGCAGGCAGAGCGCCTCGGCCAATTCGCGGCCGCTCATTTCGGGCATCACCACATCCGTCACGAGAAGATCGACCCGGTCCGGATATCGTTCGACGATCTCGAATGCCTCTTTGCCACTGGCCGCTTGGAGAACGGTGTAACCCTGAGCCTGCAAGGCAAGCAGAACGAATGCCCGCACGGTCTCTTCATCTTCGACCAATAAGAGCGTCTCGGTTCCGCCCTTGGGAGTTGCGACCGGCTGATTTCGCGTGGAGCTCCCGAGTGGTTCATCGACGACTGGAAGGTAAATCTTGAAGCTCGTACCGTGACCGGGCTCGCTGTAAACTTCGATTGTACCTCCACTCTGCCGGACGATCCCGTAGACCGTCGCCAGCCCGAGCCCCGTTCCCTTGCCGGGCTCTTTCGTCGTGAAGAACGGCTCGAAGATGTGCCCTTGGATGTCGGCCGTCATGCCGAACCCATTATCGCTGACCGTCAATTTCACATAACTGCCCGGCTTGCAGTCCAGATGCCGTGCGCTGTAGGTTTCGTCCAATTCGACATTCGACGTTTCAATGGTGAGTTGCCCGCCTCGCGGCATGACGTCCCGCGCGTTGATCGCGAGGTTCATCAGGATCTGCCCAGTCTGAGCGGGATCGATTTTCACTCGACTGAGATTCGGGTCCAATATCACAGTGAGTGCGATGTCTTCTCCGATCATCCTCCGCAACAACTTCTCCGAGTCTTTCACCACCTCGTTCAGGTCGAGGACTTTCATTTCCAGAACCGCTTGACGGCTGAACGAGAGCAGTTGGCGGGTCAGGCCGGCCGCTCGCTCCCCGGCGTCGCCGATCGCTGCAACCGCTTCGCGCATCGGATCGTTCGACTCCAGCATTCCGAGCAGGAGTTCGCTATAACCGGTAATGACAGTTAGGAGGTTGTTGAAATCGTGGGCCACGCCACCCGCCAACTGGCCCACGGCCTGCATCTTTTGAGCTTGATGGAACTGTTGCTCGATGAGTTTCGCCGGGGAGATGTCGGTTTGAACGCCCAAGTAGTGCGTCACTCTGCCCGCGGCGTCGCGGATGGGTGAAATCGACAGGCCATTCCAGAATGGTTTGCCGTCCTTCCGGTAGTTCAGCAATTCCACCGTGCAGGGTTCGGAATCGCGAAGTGCAGACCGCATCCGCGAAATCGATTCCGATTGCGTTTTTGGACCCTGAAGGAATCGACAGTTCCGGCCGATCGCGTCCTCGCGTTCGTATCCGGTAATTCGTAAGAAACTGTCGTTCGCGTAAATGATGGGGTTGTCGGGCCGATCGGGATTCGTGATGCACAAGCCCTGAACGAAGGAGGCGATCGCACGATCGAGCAGGAGCAACCTAGCCTCGGCGAGTTTTCGCTCGGTGATGTCCCGCGTGACGTTGGCGTACCCGAGGTGTTGGCCGAGGGAGTCGTGAATGTTGGTAATCGTCACGATGGCCCAGAACTTCTCTCCGCCTTTCCGAACCCGGATCCCCTCCTCCTCGAATTGCCCCTCGGCTAGTGCGATTTGCAATCCGCGTTGTGGCTTGCCCGCCGCGGCATCCTCCGCGGTGTAGAAGCAGGAGACGGGTTGCCCGATAACTTCCTCAGCCGAATAGCCTTTGCTCTTCTCGGCGCCGGGGTTCCAACTGGAGACATTTCCGGCGGGGTCGAGCATGAAAATGCCGTAATCCTTCACCGCTTCCACCAGCAATTGAAAGGGGTCGGCGGAGGCATGGCTTAGCGTGGAACCGAACGTCTCGTTCTTCACCTGGGGCTCCGAGGCAACAATTTCGCTTTAATGGAACGCCGCAAACGTCATACCCAAGTCAAGTCGCCCGCGTATGACGCTCGAAGAAATCGTAGTCGAGAAATGATGGAGGGAAAGGTAAAACCCGTTCAGTTCCAAGCTTTTGCGCACACGCCGGTCGGAGGGTTAACCGTCAGCTCACGCCGAGCGGCGTTCGGCAATGGAGGCCTGCGGTGCGGCGAGGGGGAACGTGAAGACGAAGCGCGTGGGGCCGTCGGTCGGCTCGAAGTGGATCTCCCCGCCGTTCTGATTGGCGAGTCGCCAGGCGGTGGAGAGGCCGAGCCCGCGACCGCGGCCCGCGGCCCGGCCACTGTAAAACGGATCGAACGCGTGCGCGGCCACATCCCGCGTTAGACCCGGCCCGCTGTCCTCGACCGCGAAGTGAAGCGAATCCTCGTGTCGCGTACATTCGAGGCGAACCCAGCCGCCGAGGGTCGCGGCTTCAATTCCATTGCGGATCACGGCGGTGAGCGCCGAGCGAAGTTGTTTCGCGTCCACATAAAGGCGAGAATCCGGAGCGGCATTGCTCAGTTCGAGGCGAACCCCGCGTTCCTCCGCCAACGGCATCAGTTCGTTGCAAACCGCATTCGCCAAGTTCAGCACGAGAACACTTTCGAGCTCGGCCTTCGGCGGGCGGGCGAAGTGCATCAATTCGCGCAAGATACCGCTGATGCGCTGGGCTTGCCTCACGACGGAGCGCAGGCTTTCCGCGCGGTCATCGTCTTGTTCGGTGCGAAGTAGACGTTGGGCATTGCCCGAGATCACGGCGAGCGGGTTGTTGATTTCGTGCCCGGCTCCGGCGGCAAACTCCGCGAGCGACACGAGCTTCGCATCGTGCAGGCGGTTCCCGGCGAGTTCGGCGAGGCTTGCCGCCGAGCGGTGCAGTTCGTCGATCCGTTCTTCGAGCCGCACCACGAGTGCCGCGCCGTTTCGGCGGCGAGCCAGTCCCGCGGCCCGCAGCAAGTTCGCCACGAGCGGTACGCGGTGGGGATTCTGATCCACCGAGGAGCCGGAAGCGTAAGTGACCGGAGCCTGCAACACATACTCAACGAGTGATTCCTCGGCGATTCCCAAATGCGTCAGCAACTTCTCGCGTTCGCATTCGTGGGTGAGCCCGAGATTGGTCGTCTGTTCCTGAGCCGCATGAACGGCCAGCGACACGACGGCGAACAGGTCGACATCCGCTCCGAGGTGTGCGGCCGCTTCAAATGGCAGGTTCAAACAACCGACGAGCGAACCGAGCCACGTTGGGAGTTTCCAACGGCCCACGAGTCGGCGCGCGATCGCGTCGTGATCCAGGCCCCAGTGCGATTCCTGAGTTGCCGAGGGGTTCGCGTCGAAGTCGGTATCTTGCAGGCACGCGGCTGCGGCCGATTCGTCGCAGGCCAGAACCGCGTACCAACCGAGCATGGCGAGGCGGGCCGCAGTCTCGGCCGCTTCCGGAAAGGCGCGTTGCGTTTGTTCGGCCAGAGAACGCGCGATGCGGGCGGAACACTCCGCGACCGCGTTCACCGTTTGAACCCGCAGCGATTCGGGGTCGAGCCAGCCGAGCGGCGTGGCGTCGAGATAGGCGGCGGCCGTTTCCGGGAGAGCCGACGAGACGAGACGTTCGTGAGGCGGGGTGAACGGAGAGCTTGTTTCGGCCAACGCGAAGCGGCACAGGAACGTGAAGAGGCCGGGATCGGCAGGAGCCAACCGCGAGAGGCGGGCCGGGTCTTCGGCGAGCCCCACCAAGCTGTTCGTATTGGGGCAGAACCACGGCAGATCGACCGCGGACCGACCCACGGCCTTCCCTGGCACCGTAGGACTCCTGAAAAATAGTGTTTAGCCGCGACGCGGAGTTGGTGGAGCCACTTGCCCCACGGACTCCGCATCGCGGCTACTCGATTACACCAGAACCGCGACTTCCATATCCAACTGAACGCACATCTTCTCGATGAGTACGTCCACGTCGAACGGCTTGCCCAGGAAGTCGTCGGCTCCCGCGAGCTTCAGCTCCTGGATCTTGTCGTCTTCGATCATGCCCGAGATGCACACGATGCGGACGTCTTCCATGCTCGGGTCGGCGCGGACCCGGTGGCAGACTTCCTTACCGTTAATATCCGGAAGCATCACGTCCAGCACGAGCAGGTCGGGGCGGTATTCCTTCACCATCATGCCAGCATCGAAGCCGTTGGTGGCGATCCGCACTTCGAAGCGACCATCCTCTTGGAGGGCGCGGTGGATGGTCTCGACCACTTCGGGATCGTCGTCCACGAGCAACACCTTCCGCTTGCCGCTTTCCAGGGCATCGGTGGGGATGTTGTTGTCGCGCATGAACTTGTAGAGCGCTTCGCGAGGAATCCGCCGGAACTTGGATCCGGGAACGCGGAACCCCTTGAGCTGTCCGTTGTCGAAGCAACGGATGATGGTTTGTTGGCTGACCTTGCAAATCTTGGCCGCCTCGCCGGTTGTGAACACCGTCTTCATACGTCATCCTGCCTTGCCGGCCTTTTTGCCGGCTCGCATGAAGGAAGTCCGTGCACGCGGCGGTGTGACCGAGCCGGGCAACTGGACCGGAAACTATCCCTGAAACGCTGCTACCGGTTCCCGGACGCGAACCGCGGGAACGCCCCGAAGCCCGTCCGTGAAAGCAGGAAAAAGGGTCATCTGCGATTGGGAAACGTGCCGATGGAAAGATGGTGAAAGTCGACCATCCCTGTCGTCATCGTAACCCGGTGAGGGGTGCGTTCAATGCGAGTGAAGTGTGCCGGAAGACTCGACTCTGCTTCCGTGCCCGCCTCGAATCACACGATCGGAATCCCTTACCGCATCGACCTACTTTGCCTACCTGTGCGGCGTCAGCAGCCTTGCCGACTCGGTCGCAGCACTCATCGACTACCCAGCCTCCGCAACTTACTTCATTTTGCCAATTTCCCGTTTAGGGGGAAAGGGCAAGATGCGTAACTTTCGCAATTCAGGCCGAATCGTCGGGCCGAAACCCGCCGGTTGCGCGAATGAGCTTTGCTCCTCCGCGGCGTAAACATCCAGACGCGAAGGTCGCATGCTTCTTGGGTGGCACAGGTCTCCAGACCTGTGAAAGCTCGCACAGGTCAGGAGACCTGTGCCACCCAAGATCGACCGAGCGATCTGCCCCGACGCGGGTCGTGCCACTTACCTGGCTTCCCCCTTGCGGGCAGACCCCGCATAGCGACTCATTCCAGATAAAACAACAGCACTGCGAGATCCGCCGGGGTGATGCCGCTGATGCGGCTCGCCTGGCCTACGCTGGCGGGGCGAACCCGATGCAGCTTCTCGCGCGCTTCCAGGCGAAGCTGCCCGATGCCCTCGAAGTTGAAATTGGACGGAATCCGCTTGTTTTCGAGCCTTTGGAAGCGTTCTACCTCCGCGGCCTGCCGGCCAATGTACCCACTGTACTTGGCTTCCAGAACCACCTGTTCCACCACCTCGGGCAAGCCGTCCCATTCCTTCAAGGCGGGGTGCCGTTCGCGCAAAGCGGCCCAATCCACCTCGGTTCTCCGAAGCCAAGTTTCGAGGGAATCCCCCTCGCTCCGCGTTTTCTTCAGCAGCGCCTGAAGCGCCAGGATCGCGGCTTCCTTGATTTCGAGCCTGTCCCACGCGGCCTGCGTTACCGAGCCGATCGCATGGCCGAGCGGCGTGAGCCGGCGATCCGCGTTGTCGTGGCGAAGGAGCAGACGATACTCGGCCCGCGACGTGAACATGCGGTACGGCTCGTCCACACCCTTGGTCACGAGGTCGTCGATGAGTACGCCGATGTAGGCTTGGCTGCGATCCAGCACGAAGGGCGGCGCGCCCTTCAACTTGAGGGCCGCGTTCAACCCGGCGACGAGCCCCTGAGCCGCCGCTTCCTCGTATCCCGTGGTGCCGTTGATCTGCCCCGCGAAGTAAAGCCCGGCAACCGGCTTCGTTTCCAGAGTCGGGTGAAGCTGCGTCGGCGGGGCATAATCGTACTCGACTGCATAGCCCCAGCGCATCACCTCCGCATTCTCCAGCCCGGGGATCAGCTTCAGCATCGCGTGCTGCACGTCCTTGGGCAGGCTCGTGCTGATGCCGTTGCAGTAATACTCGCGGGTGTTCAGACCTTCCGGTTCGAGGAAGATGAGGTGCGAATCCTTGTCCGCGAAGCGAACGACTTTGTCTTCGATGCTGGGGCAGTAGCGCGGCCCGCGCCCGCTGATCTGGCCCGTGTACATCGGGGCGCGATCCAGGTTCGCGCGAATCACTTCGTGGACCGCGGCATTCGTGTTCGTCGAGTGGCAGGCGATCTGGGGAAGGGTGATCTTCTCGGTGCTGAAGCTGAACGGCCGGGGCGGATCGTCGCCGGGCTGGAGTTCGCACTTGGTGAAGTCGATGGTGCGGCCGTTGAGCCGGCACGGGGTACCGGTCTTGAATCGGGCCAGTTCAAACCCGGCGGACGTGAGGCTATCGCTCATGCCTTCGGCGGAGGTGTCGCCGGCCCGGCCGCCGACGGTCTTGGCTTCCCCCGTGTGCATGATCGCTTTGAGAAACGTACCCGTCGTGAGAATGACGGCCGGCGCGAGGTACCGCGTGTCGCCTCGGGTCAGGATGCCGATCACCCGTGGCACAGGCATTCCTGCCTGTGCTTCCATCAGCAGCCCTTCGACCAACTCTTGCCGCAGCGTCAAATTCTCCTGGTCCTCGACCCAGCGCTTCATGGTGAACTGGTAGAGTTTCTTGTCGCACTGGGCGCGGGGCGAGTGCATCGCCGGGCCCTTGCTCGCGTTCAGCATGCGGAACTGAATTCCGCTGGCATCGGTGCATCGACCCATGACGCCGCCGAGTGCGTCGATCTCGCGGACGATCTGCCCCTTGGCGACGCCACCGATGGCCGGGTTGCAACTCATCTGGGCCACGGCGTCCGCATTCATCGTGAGCAAACACGTTTTCGCGCCCAGCCGCGCCGCCGCCATCGCCGCCTCGACACCTGCGTGTCCGGCCCCGACTACAACCACATCGAACGTGAAGGTGAGAGGCATGAATTACACAGCATTCTTGGGAAGGAAGATTCGACCAATTCCGAGGAGCAGATCGGGCGAGTCGTGAAGCGTGAATAGATAGTCGAGTAAATCGAGCGCGACGACTCGAGCATACGATCCCTCTTCAAGAACTCTCCGAGCATCGCCAACGGTGAAGACGGGAAGCGCGTTCGCGTCTGCGGATCGGATCGTGGCTTCGAGCGAATCGGGAGACTCGTTGTTGCGATTGCCGGTGACCAGTATCAGTCCCGTTTCCTGGCAACGTTCCCAGACGAGACGATCGCTGGCATCGTGCGACAGTCCGAGGAATCCGAATTCTTCCACCGCAAGCCCGAGTTCGTCCCAATACTCGATCCATTCATCCGAGAGCAACACCTCGAGAATCCGACGGAATGAGCCGAGGAAGTCCGCATCGGCGATTAGCCCGTACATGCGACCTCCAGGGTCGACTCATGTCGCTCCATCCAGTCTCGCTTCAGAGCGAAGAATTCGTTGAGTCGCTCCCTAATCGACTCGGGCAAGGGTTCCCCCCCGGCTTCCGATTCCTGCTGTCTCTTCTGGACCCAGGCCGGGAAATGAACGAGGTCATAGGGCGTGGGCGGAAACCGCTTCGCCTGCACTTCCATGCCCTTCCGAATCCGCTCCTCAATGCGTTCGTGCTGCTCCATCACGTCGGCATAGCGGTCCAGGAAGTACGCCCGCATCGCCGCGACCTGCTCCACCGAGATCAGGAATGACTCCGCGATGCTCACCTCGGTCGTGCCAGGACGCAGGAAGAACGGCACCAGGTTGTAGATGGTGATTCGGCGGTCCAGAAGCTCCGGCCCGCGGCCGCAGTCGTTGATCAGGGGATGTTCCATCGGGTAGCCCTCGTACGAGAAGCTCATTCTAACAGAGCGATTATGGAACGGAGATCTGATTCACCTTCCACGCGCCGCCTTCGTCAACGAGAATGAGCGTGCATGTGGTTGCGTTGTTCGGGGCTTGCAGCGTCATCTGAATGCGGGCTTGCTTGCCATTAGTCCCACTGTAAATGTGGTTCTCCGCCATTCTGGGGGGAGCTCATACTTTAGGGCATCCGAACCGGTGCAGTACTCGGAGTCGGAAGTTCCTGAAGTTCATCATCCCAAACGCACGCCAGAGGATGGTCCGGATGCCGTGATTCAGCCCTTCCGTTCGACCATTGCTGCTGCGCGCCCGGAAGTAATTGGCGATCTTCCCCATCCAATTCGTCAACGTCTTGCAGAATTTGTCCAAGGCCGCCAAACCCAACTTCCGAACTCCGGCCATCCAGCCCTCTAACCGTTCCCGTCCTTGATCCGGCGTCACAATCGTGCGATCCTCGAAGATCGCACGGAGTCCTTCCCGCTGCTCCCACAACGCCGCCAACTGCGGGAACTCCAGTCGGAGCTTGGCAAACGATTCCCGATCGTCCACATCCAAGTTTTCCGGGTTCGTCACCCACCACCAACGGCTCCCCTTGAGTTTCGCCTCCGCCGACAGACCGCGCTGCAACTCGCGACGGGCCGACGTCAGTCCATCCTGGAAGTTCTTCATCACATGGAAACGGTCGATCGTAATCGCGACGCCATCGCCAAATACTTCCCGCGACGCTTCGACGTAGGCGTCCCACATGTCCGTCGTCACCTCTTCCACCGACGCCAACAAACCGCTCGCCTTCCCCGCCTTCAAGTACGCCACAACCGTGGCTTTCTCGCGGTTTTCCAGCACGTCCAGCACCCGCTTGTGATCGTGATCGACGATCACGGCGACGAACTGTCGGTGCCTTTTTTTAAGGACAACTCGTCGATCCCGATCCGGCGGATCGGGCGCGAGGGGACCGCGGTCGCCCGCTGGTGCTGGCGCTCCAGATAGTCGTAGTACCACCGCTCCAAGTTCTTCTCCGGGATCGCAAAACCGGGCCGCGTTGGTCACATCGGAATTTTGGATCAGATCGGCAGCGCGACGGAGCAGGCGTTCGGTGGCATGGGCACCGTCCGCCAAGAAGTCGATCGCCGGAGTAAAGCAACTCCCGCAACTCTCGCAGGCGAACTGTCCCACGCGAACGGTCAATTCAACGGACCGACATCCGATCGGCAGGTCCAAGATGCCCTCGCGATGGCGCCGTTGCTTGACGGTCTCACTGGGTTTGCTGCATTGCGGACAGATTCCGATTTCGTGTTGGGGAGTCACGGTGAAGCGATGCCGATTGTGGAGAGCATCGTCCTCGTGGTGGAGAACGATGAATCCCGGCAAGTCGAGGAGTTCCGTCCAGAAGCCGAGAGCGGTTGTGCCTGCCATGGCCAATCTCGTAGAGGTCCAGGCATCCTCGCCCGGAATCGCCAGTGATACGCCAGTTCAGTAACTTTCCACAAGATTGGCGGAGAACCGTAAATGTTAAATCCGTTCATCGTCCGCGTCGTGTGTTTGCTGAGCGTCTCGTGTTGCTTGATGAACGATGCAAATTGTTCCGGTGTGTTCTTGGCTCGATATCCCGCGCTCGTTTTGTTGAAAGCAACCTCGAGATTCCCGGCCTTAACCGCATCGAAGAACTCGTTGGCCACCCCTTCGACTGCGGGGAAATCCTTCGTGAAGGCGCTCACGCCCCAGACCGCCAGCGCGCCGATCCCACCGCAGACGAGTACGATCAAGCAACCTGTCCCGCCGAGGATCAGCCAGAGAGTCCGGTTCGAGCCTGTCGAGCGAGGCCGTCGCGATCGGCGTCCACTATCCTCGCCAGGACGTTCGGAGTCTTCGTAATCATCCGTCATCGGTTGGCCCTCGTGCGATTCCACTCATCTTATCACGGATGGTCGCGAACCTCGACGAGTTCGCCTCGCTCCGTAGTTCCGCGGTCGCAATCGGAGTATGCTGCGGGCATGTACGAACTCTTCGAACACACCGCCGACCTCGGATTGCGGGCGACCGCCGCCGACCTCGATGCACTCTTCGCTGAGATGGCCGCGTGCCTGTTCACGGCCATCGTCGAAGACTTCACGCTGGTGCGGCCCGCGATGGATGTGGCCATCGACATCGCCGGCACGGACCGCGAGTTCCTGCTCTTGGATTGGTTGAAGGAACTGCTCCATCGCTGCGAAGATGAGCAGATGCTCTTCTGCCAGTTCGAGGTGAAGGTTCGCGACGACGGTTTAACGGCCACGGCCTGGGGAGAGCCGTTCGACCCCGACCGCCACGCCCTTAGCCACGAAGTGAAGGCCATCACGTATCACGAGTTGAAAGTCGTGAAAGTCGACGACAGCTGGCTCGCTGAAGTGATTGTGGACATTTGAGGTTCCCATGCAGAAGTCCGCTTACGCTGGTCCGCTCGAACGGGTCGATTCGTGCTGCTATCGCATCCCGAAGTCGTACCGCCCCGACATGCGCGTCGATGGGCTCATCTTCGCCAACGAGCGGCTCATCGAATCGATCCGCAAGGATCAGGCACCCGATCAGGTCGCGAACGTCGCCACGTTGCCGGGCATCCAGTCGGCCAGCTTCGCCATGCCCGACATTCACTGGGGCTACGGCTTCTGCATCGGCGGAGTCTGTGCGACGGACCCCGCCGAGGGCGGCGTCATCTCGCCCGGCGGCGTCGGCTACGACATCAACTGCGGCGTCCGACTCGTGAAGACCAACCTCTTCCTCGAAGACGTGAAGCACCGCATCCGCGACCTCATCAAGGGGCTCTTCTACACGATCCCGACCGGGGCGGGAAAGAGTGGCCGCTACAAGTTCGACAGCACCGAGACCCGCCGCCTGATGCGCGAAGGTCCGCGCTTCGTCGTCAACCGCAACCTCGGCGTGCCCCGCGACCTCGAGTACACTGAAGCTGGCGGCAAGATCGACGACGCCGACCCGGATGAAGTCTCGGATCACGCCGTGAAGCGCGGTTCGGAACAGTGCGGCACCCTCGGCAGCGGCAACCACTTCCTCGAAGTGCAGGTCGTCGATTCCGTCTTCGATGCCGACGTGGCCAAGGTCTTCGGCCTCGAACTGAACCAGGTCTGCGTCATGATCCACTCGGGTTCGCGCGGGCTCGGCTACCAAGTCTGCGACGACGCCCTCGCCCAGTTCCGCGACTGCCCGAGGAAGTACGGCATCACGCTTCCAGACCGCCAACTGGCCTGCGCGCCGGCCGAGTCGCCTGAAGGGAAGAAGTACATCGCCGCGATGCGGGCCGCCGCCAACTACGGCTTCTGCAATCGGCAATTGCTCATGCAGCAGGCCCGCGACGTGTTCGCCATCGAGTTCGGCCGCACCTGGGAAGACCTCGGCATGGAACTCCTTTACGACGTCGCCCACAACATCGCGAAGTTCGAGGAGCACACCGTGGACGGCAAGAAGAAGATGGTCTGGGTTCACCGCAAGGGCGCGACGCGGGCCTTCCCCGCGGGTCATCCGGAGGTGCCAGAACAGTTCCGCGCCGTGGGCCAGCCGGTGATTATCCCCGGCGACATGGGCCGCGCTTCGTGGATTCTCGTCGGCGCTCAGGGTAGCATGGACCGGACCTTCGGTTCGACGTGCCACGGGGCCGGCCGCGCGATGAGCCGCACCCAGGCTCGAAAGGACGTGACCGGCCGCAAGATCGAGAAGGAGCTGGAGGCTCGCGGCGTGATCGCGATGGCGAGTAGTCGCATGGGCCTCGCGGAGGAGCAGCCGAATGCTTACAAGAACGTGGACCACGTGGTGGACGTGGTCCACGAGGCGAACCTCTCGCGGAAGGTGGCCCGCATGCGACCGATCGGCGTGATCAAGGGGTAGGATGGCCGGTTCGGTTTGCACTTTTTTTGTACGGCCGTGATGCAGAATTTCGCTTGTTTTCCAGGGCTTTCGCATTTCGCCTCCGGGCCATGCTGGCCATGCGCGCTGTTGTGATCGACAGAACTGGTGAATTCTCTTGATGTTCCGCAACTGCGAGCATGGCCAGGCAGGCCATGCGCTCATTTTGCCGCACGATGATCACTCCGCGCCGAAATGCATTGGGAGCGAGGGCGCGACAAGCGTAACATCCGGATGGTGGGATGCAAGACTCGTGCAAAGGACTTGGGACGAACGACAGGCTCGCAGAAGAGCAGCCGAATGCGCAAACGAATGTGGACCACGTGGTGGACGTGGTCCACGAGGCGAACGCGTTGCCACTTGAAGGCCGCGTCGCAACCTGAGGTAGTACCGTGGTCGCTTCTCTAGCAGGCTGCTGAAAAAGGCGGAGCGTTCATCTAATGGGCGAAACTCGAAGCCATTACAGCCTTCAAGTTGCTTTTTTTCGCGTTGTGGTGCGACTCGAACGTCATTAGGGCCTTGGCTTCGGGAGCCTCCCGAGTTTTTCAGCAGCCTGCTAAAGGTACATGCCGTGAGCCTGCAAGAACTCGAGGAGATTGAAGGAATACCGGCGCGTCTCAAGCGAAGTATAGGTGTTGTTACTCTACGGTCACTTTTTCCGGAGATTCACCATGACTCTGCAAGAGTACAAAGCCGCGTTTGCTGAACCGAAGCAGGACGGCAGCGCCAAGACCGAGGCGGATACTCGCGCAGGGCGTGCTCTCGCCGTGGCGCTTGATACTCGCAAGTTTGAAATCGATCTGTACTGGAAGCGTGCGACGTACTTCTGGGCGTTCATCGCCGCCGCGTTCGCTGGATATGCCGCAACGAGGAATTCCGCGGACCACGAGTGGCTCGGCCTCTTGTTCTCGGCCTTCGGGCTTGTCTTCGGGTTTGGTTGGTTCCTTGTCAACAAGGGTAGCAAATTCTGGCAGGAGAACTGGGAGAAACACGTCGACTGCTTGGAAGAGATGACGATGGGTCCGCTCTTCAAGCTGGTCATTGTGGAGGACGAACATAATCGTTTCACACGGTTTTTCACAGGAGCAGGTCAGTTCTCGGTCTCAAAAGTGAATCAGCTCCTGAGCTTGTTTGTCACGTGTGTTTGGCTCTTGCTTTTCGTCAAGTCGTTCGTCGGTCCCATCCCGAGTAACCTCGAAATCGACGTGTTCAAAGCAGCAATAGTGGTGGTTACATTCGCAGCGGTGATTATTCTCGCCTACGAGGGAAGGTCCGATCTCCGCAGACATCAATTGGTTTCTGCTTCCGAGCTTCAAGAGCCGAAAGCTCCGAAGCCTTGAAAGAGGCTTATTCGGTTGTGAACTCATACAAGTACGGCCGATATACTCTTCCTCCACAAGCACCGAAATGGCAGAAACAGACAAAAGCAGTCTGGGGTCCACTAGGACGCTGGCTCAAACGCCGCCCCCTTCCCAACGCAATTTTGTGATGGTCAAATTTGAAAAAAGGGTGGCCTGGGAGCAGAAATGCGAGTATCCTGAGGGCTGCGCTCGCTGGATAGCGGAGTGCTTTCACCTAAGCCACAGGAGTTCGACATGATTCGTAGGTTCCTGAGCCGACTCTTTTCATCCTCGGTAGTCGTTGCAACCTCGGACCGCATCCGTGGAAACCAAAGCCAGGGGCGCCAGGATAAACCGGGCATCTGGTACAAGTGAATTTCGCCCATGCTTAAGGTGGTGGGTCTGCCGTATGAGACACGCGGGGCGTGGTGGACGCTGAGCCCACTTACGGGCAGCCTCCTTCGCCACCACCAACGACCGAATGCCTCCGAGTTTAGGCCGGTTCCGCCGGTCGTCTCGGAGGCCGTCTGGTACTGCAACCATCCATTCTCATGCCAGTGGCATCCCGGCTCCACCTCTGTCCGGACAACTAGGCGGGCGGAGGCGGCCCTCGACCGGATGCACCGCCGGCTCCTCTGGCTCGGGAACCGCAGATTCCTACTCTCGGTCTGGTATGGGAGCCTCGGGGCGCCGTTGTTCGACACCACCCGCGAGGCCATGTCAGCCATTGCCAAGCTACCCGACCAGCGCGCGCAACGCACGAAACTGTGCTTACAGCGGAGCCTGCTCGCGGCCAAAACGTCGCGATCCTTTCGCGGTCGGGGCGTACTTTTCATCGGGGCGCAACTCGCCAGTGCCGACATGCACGCGTGGATTATCGAAGGCGGCGCACAGCCCGACCATGAGGACCGCAGCTGGATCAATTACCACCCCCTGCTCGCCCTGATCCGCACGTGAACCGGCTCATCACCAATGGATCGCGCGCATCTCGCTACTTCGACACCGCCCGCGGCGTCGTCCTCGACCGGGCCGAGGTATTGGCGCTTCCCAACTGGGGCGACCGGCTTCGCGGCGCGAGCCTGGATCTGCACCTCAGCAACGGCGTCCCGCCGGTCACGCGGCCCGACCAGTACATGCCCGTAGCCGGCTTGGTGCCACTCCCGCCACGCACACAATGGCGATATGATGGGGCTCGTTTCTATGCGCTCTCCCCATCGCAACCGCCGCCGCTCCACTGCCAAGCAAGCCTTGCCGATCTTGAGGCAAAAGCCCGACGCTACGTGAAGTGGCTACGCGGGGGGCGAATCGCCGTCGAGCTGAGCGGTGGTCTCGATACATCGATCGTGATCGACGTGCTGCGCGCCGTGGGGGCAAATCTCGTGCTGATCGGATTCGTGTCAGGTCGATATGAGTTCCGAACGGAACGAGCCATTCAGGAGTTGTACCTTCGAGGGCCCGAGCCGGCAGTCGCGATCCCCGAAGACGATGCGCGCCCATTCGCGCGGCTCGACGGTGCGCCCCTGCACCCTGTCCCTCTGGTGCCGGCGCTTTTCCACGAGGGGCACGAGGTCATCTCGCGCACGGCCAGTGCCTACGGCGCCCGGTTCGTACTCAATGGAGTCGGCGGGGATGCACTCTTGTGCGATGCGTTCGACGGCGATGCGACCCATGCCATGCCATTGACGCACCGTGCGTGGGGCCTGTACGATCCCTGGCCTCACGATCACATTTACGCGCCGAAGGGAATGGCCTACGTTCCCTCGTTCGCGCTGGGGCCTATCCCCCAACTTGTGTGGGCCATGCGCCGCGGGCAGGGCGAAGACGTTCAGAAGCGGTGGGCTCGCTCGCTTTTCGAGGGGCGACTACCGCGCGAGCTCACACGGTATGCCTACAAGGCGGATCATGTGGGCTGGTTCCACGACGGCCTTTGCGCTGCAGAGCCCGGCATTCGAGTAGTGGCGCGATCCGCCTTCGAGGTCACCCGGCACGACCAGCTCCGCCCCGAGGCCCTGATGAAAGACGTTTACCGTTCCATGCACCTCGACGACCTAGCCATGCGAGCGCTGCTCTTGCGCATCGCATTTGCCACGTGGGTGCACGCCTTCGTGCGCGAGGGGAGGGTGTGAAGATCCTTCTCGCCGGCGTGTTCGCCCGAAAGGATCATCTTGAGCGCGACGACCCGGTTGAGCTTCGTCAGTCGCGCCTTGTAAACGACGCCCATGCCGCCACGTCCAAGGCATTCGAGGATTTCGAGCTGCGGAAAATGCGGCGCGAGTTCCGCAGGCGTGAGGGCAGGGATGGCTGCAGCAGGATCCCCGGCCTGCGTCGGCTGGATGATTTGCGCCATGAGGCAGCGCGGGCAAAGCCCGCCGGTCGCAGCGGACATCTCGGCGCCGCATTGCTGGCAGCGTTTGGAATTGGCGGAGGAATCGCTCATGCCCGTGACCTGACGTGGCGGGAGAAAATCATAACACTATTTTTTTCAGCCGCCGAGCGCGGCGAACAGAGTCAGCATTTCCTCCTGAACCATGGCGGGATCCTCCAGCGTGCCCCAGACCTCGGCCTTCACGCACTCGCGCAGCCGCTTTTTTATCCGGTGAAT
>JAYTGN010000180.1:0-5326 GCA_043733485.1 Gemmataceae bacterium
CATAGCTGATTCCTTCAGAGGGAACGCAGGAAACCTGTCCCTCCTGCTTGCAGCTCAGAATACACCCGCCTCCAGCTCGCAGCTACGGGACTGCACCCCGTCGTGGTGGCCTTATGGACATCGAGCCCCGCAAAGCGTAACGTCGATTGCATCGGACCAGTCCTCCCGGTGTTGGCTCTGCACTCGAGCATCGCCCGAGTGTAACCCACGTTGGCGGGTGCGACTGGTCCGACCATTGTGTCTACGAGCCATTCAAACGCCGGTCTAGTTCCCTTCACGCGGTACAAGTGCGAGCAACTTCCGCACGATCTCGTCCGGCGTCATGCGGTCGGCCTCGGCGTTGTAATTCGTGATGACGCGATGCCGCAGCACGGGTAGCGCCACGGCCTTCACGTCTTCAATCGCCACGTAGGTGCGACCGCGGAGCAGCGCCCGGGCCTTCGCCGCGAGGATCAGGTTTTGTCCGGCCCGTGGACCAGCACCCCAGGTCACGTATTTCTTCACGAAGTCCGGCACGTTGGGATCGGGTGCCTCGCCGTTCTGGGCGTGGGGCCGCGTGAGCCGCGACAGCTTGAGCGCGTAGCGGATCACGTAAGCGGCCGCGGGCACCTTGCGAACCAGGTGCTGCATCTTGAGCAACTCTTCACCCGAGACGACGCGTTCGATCTGCGGTCGGGCCGCCGAGGTGGTGGACTCGATAATGCGGAACTCTTCTTCCTCGTTCGGATAGCCCACCGAAATCGTGAACATGAAGCGGTCCTGCTGCGCTTCCGGCAGCGGGTACGTGCCTTCCTGTTCGATCGGGTTCTGCGTGGCGAGTACGAAGAACGGGTTCGGCAGCACGTGCTTGTTCCCCGCCACCGTGACCTGCTTCTCCTGCATGGCTTCGAGCAGTGCCGCTTGCGTCTTCGGCGGCGTGCGGTTGATCTCGTCCGCGAGAACCACGTTCGCGAAGATCGGCCCCTGCAGGAAGCGGAAGGCACGCTGCCCGGTGCTGCGATCTTCCTGGAGCATCTCGGTGCCGGTGATGTCCGAGGGCATGAGGTCCGGGGTGAACTGCACGCGGTTGAACGTGAGGTTCATGCTGTCCGCGAGGGTGCGGATCATGAGCGTTTTGGCGAGTCCGGGCACGCCGACGAGCAGGGCGTGGCCCTGGGCGAGGAGCGCGAGCAGCAGTTGTTCGAGGACTTCTTGCTGGCCGACGATAGCTTTGCCGCATTCGGAGAGAATGCGGTCGCTGGCGGTGCGGAGGTGTTCCGCCGCCGCGAGTTCGTCGTCGCTCCAATCGCTTATCGGTTCGGCACGTATCACAGGCACTCCGGGTCAATTTCAGACGGCGAGCCGAGCGGCGTCAGCCGCCGGGTTCGTCACCCGGCACCTGACGGTACTCGGCTCGCCGGTGTTTCACTTCAACCAACAGATTCGATCGCTCGTGGCGATCGCGGCCAGGTCGCCTTCGAACCACGCCGTGAGGCAGGGGCCGCGGGTCGGGATCGTCAGCGACTTCAAGAGCTTGCCCGTTTCCAGGTCGAAGAGGAGGACGGGCACGGTTCGCTCGGTCCAGCAATCATACAGGGCCGAGGCGAGCAAGGGGAGTCGCCAGGGTTGCGGGTTGCGAAGGAATGATTCGCGGAGCCGATGCCATGCTGAAGCGAACGGCTCGTCGGGCACCGCTTCAGTGGGGTAGGCAATCGCGACCTTCCGCCCGGCCCGTACAACCCAGTGCGCGCATCCCGGCAACTCCGCCTTCCACGCGAGTTTGCCATCGTCGAGTGAAAAGGCGAGCAGCGAATTCCCTGCGGGAATGAAGACGCGCTGCGGGTCGGCATCGGCCGCGTTCAGGTCGATATTCCCAGCATCGAAGAAGGCCGGGCCGCCGGGCCAGGCGGGCTTCCCATCCGTCGGTTCGATGCGGTCGAGTTCGATTCCCACGTTGCGGCGAATCGCGACGAGCAGCGCATTTCCGAAGCGGCGGAGTTGCGGAGGATCGCCGGCCAGGCTCGATTCGCCCGGCGCTTCGTAAGCGAACTTCGTCTTCCCCGAACCTTGCTTCGCAAAGCGAACGAGGCCGGGGCCATCGGGGAACGCGATCCGGTTGCCCTCGACCTCGATCGGCGGCATCGACCACGGCACCAACGAGGTTTTACTGCCGTCAAGGTCTGGCACTTCATTCCAAACGCGGCCCGTGTTCAGTCGCACGAGCCAGCGACGGCCATCCGAAAGTTGCACGGCGAGGAGTTGTTCCGAGGCGAAGAAGTGCGGCGTGAAGCGCGGAGCCGTTTCGAACATCAGCGGCTCGTAACGCGGTTGGCCGTGCGTGCCGAGTACCCAGGCCACGGAGTGGGCCTTGAGGTCGAGCGCGAGCAGGTGGCGGTCGCCGAGCCGGGCGATGAGCCATTCCCCCGCGAGCACGAACGAGGACAGTTCCGCCAGCGGCAGCGGATCCGTATAGATGGTTCGCGTGCGCGAGCCGGGAAGTGGATCGGTTTGCGGAACGCGAAAGACCCAGAGCGGCTCGCGACCTGGCCCGTACACCGCGACCGCGAACGGCCCCACGAGTACGAAGCCTTCGGTCAAGTCCGCGGCTTGAGTGAAGCCATCGCCCGAAGCGAAGGTCGTTTTGGTTTCGCCTTCAAGAGCAATCGCAAGCACGTCCTTCGCAGCCATTACGAAGATGTGTTTGTGCTGGCTCGCACCCGCAATTGGTGGCAGTGGGAAGGAGTGGGGCGGTAGGCGAAGCGTGGAGGCGATCCGCGCCTCGGAATCGAGGCTCGGCGCATCCAGCGGCTTGCGATCGGCCGGCAGACTCGGCGACGCCGGCACTCCTCGCATCGGTGTGGCTCGACCCGCGATTCGATCCGCGAGCGAACCGAGCGAGACCAGTTCGCCCTCGGCGGTGAGCAGCCATTCGCCTCGAAGTTCCACTGGAACCTCGGTCGCTTTCCGATCCAGCAGAAGGAGCCGCGCCGCGGCCCAGGCTCGAAGCGGCTTCGGAAGTTCACTCGCGATCGCCTGCGCCAATGTCGCGCGCGCCGCGGCTCCTTCTCCTTCCGCAAGGTCTTTTTCGACGCGGCCCATCTGGTTCAAGAAGTTGCGCCGCGGATCGTCGGGTGGCCGTACGAACGGCGGCGACTCGGTCCGATACGCCCACACTTCCTGATGCGTCACGACCACGAGCCAGCCGTCGGCGAACGCCAGCGATCCGAAGGGATCGGGTACGGCTTCGTTCGAGAGGTAATATGAAGTCGTGTGCAGCGGTGGGGCCGTGCGGATCGGGTGGCCCGTTTCCGGATCGAGGAAGTAGAGGCCGCTGCGGCTCGGCCACAGAATCGCGTCGTCGCTTGCTAGGCCGCGGCCGTACCCGAGCAACCCGTTCGCCTGAATCCAGCCATCCGGACCGAGGTACGAACCGGTCGAAGTGCTGAGCCCGCGGATGCCGGCAAAGTTCTGGCCAGCCGTGGTCACGATCACTCGGTTCCGCACGACTCCGAGAATCTGAGCCCCTTCGGTCGGGCCGCTTTCCCAGAGTTCTTGACCGGTTTCGGAGTCGAGCGCGAACACCCGCTCGGCATCGGCAGGCGCTACATAAACGCGGCCACCCTCGATAACGGCTGGGGCCGGGTCGGGGGAACGATTCGCATCGACGAGCCGCCGCGCCGCCCGCGGATATTGGAAGCCCCACGCTCGCCGTCCCGAAACCGCTTCCAACGCGACCACGGCACCGCCATTCGAGTTGAACACGATATTCCGACCCGCGAGCGAGATCAATTCGTGACGGCCACGCGCCTGCACTTCGGAGCCCGAGAGCAGCGGGCTATCGCACACCTCGGCAATCCACGCCGGCCGATCGGGCTGCACGTCCGCATCGGCCGGATCGTAGCAGGCGATGCCGTGAACGACGCGGGCACCCTCGAACCGCGCGAACGCGGCCCACAGCCTACCATTCGCCACGAGCGGCGAACCTTCCCAAACCGCGAGCGCCTTCCCATCCACGAGCGGCGGCTTGATTCGCCACAGTTCGCGCATCGGTGGCGCGTTCGGACCCGGCTTCGTCACCGGTTCGAAACAGATGATCGCCGAGTCGGTCGGCTTCTGAAGCTCCGGAGGCCGAATCGACGGAGTGCCAATGCGAGCGAAGAGTCGGCCGTGCGCGGTGCTGAGCGTGGGGCTGCTGAGTGGATCGGTCGGCTTGCGATCCGCGTTTACGGGAAAGGGTGTATAGATGGTCTCGGAAGTGCCCGTGCTCAGTTCAAACGCGAAGATGCGATGGCCATCCGAAACGTAAATCCAGCCGTTGAGAATGACGGGTTGGCCGAACGGTGGGCGGAGGCCTTTGATCGGAAGTGCGTGCCGCTCGCCGGGAATCGCGGCCGTCCAGGTCGGCTTCGACGGCCAGTGAATGGGGATGGAACCGTGCAAGCGCCCGCTGCGAGCCGGGTCGCCGCCGAACGTGGGCCAGGCGCGATCGGCAACGGCCGAGGTGGGAAGCGGTCGCTCCAAGTAGCCGCGAATGATCTCGGCGAAGGGGCCATTCTTGCCGGCGAGCGGACCCTTCGCATTGGGGTGCTTCTTCTCGAAGGCGGCGAGTTCCTCCTTGGCCCGATCGCGTTCCCCCTGGAAGATTGCCGCCAGGATCGAGCGGGCACGCAGGCTCGCGGGATCGGTCTTGGCACCGGGGAAACTCACGTCGGTTTCGCCGTCGGGGAGCAACCGCTTCCAGGTCAGTTCGGCGAGCCGGAAGTCGCCGCGTTCGAAGAGCAAGTCGCCGAGGAGGAGGAGTCCTTCTTCGGAGGGTCGGGCCACGAAGTAGCGGTCGAGGAGTTGCCAGAGCGGTTTCGGGTCGCGGTCGCGCTGGCCCGCTTCGAGCAGCTTGCGGGCCGGTTCGTCGATGCGGTCCTGGTACGCTTTCAGGACGTCGGGTGGAAGCTCGGCGAGGATCTGATGCGCGATCCAGCGGGCGGCGCGGTGGTGCTTGCCGTCCACGCTGATGAGGTCATCGCCGGCTTCATCCAGCACGCGTTGCAGGTCGTCGATGGCCTCGGCGGCTTTGCCTCCGAGTACCTTCTGCTCGGCCTCGGCGAGTCGCTTGCGGGTCTGCGGCGATTCCCCGCGCAAGCTCGCGGGCTCCGCGGCGGGCTGCGCGCGGAGGCTCGCCGAACCGAGTAGGATAACGATGAAGCTCGCGGCCACCGGGCGCAGTACGTCCATGCTGCCATTCTTGACATTCCCACGCAAAGCACAAGAATCACTTGAAGAAAAAGGAGCCTTACGGCGAACCGGCGACGTGAGTCGCCGGGTGCGCTACCAACCCGGCGACTCACGTCGC
>JAYTGN010000181.1:0-5321 GCA_043733485.1 Gemmataceae bacterium
GAAGTGGGGCAACGACTTCCCATTCCTGTGCGTGCAACTCGCCCCGTGGCACGCGAACGACGCCGATGGCGTGAGTTGGGCCGAGCTTCGCGAAGCACAATTGCTCGCCACCCAGAAGCTGAAGAACGTCGGCATGGCCGTGATCACCGATGTCGGCGACCTGTACGACATCCACCCGCGCGACAAGATGACCGTGGGAACACGGCTGGGCCTCTCCGCTCGCGGGATCGTCTACGGGCAGAAGATCGTCCACAGCGGTCCGGTGTACAAGGAGATGAAGGTCGAGGAAGGCAACGCGATTCTCTCCTTCGACGAACTCGGCGGCGGCCTCCAGGCTCGCTACCAGACGCTCAACGGCTTCGAGATCTGCGGCGAGGACAAGGAGTTCTACCCGGCCAAGGCAGTCATCAAGGGTGAGACCGTTGTGGTCAGTTCCACCAAGGTGAAGAAGCCGGTGGCGGTGCGGTTCGGGTGGAAGAATCACCCCGTGGTGAACCTGTTCAACAAATCGCTCGACGGAAAGTCGATCGGCTTGCCGGCGACGCCCTTCCGCACCGACGACTTCCCGCTGACGACGATGCCGAAGAAGAAGTAGCGACCCAAGCCCACCCACGGCCGTGGGTGGGCTTTGTCAGGTGATACATGTCTCATGCGATCGTGATCGGCGGCGGCGTGATCGGAGCCTGCTCCGCGTACTACCTCGCCCGCGCCGGTTGGCGCGTCACCATTCTCGACCGCGGTGCCTTCGGCCGCGGTGCTTCCCACGCCAACTGCGGCTACGTCTGCCCGAGCCACGTGCTGCCGCTCGCCGCGCCGGGTGCGGTTTGGTCCACGCTCAAGACGCTCTTCCACCGCAACTCGCCGCTCAAGGTCCGCCCGCGTACCGTACTCGCCAACCTGGGCTGGTTCCTGGGCTTCGCCAAAAAGTGCAACCGGCGCGACATGCTCGCCATCGGCCACTCCATTCAGGCACTCCTCACTTCGTCGCGGACGCTCTTCGAGGAACTGATCGAGAATGAGAAACTCGAATGCGAGTGGGAAGCGAAGGGCTTGCTGTTCGTGTTCCGTTCGCAGGGTGCGTTCGAGCACTATTCGCACACGGACGACCTGCTCCGCGACCAGTTCGACATGGGGGCGAAGCGGCTCGATGCCGATGCGTTGATGAATCTCGAACCGTCGCTGAAGCCCGGCAACGCCGGCGGGTACCACTACGAAGGCGACGCACACTTGCGGCCCGACCGACTCATGAGCGAACTGCGCCGCGTGCTGGTTTCGCTCGGCGTCGAGATTCGCGAGAACTGCGAAGTGACGGGCTTCGTGAAGGAGAACGGCAAGGCCAAAGCCGTCTCGACCAAGCGCCCGACGCGCAAGCAAGGGACAGACGCACCCCTTGCTTGCGCGTCGGGCTCGGGTCTCGATGCCGATGCCTTTGTCGTCGCGACAGGAGCCTGGACGCCGTTGTTGAACCGCGAACTCGGCTGCCGCGTGCCGATCCAGCCGGGCAAGGGTTACTCGCTGACGATGCCTCGGCCCGCGATCTGCCCGATGCACCCGCTCATCTTCGAGGAGCACCGCGTCGCCGTCACGCCGTTCCAAAGCGGGTACCGCCTTGGCTCGACCATGGAGTTCGCTGGCTACGACGAGACGATGAACCGCTCGCGGCTCGCGATTCTCACCGATGCCGCGAAGTTGTACCTGCGCGATCCACTGGCCGAACCGGTGCAGGAAGAGTGGTGGGGCTGGCGACCGATGACCTTCGATGGTTTGCCGATCATCGACCGCAGCCCGGCGATGAGCAATGTGCTGATCGCGGCCGGGCACAACATGCTCGGCCTCTCGATGGCCCCCGCGACCGGCAAACTCGTGAGCGAAATGCTCGGCGAGTTGAAGCCGCACATCGATCCGGGAGCTTATGGGCTGAGACGATTTGGATGATTTCTCTCCGCTCATCCTGTACCATGATGGAAGCAAAGGAGGCAGTCATGAACAAGGTGATTCTCGATGCCGAGCTTCGGGCCAAATTGCACGGAGGCAACCACGGGCTCGAACTGACGGATGAGCAAGGAAATGTCATCGGCCACTACCTGACCGACCGGTCTTTTACTCGACTTTTTGAACTTCTCTACCCGCCGCTGACCAAGTCCGAGATTGCCGAGGCTCGCAAGGAAATGTTGGAGCAGGGCGGCGTATCGACGGAGGAGATTTTGGAGGCGATCGCGGCAGGCGAGCGAGAGTGGGAAGCTCAGTCATGAGGTACCGCGTTGTCTGGCGGCAACGAATCCAGAATCAGATGCATACCTCAGCGTTTCTGCTTCGCGAACGCGGTGGCGACACCAAGCCGCTGCGCGACGCCATTCGATCAATCGAGGACGCAATGACGTCCAACCCGGAACAGGTCGGCGAATCGCGTGGAGGGAATGAGCGAGTATTCATCGTCGCACCGCTCAGCGTACAGTACGAAGTGTTCGAGGATGATCGAATCGTCCTGATTTATGAGGCCACTCTCCACCCTCGCCGCAAGTTGTGAACGCTTTCACTCATTCGCAACAACGCAGTTGACGCACTTCGCCTAAAAAACATCGTCGTCTTCAATACCCGCCGCGACTTCCTCGAACGCGGCTTTCACATCCGGCATCTTGAGCACTAACAAAACGTAGCCGCCGACCAGGAACGGCACGAGTCCCAATACCGCGCCGGCTACCGCCCATCGGTACGAAGAGAGATCCTGCATCTTACACGCGCCATAACAGACGACCGCTCCCCAACCAAGGACGAGCGACCCGAGGAACATCATCACCATGCCCTCGATGTTCAGAGGCATTGCATTGATCACTTGCCACATCCCGAACACGAACATGAGGAACCCGCCAATCGCCGTGAGCAACCCTTCGGCCATGAGCAAGCCTGAGGGCATCACCAGAATGGCGATCACCTTCCCGCGAGTGGTGGGTTCTGTGTCGATAAACATCCGCGCCTCCACCAAAAGCCCTGCCTGAGGTCGATTGCACTACCCGTTGTGTCGCGGCTATTTTATCTCCACCAGGCCCACGTCGATGTACTGGCCGCCCGTCGTCTGATGGCAATGCACCGCGATCGTGTTCGTCCCCGCCTTCAGAGCCTTGCGGGCGTCGGCCGAGATCGGCACCTCGCCGTACTCCGAGACGAACCCCGACACCTTCGCTGCGAGCACGCCGTTGATGTACACCTCCGCGTCCTCATCGTGGAAAACGCGCAGCATCACCTCGCCCTTCGGCAGTTCCTTCAACTCGAAGGTTCGCCGCAACCAGATGTCCGCCGTCTTCCACTCGGTACCGACGATCGCGCCCGGCGTGATCATCGTGCCGAAGCCGCCGTTGGACTCCGTCCACCTGGAAGCATCGAACTCGGGCTTCTCCCAGCCGTCAGTGGGTTTGCCGGTGGTGAAGCGCCACTTCTGAGCGTCCTTCTCGGACGTCGGTACCAGTTCCCGATACACCGGCGGCGGGCCGGAGAGCGCCTGGTGCCACTTCAAAGTTTCCGCCACGTCGAGCTTGATGACCTCGCGGTCGTAGGTCATGAGGCCGTTCACCTCGACTTCCACATCGGTGGTCTGCGTGTAGACCGCGGCGGAGAGCCCCTTGCCGATGAGCGGGTGAAGCCGGCGTGTGAGCAAGTGATAATTCTGGCGGAGTTCCTCAGTGGTCTTGAAGCTGCGGTAGCCCCAGTTGTCGGTTTCTTTCCAAAGGTGTCCCTTGAGCGGTAGTCCGAGCCCGCCAAATTCGCCGAGCACGCTCACGCGGTCGGGCAGGGCCGGGAACATGCTGGGCCCGGGGTAGTTGTGCATGTCCTTCATGTCGCCGAAGCCGCGATCGGCCCAGCCGCTCGGGCCATCCACGAGCCGCGTCGGGTCGTACTCCTTCACCCACTTCAAGATGTCGTTGGTATCGTGCTGGCCCCAGCCTTCGTTGAACGGCACCCACACGACGATGCACGGGAAGAAGCGGAGGTGGTCGATCATCGCTTTTAGTTCGGTGCGGAACTGCTTCTTCTCGGCGGCGGTAAACTTGGCGTCCTCCTTGGCGTTCGGCGGAATCAACTGCCCGCGACTCGGCACGCCGCCGCTCGGCATGTCTTGCCAGACGAGCAGTCCGAGCTTGTCGCAGTGGTGGTAGAGCCGGGCCGGTTCGACCTTGATGTGCTTGCGGAGCATGTTGAAGCCGAGCTTCTTGAGCACTTCGAGGTCGTACTTCATGGCTGCGTCCGACGGCGGCGTGAGCAGCCCGTCCGGCCACCAGCCTTGATCGAGCGGCCCGATTTGAAACACAGGCTTGTTGTTCAGCATGAGCCGCGGGATGCCTTTGTCGTCCTTGCCGACGGAGATGGATCGCATGGCGAAATAGGTGGTCACTTCATCGATGTAATCGTCGCCGCGACCCAGAAAGACGGATACCTCGTAGAGGTGAGGCGTGTCCGGAGTCCACAGCTTCGGATCCGGAATGCCAAGTTTGAAGGGTTCACCAACTTTAAGCCTGGTACCTGTCGCCAGCTTCATGTCATCCGAGGTCTTCACCATCAGCCCGAATCTGTCACCCGGCTTTGCACCATCGACGTCGACGGTAAATGTTACCGTTCCGGCTCGGAGGTCGGTGGTCGTTTGAATCCGAGTAATTCGCGTCTCATGCACCGGTTCGAGCCACACCGTTTGCCAGATGCCCGTTACTGGCGTGTACCAGATGCCCTCCGGCTTCATCTGCTGCTTGCCGCGGGGCTGCGCGCCGGTGTCGGTCGGATCCCACACCCGGACTCTCAGTTCGTTCGCTCCCGGCTTGAGGGCGTCGGTGATGTCGAACGAGAACGGATCGAAGCCGCCGGAGTGCTCACCGACTTTCTTCTCGTTGACAATTACAACCGCATTCCAGTCCACGGCTCCAAAATGGAGCAGCACCCGCTTGTCCGCCCATCCCGCCGGAATCTTGAACGTCCTCTCGTACCAGAGGGACTGATCCTTGGTGAGCGTCTTGCCAACGCCTGAGAGCGCGGACTCGATCGGGTACGGGACGAGAATCTGGCCGTGAGGTCGAAAGCCCGTTCTCAATTCGCCCGTGTTGAGGATGGCGTAGTCCCACAAGCCATTGAGGTTCAGCCAGTCCTTGCGGACGAGTTGCGGCCGGGGGTATTCGCGCCACGCATTATCGGGCGTGACCTTCTTGCCCCACTTGGTCATGAGCGGAGCAGCTGCGGGCTTATAGTCCGCGGCAAACGCCGTGGTTGCCAGCGAGAAGAGGATCGCTGTGAAGAGCAGTCGGGACATGATGAACTCCTGGGGCGAGCGGCCGGCGTGA
>JAYTGN010000182.1:0-13666 GCA_043733485.1 Gemmataceae bacterium
TTCGCATCAACGCGGTCCAGATTCGCCTCCGCATCTACGACCCCAAAGTGAAGACCGCACGGCAATCGTCCATGGTCATCGAGTTGTAATGCCTCCCCCGGCCTCAGCGCCGGGCCAAATTCGCACACGTCCACCGGAGTCGTTCCATGTTTCGGCCACTCACATCTGAAACGCGTTCGCCGAATCGCCGCGGGGCACTGCTCATCGCGGTGCTCGGGCTGCTCACGCTGTTCGCGATCTTCGCACTGTTCTTCGTCTTCTATGCCGACGCCGAGGCCACCGGAGCCCGCATCGCCCGCGAGAAAGAAGCGCCCGGCGAAGTCGGACCGCCCAACGATTACGCCCAGCAGGCGTTCAACCTCACGCTTGGCTCGCTCCTCTTCGACGCCCCGGACGTCGGCGGCGTGCTGAACCCGCTTCGCGGCCTCAGCCTCGCCCGCTCCATGTACGGGTTCACGGGTACGGCAGGTGCCTCCGCGCCGTTCAGCGGACTGGGCACGCTCCACAATCCCGCGCCGCACGGTGCCGACAGTGCCCTGTGGATCAATTTCTCGTCGCCGTACACGGTCACCGCCGCCAACGCCACTATGCAATTTCCGGCGGGAACATATGTCCTCGACCCGGAATGGACCGGCAATCGCAACACGAACCAGGGTGTCAACTGGCTGTCCACTCCACCCGGCGCCGCCGGCCAGACGTACATCCCGAAGAACGCCCCGTACACCTACCCGGACCTGAAGGACCTCATCCTCGCGTCGCTCAGCCCTGCCACCGGCGAAGTGCTGGTGAAGTCGCTCCACCGCGACTGGCTGTTCAACGCCGGCAATCCCAACGTGCAGTTCCGGCTTGCCCCGTGGAATCCGAGCGACATCGCCGTTTCGACGAACACGGCGGCCAATACGGACTGGGTGACGCCCGAGGGCCGCACGAAAGTCCTCCGCCCGCGGCCCGTGGACCAACTCGTCGCCAACGACTTTTTGAACCCACCTCCATCGGATTTAACTGACACAATTCCTTCTGGACCAAGCCTTCAGTATCCATTCGCTCTGCCATACGTGGGTGGTAATCTCCCATACCCAATTCAGCCGAACCTTGGAGGGTATAGCGCTGCTCAACTCTATGGGCTATATAACCGCATTCAACAACGAATCGCACAAGGCCGCATCATCGCCTATCCGCCGATCAATGCGGACGGCCTCGTCACCGGCGACGTGCAGAACCTCCAGGGCAGCGTCGGCGTCCAAAAGAACGACAGCATCCTGATCGACATCGGCCTCCCGCCCCGGCAGTGGAACGGCAAGTGGATCAAGCCGCTTGCCGCCGTACTCGTGAGCGATCTCGATGGGCTGCTGAACGTGAATGCCCACGGGAACATTCGCAATGGAAACAACCACGGCTCGTACGCCGGCTACGGACCGCACGAAGTGAACCTGGGGCTGGCACTCGGCAATGCTGCCGAGGCGAACGCGATGGTGAACTTGCGAACCAGCGCAGCTCCGACTGCGCGTAATGGCGCTACCACGCTCTACTACGATCGCTCCGGTAACCGGATTCCCGCTTATTCCCAAGTGAATTTCGATGGTGCTGGCGCAGGGCCGATGTTCACGTTGCCGAGCTTCCCAACATACCCTCTCCAGACCAGCCCCACCTTTTCCAGCGCCGGTCCGGGTGCCTTCTACGACGACAACTTCTTTGATAATGTCGCCCCCGACACTTACAACAAATATCAGAACCACCCACTCTTGTGGAACCCGAACGACTGGCCCGCGCAGTCGGGACCGACCCCGCGTACGTTCGCGCTCTCGGACATTAAGCGGTTCAACTTCCGCTATGCTGCGGATCGCGATTGGTATACGCAAACGGACCTGTTCCGCGCGGGACAGATGAACACATCGTTGATCGGCTCGCCCAGCACGCCTGCAAACTACCGGCTGGACTCAGCCCACCTGAATCGCGGGCTCGTGACGATGCGAAGCACCAGCCTCGACCTTCCCGGCCTGCCGGGGAACTTCAACACGAGCACCGGCGTCGGCCCATTCGTACTCGGACCCGGTCAAATTCATCCCACGAATCCGGCCTTCGCTGGAACGTTCGCTGCTCCGGTCACACCTGTTATTGCGGGTGCGGACTTTAACAGTCCGAACGATTTGCGGAACACTAACAAGGCGGCGCTCGGGCCTATCGACCTCAATCGCCCGCTGACCGATTACCGCAGTGACCCCAACGTGCCACTTGGTCAGGCGAGCGTGAATCCTCCGGGAGACGCCACGAACACGGCTAACTACCTCCAGGCGTGGGCGGATCGGCACAACCTAGCCCGCGACATCTTCGCGCGATTGATTGTAGCGACCGGGGCGAACGCAAGTATCAATTCGGCCGGGGACGTAGCCGTCACCGTGTTGCCCGGCACCCCCGATTACAACGCCCTCCGTTACCTCGCTCAACTCGCTGCAAATATGGTCGATACCATCGACAACGACGACATCAGCACTCTGTTCGTGTGGAACCCGATAAGTGGGGCGCTCACAGTTGTTGATACATCAGCGAACCCGTCGAACGTTCAGACTTTCGTTAACGCTAACACTACGACCCCAACCGAAATTCAGAACCGTGTCGTATTCGGGGTCGAGAAGCCCCGCTTGGTCCTCAACGAGGTGTACAGCGAAGTCACGAACAACCCCATGGACACCGCGGCAGCAGCGGGAACAGTCGTAATGCAAGACGCCCACGTCCGCTTCTGGGTGGAGCTCGTCAATCCGACCGCCCCGAACTCTGCCGGTGCCCCAGGCACTCCGGTTCCTGCGGTCGGCAACGGGTCCGTTTCCGTTCGGTCGGCCGCACCCGGCGTCACTCCATACCAACTCGTCATCACCCGTGCCCAAAAGCCTCCGGTTCCTGGGAACGCGTCGGACCTTCTCCGAAACCCCAACAATCCGATGTACCCGAGCAATGTCACCGGGGACTTGCCACCGATGCCGTTCGCCGCAGACATCTCGTTCGATTTCAGCACGGCTCCGATGGCACCCGTCACCCCGAACAATGGTGCGTATAGCGGGGCGGGGTTCCTGGTATGCGGTCCGTCAGTAGCCACGCCCCACGCGATCCAGTTCCAGCCGGACACAACAAATCCTCCGTGGGACAAAATGGTTGCCGCAACCGGCAACCCCGGCACTCCGACAGCTCTCGCATACACGACGCAGTTGCCGATGGCGGCTAGTCTGGAAGCCCCCGACATGGGAGGACTGAAGCACCACGTCGTATTGCTCCGCCGACTGGCTAACCCGTATATGGGTGCAAGCCAGACCAACCCGTACGTCACGGTCGATGTCGTGGACCATGTTCCAGCGTTCGACGCGGTTCATCGTGCGGCAACAATGCCAAATGATCGGACGCCCAAGACCGATTGGGTCGCGCCCGGTTATGTGGGCTACAACCCAAAGGCGGCTCCAGCAGCCGGCATGCCCGATGTCCGGCCCTATGCGGTCGGGAAGGTTCAGCCCTATACCAGTTTCGCGAATCGGGCCGTTCCGCCGGACGTTCAGGCGGGAGAACCCTGGACGGTCGGTGTCTTCCCGAGGTCGTTCGTCATCAGGCAGGAAACCGTTCAGAACGAGAACGTCAAGTACACCTTCTTCCGGCACAACGGGCGGAACGCGGCCCAGCCCGGTGGGCCCACGGTGACTCCTGCCCTCCCGGCCCCAACGACAGGGCTCAGCGACACGATTATGGCTCCGTTCGATTGGTTCGTTCACTTCGACCGGCCCATCGTCAACCCGCTCGAATTGCTCTCCCTCCAGGCCACGAAGCCGCATGAAGTGACGCAGTACTCTATCCGGCCGAACGGTGCGAGCATCCTGCGGGATAGTGGACTCGCGCCGTGGCTCGGCATCAACCCGATGACGAACCAGCCGGGCTGGGACATGACGAATCAACGCACCAACAACGGTTTGTATCGTGCGATGGATACGCTCCGCGTGAAGTCGTGGATTTACGGTGCTGGCCTCGGCGGCAAGGTTCACGGCAAGATCAACATTAACACCATTCAGGATCTGCGCATTCTTCAGGCCATGCTCGATGCAAATGACTTCGGCGGTGTCGGAAACGGATTCTCGAGCGCCCAAGTGAGTGCAGTTTGGACCGGGATGTTCAATCCGTCGATTCCGGTCGCAAATGTTCCTTATCGCACTGCCACCTACCGACCAGTCAGCTCTGCGAGCGGGATTACAGCCAATGTTCCGCTCCCTGATCGGACGTACGACGACGTGGCCGACCCTGTGGGAGTTTCCGCATCTTTGGGAAGGCCACTAGATCGTCCATTCCGGTCGCTCGGGGCAGCCGAGTTCGCTCCCGATGGAACGAACATGTCGCTCGTGGCCCGCTATGGTTCCGGTCTCCAGGACACCCTTCTTCGAGTCGATCCGAATGGTTCTCCGCTGCTTTCCGTGCCAGGACTCCATCCATACATGCAGGCCGAGTTGGCCCGGAAGATGTTCAATAACGCGACGACCACGAGCAATGCGTTCGCCATCAGCGTGACCATCGTGTTCCACGAGGTGCGACTTTACAACGGCCTCTACCCGATGAGTACTGACGACCGAACCTATCCGCCAACCAACTACCCCGCGCCGTTACCGCTGCCTCCGCCCCCACCGCCCGCCGGAACTCGCTATCTCATCGGCAAGGAAGCGTACAAAGACGTGCCGGGCGATCTGCGCCAGCAGTTCTACGCGATCGTGGACCGCTCGAACCTAGGACTCGTGCCGGGAACGATCAACTTGCAGCCGAATCCATTCTTCGGAGCGTTGAACGTTGCACCGGTTGTCGGCGTGGGTGGGACGAGCTTGTATCTCGACAACCAGGTCGCTGGCTCACCTGGAGTGTTCTACGCCGACGGTAAGATCGTTCCGAGTTTGCAATTTGGTGTCGGAACTACGATTGCCGTCGGGGTCGGTTCAAATCAGGAATTCGTTAATATCTCGGCGATTAACCCGGACGGGAGCTTGCTCGTGCTGGGATTAACCAAGACGCACACTGCGGGCGAACTGGTGGCGAACTCCGTGACCGGCAACCCCGGCCCGCAACCGCTGTTCGACTATCGTAACGCATTCTACAGCGGGGTCGTGCCCTACGCCAAGCGCGTGAAGTAGGTCGTGATCCGAAAACCCGAGGGGAGCGCGAACGCGCTCCCCTCGTTCGCTTCAAATTTCCAACGAAATGCTTCAAGTCAAGTTACGGGGTTTGGAGGGGTAACATTGCCAAAGTGCATGCGACGGAAAGTGGCAATGTGGCAACCTTACTCTTCCAACGGCTAAACTGTACCCGTTATGACGCCGTCCCGCCGCGAGTGGCTTCGCATCGGCCTGCCCGCACTGCTCGGTGCGCGGTTGGGAGTTGCCGCGCCGTCGGGTGTACACGGCCCCGGTTTCGGCCGAGCCAAGTCCGTACTCGTCGTCTTCACCAGCGGCGGAATGAGCCAACTCGACACCTGGGATCCGAAGCCGGAAGCGCCCGAAGAAGTGCGCGGCGAGTTCGGCACCATCGCCTCCTCGGTGCCGGGCCTGCGCGTGTGCGAGCACATGCCGCAGGTCGCGAAGTTGCTCCATCGCACCACCATCGTGCGCTCGATGACGCACGACGACCTCGACCACGGCTCCGCGTGTTACCTCGCGCTGACGGGTCAGTTTCATCAGCGGAAGACTTCGAACCCGTCGCCGCGGGGAACCGATTCGCCGGCCCTGGGTTCGCTGTTGCATCGGGTGCGGCCGGACGGGCGTTTCCCGCACTCGGCGTTCCACGTGAACGGCCCGCTGCTCACGCCGAGCGAACCGGGCCCCGGCCAGTACGGTGGCGTCCTCGGCCGCGGATACGATCCCCTCGACCTCGGCAACGTCATCGACGGCACCGCTCTGCTTCCCATGTTGAACTCGCACGTCGATCTGCCGGCGGAGCGCCTCGGCAATCGCCGCGAACTCTTGAACGGAATCGAGGCCGCGTCGCGGTCGGATCGGCGCTTCCCCACCTCGGCGCTGGCGCAGCAGGCGTACGAACTGATGAACGCGCCGCGGGTGCGGGATGCCTTCGATCTGGAACGGGAACCGGCGAAGATGCGCGACCGCTACGGCCGGTTCCGTGCGGGTCAGGCGTGCCTCATGGGCCGGCGGTTGGTGGAAGCCGGCGTGCCGTGGGTCACGGTGTTCTGCAACCACAACATTCGCGGCCAAGACTTCCACGTCGGCGAAACCGATCACTACGGCTGGGACGCGCACAACGACATCTTCGAGGACATGAAGGACCATTTGTTGCCTCGCTTCGATCGGGCGTTCTCGGCACTGCTCGAGGACATGCACGAACGCGGTTTGTTGAAGGAGACGTTGGTGGTGTGCATGGGCGAGTTCGGGCGTGCGCCGCTGGTGGCGATCGAGAAGACGGCGGGTCGGGGTTCGCCGGGCCGCAAACACTGGGCGGCTTGTTATTCGGTGGTGCTGGCCGGCGCGGGCGTCGGAGCGGGCGCAATTTTTGGGAAGTCCGACAAGCGGGCAGCGTACGTGCTCGACGATCCGGTCGCGCCCGGCGACCTTGCGGCCACGATGTTCCACGCCCTCGGCATCCCCGCCGACACGCACTTTGAGGACCTCACCCACCGCCCGTCGCGCATCGTGAGCGGCAACCCGATGACCAAACTCTTTTCGTGAACCAAACTATGCCAAACATTCTTCTCGTAATCCTGCTCGTCGCGGCGACTCGTTCGGACTCCACGCCGCTGTTCAACGGCAAAGACCTCGCCGGGTGGAAGGCCTATGGCCGTGCCGCGAAGGAGGGGCCGACGACGATGATCGAGGCGTCCGATTCGTGGAGCGTCGCGGACGGCATCTTGAAATGCACCGGCAAGCCGACCGGATTTCTGATCACCGAAAAGGAATACGCGAACTACGTGCTGCGGTTGAAATGGCGGTATCCGAAGGATCTGAAGGCCGGGAACAGCGGCGTGCTGATTCACTGTCAGAAGGAAAACGCGGTGTGGCCGGTGTGCGTGGAGGCGCAGCTTCGCAGCGGTCGAGCCGGCGACCTCTGGCTTCAAACAGCCAAGGATGTGAAGTTGACGGTCGAGGCCGCTCGCCGCGATGCCGACGACAAAACGATGCGGCACATCTGGCGCAGCCCGAAGGACGAGCCCATCGAGAAGCCGTTCGGCGAATGGAACGATTACGAGATCGCGTGCAAGGACGGGTCGATTTCGGTAGCCGTGAACGGGAAGGTCGTGAACGAGGGGAAGGACTGCAACTTAACGAAGGGCCGCATCGCACTTCAAGCCGAAGGCACGGAGATTCACTTCAAGGATGTGCGGATCGAGTTGTTGAAGTAACTCATCGTGCGACCAACGCGATAGTGCGGATTCGGACCTTCTCGCACTTTTCGCCCGGGTCGATGCGCAGGCGAACCAGCCCGCCGCGGTAGGCCGGCGAGTCGGAGAGTTTCACAGACATCCTTCGAAACTCGCCGTCGCCGACGATGGGGAACGAGAGGCTGCGTTCGTCCGTGAAGTTCGTGTCTTCGAGTGCAGCCCAAAAGACGCGGGCCTGTTTTGCATCCGTCGTGTATGCCGCGTCGATCTTCAAGAGGGGTGCCTCTTCCGCGCGCCAGAACGTCACCGGGCCCAGCAATTGCGATCCTGCCTTCGGGTTCACGTCCCACTCGCCTTTCAGCGGCCAACCCCGGTCTGTGGCGTTGGCCATCGTCCAGCCCTGACGGTTCTTCGCGAAGTCGTACGCCGGCAACTTGGGTTTGCCGTGGATCGCGTTCGCACGCTTGCGGATGTCTTCGAGCGTGCCGAGGATCAGCGTGTATTCGTGTTCGAAGGCGATGTTGTGGTCGAGGTGTTCGGAGCGAACCGGGGCAATGTACCCAGTGGGTGCGTCCTTGGTGCCGCCGGCGCCGGGCTTGCCGGCGAACCCGCCGAGGAATTGCACGCAGTGCGGCTGATAGATTGCGAGCCCCCAGCCGGCGTCGTTCACTTGTGCGGCCCAACGCTCCGTGGCGTGGAACCGCGCCCACGGAAAGCCCGCCGACTCGCCCTCCTTCTTTTGCACCCGTGTGAGTTCGCCTCCCGTGAACGGTTTGACGCCCGTATAGGACATCAAGCGGTGGTACGTGCCATTCGCATAGACCGCGGGCAACTCTTGATCGAAGGCCGGAAAGGGAGTCTTGTCGGTGCGGGCCGCGGTGAGCGTGCAGCGGACGCGGGCGGTGGGGCCATCGAGTGCGATTCGCGTTTCAAAAGTGCATTCGCATGGGACATCGCTGAGCGACCACTGCTTCGGAATGCACTTCGTGTAGAGTTCCCGGCCGTCGTTTTTGGAATCGAGGAGTTGAGCGGCGTGGCCGAAGTGGTCGCCGGCTTGTACGGGGTTCCAGGGGAATTGGGCCCACTCCTTGGCCGGTTCCTTGCCGGGCACTTTGAACGGGGCTGGCCCCGAGTAGTGCGACATCTGAATCTGCCGGCCCCAGTCCCAATTGTTGACGATGTTGTCGTCCGCGCCGGTCTTCGAGAGGTACGCGATCGCACCGCCGAGGTTGAGATCGACTCCGATCGCGATCGTGCCGTTGTCGAGGGAACTGAGCTTCGGCCGATGCGCATCCTTGCGGCGACGGATCGCGTCGGCACAATCGTCGGCGGGCAAGGCCGCCAGAAGCGGGAGGGTTGCGAGGTAGACGATCGCTCGAGGAAACATCGCATACTCCCGCCGAATTCCGTTCCGCAAAGGCGCAGTATACGGGTAGCGGCACAAACACTATAATCCGCAGTGTCCGTGCAATCGTTCACTCTGCTGCGCCCTCGTATTTCTCCATAACGAGTCCAAGAGAGAACCCATGAGCATCGCCTTGGCGAAGGAACCGACACGCACTTCCGAACCCGTCGGCCAGCCCGTTCAACACCGATACCAGTATCCAGGCATCCCCACGACGTGCGACGGCTCGGAAGCCGTGGTTCACGTGGAAGTCGCCATCAGCCAAGCGGCTGGGGCTTATCCAATTACGAGTTCCACCGCGATGGGCGGCGGGTTCAATGCCGCCGTCATGAACGGCGACAAGAACCTGTTCGGCGACTCGCTGATGTTCTTCGAACCGGAGAGCGAGCACTCGGCGGCGAGCGTGTGCGAAGGGTTCGCCGTGGCCGGCGGTCGCGTCACCAACTTCACCTCGGGGCAAGGCCTCGTGCTCATGAAGGAAGTGCTCTACACGATCAGCGGCAAGCGCCTGCCGGTCGTGATGAACATCGGGTCGCGGGCGCTGACGAGCCAGGGCTTGAACGTGCATGCCGGTCACGACGACGTGATGAGCGTGGCCGACTGCGGCTGGGGAATGCTCTTCGCCCGCAACGCCCAGGAAGCCGGCGACCTCTGCCTGATCTCGCGCAGGGTGGCCGAGGCGACGCAAACGCCATTCTTCAACATTCAGGACGGCTTCCTCACCACGCACACGGTCGAGACGGTGCGGCTGATCGAGCACGACCTGATGAAGGAATTCGTCGGCGATCCGAAGGTGAAGCTGACCAACCTCATGGACCCCGCGAACCCGCTCATGTCCGGAGTGGTGCAGAATCAAGACTCGTACATGAAGGGCAAGATCGCGCAGCGCTGGTACTACGACCGTGTGATGCCGGCCCTGGAAGAGGCCTTCGAGATTTTCGGCAAGAAGACGGGCCGGCACTACGGACACGTCGGTCCGTACCGGTGCGAGGACGCCGAGTTCATCCTCGTCGGCATGGGTTGCTACATGGAGACGGCGCAGGTCGTCGTCGATTACCTGCGCGAGAAGAAGGGCATCGCGGCCGGCTGCATGTCGGTTCTCACGTTCCGCCCGTTCCCCGCCCGGCAGATCGTCGACGCTCTTGCCGGGGCCAAGGCCATCACCATCATCGAGCGAATGGACGATCCGCTTTCGACCACGGGCAACCACCTCACTCGCGAGATCAAGGCCGCGTTCTGCGACGCCGTGACCGGACAAAACGGCCAGGAGAGGCTCGAGTCGATCCCGAAAATCTATCACTGTGCCGCGGGGCTCGGCAGCCGCGACGTGCGGCCTGGCGACCTCATCTCCGCGATTCACAACATGATTAAGGATGGGCCCGATTTCTTCTGCCTCGGCATCGACCACCCGCTCGCCCTCAAGATCGGCGACGACCCCGATCTCCGCCCGAAGGGCGGTTTCTCGATGCGCGGCCACTCCGTCGGCGGCTTTGGAAGTGTGACTACCAACAAGGTGATCGCGACCATCGCCGGGAACGTCTTCGGTAAGGACGTGCAGGCCTATCCGAAGTACGGCTCCGAGAAGAAGGGCCTGCCCACGACGTATTACCTCACCGTCGCCGATACCCACGTCTACATCCACTGCGAGTTGGAGAAGGTCGAACTCCTCTGCATCAACGACCCTACGGCGATTCTGAGCCCCATCACGCTCAAGGGCCTGTCGAATGGCGGCGCGATCTTCATGCAGTCCGCGCAGTCCGATCCCATCGAAGTTTGGAAGCGGATTCCCGCCGCGAATCAGAAGGCGATCCGCGAGAAGAAAGCCCGCGTCTACTTCTGCGACATGGTGAAGATTGCCCGCGAGGTGGCGAGCGAACCGGACCTCCAGATGCGCATGCAGGGCATCGTGCTGCTCGGGGCGTTCCTCAAGCTGACGCCCTATTCGAAGGAAGCCGAGATGAGCGAAGAGCAGGTGTACGCGGGCGTCGAGAAAGCGTTGACCAAGTATTTCGGCAAGCGGGGTGCTCAGGTCGTGGCGGACAACATGATCTGCATCAAGCGCGGCTACGGCGAGATGCAGGAGATCCCGGCGAGCGCGATGAACGGCTGAGCCGAGGTGATTTGTGTCGCCTTACCCGCGGTTGCGATGTCGCGTTCGTCAATTGAGCCCATTCGTTTGGTTGTTCGACTTCGATTTGGCGTCGCCGGGTGGCATGGGTGGCGCGAGCATCGCCTTGGAACATTCGACGGGGTTGGCATCGATTGCCGGAGTTCATCGAAACGCAAGACTTCCCCAACGCTCGACTGGTCAATTGCTCGCGGAAGGCCTCGACCAGACAACCTTGCCTCGTCCGACGATTCTTGAGGCCTACAACGTGGAACGGGTCACGAGGTACAATTTGATAAACGGGGGCAATGGGGCCGGTACGCTGCTCGGAAATCTACTCGAAGATACTGCAAATGCTCTTGGTGCGATAATTATCCGTTGGGAGCCGGTAGCAGTCGGGACCGTATGGCATCTGAGAGTCCACTTGCTTTATCCTTAGAGGAGGTGTCATGCTGAAAGCAAATACAAATCAGGTATCCGACTCGCGTTTTGACCGCGAAGGCGACCAAGAGGCATTGCATCTGTTTTCCGAGACAGATCGGAAGCTCACGCCGGAAGAGTACGCCGCACGCCATGCTCACGAATGGGGTTGCTTCGCCCTCCATTTTTACCGCTATCGCGATCAGGTCTTGGGTACATGGGTTCGACGCGTCGGTGAGTTGTTCGATCATCCCGAGGAACTTGACGAAGCGCGAGAGCGGCTCCTCACCCCGCAAGAACTCAACGAAATCCTGCGAGTACAGGCCGAAGGCTTCTGAATTGACAGAGACACGAACATACCCGGAGTTTCACATGGCCGCTGCCGCACCCGTCGCTCCCTCCCTCAACGAGGCCACCGAGCGCGACCCCTTCAACAACAACTGCTATGGCACGCTCGTCGACCGTCCGTACAAGACCATCAACCTGCCCGTACTCGATGTCAACGACTTCAACGAACGCATCGTCCGCGGCTACGAGGAAGGTTACGGAGAAAAGTACCTTCCAGCCGACCTCACCCTGGCCCGCTCGCTCGTGCCCGCCGGCACCGCGTCCTTGCGCGACTTCAGCTACATCGCACCGGAAATCCCCGAGTACCTGCCCGAGAACTGCACCGGATGCATGGACTGCGTCACCGAGTGCCCGGACACCGCCATTCTCGGCAAGGTGCTCGGCGAAACCGAGTGGGAAGAGAAGCTCAAGATCGTGCCCGAGGCCGACCGCGAGATGTTCAAGGCCCAGTGGGCCAAGACCAAGAAGTACTACGACGGCGGGGCCAAGAAGAACGCCGGCGTCGGCGGCATGTTCAACATCATCATCGACCCGTCGAAGTGCAAGGGCTGCGCCGAGTGCGTCACCGTCTGCGACGACAACGCTTTGAAGATGGTGAACAAGACCGATGAGGACATGCTCAAGATTCGCAAAAGCCACCGCTACTTCAAGAACATGGGCCCGAGTAACGAGAAGTACATTTCGGGCAATCTGCTCATCGACATGATGCTCAAGGAGCAGACTCACATTTATACGGGCGGGGCGGGTTCGTGTGCCGGGTGCGGCGAAGGCACGGCACTCCGCATGATGTGCGCCGCCGTCGGCAGCAAGTTCGGCGACCAGTGGGGCATCGTCGCCGCCACCGGTTGCAACACCGTGTATACCTCCACGTATCCGTACAACCCGTACCTCGTGCCGTGGACGAACTCGCTCTTCGAGAACGCCCCGACCTACGCCATCGGCGTCCGCATGAAGTGGGACCAACAGGGCTGGAAGGACCGCCCGCTGTGGGTCGTCGGCGGCGACGGGGCCATGTACGACATCGGCTTCCAGGCACTCTCCCGCATGTTCCTTTCCGGGATGAACATCAAAGTGTTGGTACTCGACACGCAGGTTTATTCCAACACTGGCGGCCAGGCGAGTACCGCGAGTTTCACCGGCCAGAACACCAAAATGTCAGTTCACGGCAAGGCGGTGTTCGGCAAGCAGGAACGCCGTAAGGAAATCGCCCAGATCGCGATGATGCACCCGCACGTGTACGTGGCGCAAACCACCGCCGCGCACATCAACCACTTCTACAAGTCGATACTCGGCGCGATGGAGTTCGACGGCCCGGCGATTGTGGCCTGCTACACGACCTGCCAACCGGAGCACGGCGTCGCCGACAACATGGCCGGCGAACAGGCTCGTCTCGCTGTCGATACCCGCGCCTTCCCGATGATGATCCACGACCCTCGCGGCGGTGACACTCTCAAGAAACGCCTCTCGTTGATGGGCAATCCCAACATGAAGGGCGACTGGTTCGTGAATCCGAAGTCGAACGAGGAGGTGACGTTCATCGACTTCGCGCGGAGCGAGGGCCGCTTTTCGAAGCACTTCGACAAGGACGGCTTACCCTCGGAGACGCTTCTCAAGGCGAAGCTGGATCGGTTGGAAAACTGGCACCTACTGCAGGAACTGGCAGGACTGAGGTAGTTGTTGTTAGTTGTTAGCCCGACGCGTAAGTAAAAGTAGGGCCAGGGGTTGACGCAATCGGAGCCTCTGGAACACCAATTGGACGTGTGAGATATAAGATGAGTGTGGAGATCACTTTGCCACAGTACATCTCCAATCTGTGCAGCGTCGCGTACATTAAGCCGTTCAGTCACTATGTGGAACGAGCTTCGTGGAAGCTCCAAACCGAGAGAGTTGAGATTGCATTTCTGAACAAGAAAGGCATTTACTGTTTTTGGTGGTCAGGCAGCAAGCTAAATAGCTCCACACTTGGCCGACAGTGATCTACGTTTTGGCTTCTTATTATAGATGGAAGTCTCGATATTGAACTGAGATCCACAGTCCAACCACT
>JAYTGN010000183.1:0-5304 GCA_043733485.1 Gemmataceae bacterium
CGTGAGTCGCCGGGTTGGAGATGCAACCCGGCGACTCACGTCGCCGGTTCGCCAAAACCAGGCTGCTCGCTGGTGACACTGCAATTCTAACCGTCACTAAACGCTCCACTACGCGGCGCCTTCCTTGATCCGCATCCCGTAGAAGGAGCGGTAGACGAAGAACGCGGAGATCACCAGGAACGCGATCGACAGCGCGGCGCGCAGGTCGCCCATCGCCTCGCCGCCCTCTTCCTTGCTTTTCGACAGCGAAACCGCCAGTTCCACCGCGAGCAAGCCGAAGAGCGTCGTGAACTTGATGATCGGATTCAGGGCCACGCTGGACGTGTCCTTGAACGGATCGCCGACGGTGTCGCCGACCACCGTGGCGTCGTGGAGCGGCGTGCCCTTCGCCTTCAGTTCGGTCTCGACGATCTTCTTCGCGTTGTCCCAGGCTCCGCCTGCGTTCGCCATGAAGATGGCCTGATACAGGCCGAAGAGCGCGATCGAGATCAGGTACCCGATGAAGAAGTATTCATCCAGGAACGAGAACCCGAGCGTGGCGAAGAACACGACCAGGAAGATGTTGAACATGCCTTGTTGGGCGTACTGCGTGCAGATGCCGACCACCTTCTTCGAGTCTTCGGTCGAGGCTTTCTTGACCGAATCGTCGAGCCGGATGTTGGCCTTGATGAACTCGACGGCGCGGTAGGCACCGGTGGTCACGGCCTGGATGCTGGCTCCGGTGAACCAATAGATCACGGCACCGCCGGCGACCAAACCCAACAGGAACGGCGGGTGCAGGATCGAAAGATTCGTGACGAGCTTCGGATCGAGCCCGTTCGTGAGCGACACGATAATCGCAAAGATCATGGTCGTGGCACCGACCACGGCCGTGCCGATGAGCACGGGCTTCGCGGTCGCCTTGAACGTGTTCCCGGCACCGTCGTTCTTCTCGAGGTTGTCCTTGGCCGTGTGGAAGTCGGCATCGAAACCGAAGTCGCGCTTGATCTCTTCCTTGATCGCCGGGACCTCTTCGATCTGCGACAGTTCGTACACGCTCTGGGCGTTGTCCGTTACCGGGCCGTAGCTATCCACGGCAATGGTGACGGGACCCATGCCGAGGAAGCCGAAGGCCACGAGACCGAAGGCGAAGACGGCCGGGGCGAGCATGATCCCTTCCGCGGAGCCGAAGTTCTTGGGCGGGATCATGGTGCTGAAAGCGTAGGCGATGCCCATGAGCCCGAGGATCGTCATACCGAGCCAGTACGCGCTGAAGTTGCCGGCCACGAGGCCGCTGAGAATGTTCAGCGAAGCACCACCCTGCTTCGAAGACGTGACCACTTCCTGAACGTGGGCCGAGTGCGTGCTCGTGAACACCTTCACCAGTTCGGGGATGATCGCACCGGCGAGCGTACCGCACGTGATGATCGTCGAAAGCTTCCACCACAGTGTCGTGTCGCCCGCCAGATTCGGGATCAAGAGGTACGACACGATGTAGGTGAGAACGACGGACACGATCGAGGTGAGCCACACGAGCAGAGTCAGCGGCACTTCGTAGTTGAAGTCTTTCATCTCGGAGTACTTGGCCTTCGAGCGGGCCTCATTGATGAAGTACGAGGCACCCGATGCGATCACCATCATGACGCGCATCATGAAGATCCAGACGAGCAGTTGCACTTGAACCTTGGTGTCGGTGACGGCGAGCAGGATGAACGAGATCAGGGCCACGCCGGTGACGCCGTAGGTTTCGAATCCGTCGGCGGATGGCCCGACCGAGTCGCCGGCGTTGTCGCCGGTGCAGTCGGCGATCACGCCGGGGTTGCGGGCGTCGTCTTCCTTAATCTTGAAGACGATCTTCATCAGGTCGGCGCCGATGTCGGCAATCTTGGTGAAGATGCCGCCGGCCACGCGGAGGGCCGCGGCACCGAGCGATTCACCGATGGCGAAGCCGATGAAGCAGGGGCCGGCGTAATCGCCCGGGACGAACAGCAAAATGATGAGCATCAGCAGCAATTCGACCGAGATGAGCAGCATGCCGATCGAGATGCCGGCCTTGAGCGGGATCATGTAGCACGGGTAGGCCTTACCGGTGAGGCTGGCGAACGCGGTGCGGCTATTGGCGAAGGTGTTCACGCGGATGCCGAACCAGGCCACGCCGTAGCTGCCGAGGATGCCGACCACGCTGAAGAACAGAATGATCGCGACCTTCTCCGCCGGGAATCCATGTTGCATCTGCCCGTTGGCGTCTTGAGTCACGGCCAACTTGCCGAAGTACAAGGCGATGATGGCCCCGATGAAGAGCCACAGCATGATCAGGAACTTGCCCTGGGTGAGCAGGTAGGTTTTGCACGTTTCGTAGATCAGTTCGGAGACTTCGAGCATGGTCCTGTGGACGGCCATGTTCTTGAGTTGCGAGTACATCATGAGGCCGAAGGCAAGGCCGATGACGCAGACGACGAGCCCGGAATAGAGCAGGTCCTTGCCACCGATTCCGGTGCTCCCATCGGCAGCGCCGAGGAACTTGACGTCGTTCAAGTTTGGGAGCTTGAGGTTGGCTTCGCCGCCGGCATGGGGCTTGTCGCTTTTTGTGTCGTCCGCCGCGAGGGATGGCGCGGCCAGGGCCGCGAGCATCAGACACGACAGGAGGCCGCGGGTGAGGAAACCCGCGGCTCGGCCGCGAAATGAGGTGTCGGTCGTCGGCATGGCGAGAGGTTCTCAGGAGCTTGGGAAAGTACCTCCGGCGAGTCCCCGGAGATTACGAGTAGGGTATGGGCGCGGCGCAACCGGGGCAAGCATCGGAAGCTGGAGTCCGGTGGCGAAGCCGTTAATGATTCAGGGTGCGCGAACGAGGTCGGTCAGTGCTTTTGAGGAAGGCGTGAGCCAGGCCGCGTGAGGCAGCGCGCGTTCGGCGACCGGAACAGCGACCGCGGGTGGCTGAGGTGGCGGAACGAGCGGTACCCTCGGGGTGCTCGGCGGGGCGTCGCCACGCAGCAGACCGCCACCACGCTGGAAGACGAACGTGCCGTTCGGTCCCGACAGGACGACGTACGGTTGCAAGCCCTTCTGGCGAAGGTTGTCGTCCATCGAGCCCTCGGCGAGTCGGAGTGCCCGCTGCGTGTTGGGGCTGAGCGGCGGTGCGGGCGGTAGAACCGCGACGCGCGGGGCCGGCAGGGTCGGAGCGCGATCCAACCGCCGTACCCATTCCCGGACGTGAGCGGTCGTCAGGCTCGGCTCGCGCGCCCGCATCAGGGCCACGACCCCAGCGAAGTAGGCGGCCGCGTTCGACGAGCCCACCGATTCCTCGCCGTTGGAAAACCGCGCCGTCGCCGGCTCGAGCAACACGTCCGGCTTTAGGCGGCCATCGGCAGTCGGTCCCACCGAAGAAAACCGCGACGGGTCGCCGACCGTGAGTACGCCCGAGTGATCCGCGGGCGGATAGATCTCGCCGCCCTTCGTGGCATCGAGCAGTTCGACGGGAAGAACCGTTTTGCCAGTGTCGGGGTCGGTGAAGGAAGCCGACTTCGTCGCGGCGACCAGCACGCGGATGCGGTCGCGCGGACCGAACGCGGTTGCGTTCCCCTTGGCCCGCACCCGGATGCGATATCCCTTGCCGTCCGGCCGCGCCGGCAAGTCCGCGAGCACCACGCGTTCCCGGGGGTTCTTCGTTTGGCCTTCGCCGGATGCTTTTCCAACGGGCATCTGCGTCAACGTGCTTTCACCGATCACTCGCCCACTCGAATCCTCGACGATCAAGTCCAGGTCTTTGTCCGTTCCCGCATCCTCGACGTCGCGATAGTCGTTCCACGTCAGCGTGATGGTGACGGTGTTTTCATCGAACCGATTGGTGAAGCGCAAGGCCGAGGGGGAGCGATTCAGGGGTGGTACCGTGCTTCCAGCCGGTACTGCTACGGCTGCACCGGCAGGAAGCACGGTGCCACCCGAGAACTGCACGTAGCCGTCGGTGCCGATGGTCGCGGGTCCGTTGTAAACCATACCGCCCGAGTTCCCGGCAGCGTTGACCCAGAGAATGCCAGCAGCCACCGCGTCGTCCACAGCGGCGTCGATCGGCCCGCGGCCATCGTAATTTCCGGCACCTTCAAAGGTCCCGCTGAAGAGGATCACATCGACCTTCGACTCGATTGCGAATCGGACCGCTCGCCGAAAGAGGGTCGGGCCGTTCGCGTTCAGGAGGTAAAACTGCGGCCCCTCCGGATGGCTTCCCGTGACGGCCCAGACGAGTTGCGCCATGGCGCGGCCGTGGGCATCGCCCGCCGCGAATGGCCGGGTGAACTCGGGATCGCCCAGATTGAATCGGCGAATCAGGTCGCGGTCGTAGTGTTCGACCAGCACGGCGGAACTCGGCAGGTACATACGCTTGCCATCGATGCCGGCGAAACCGGAATCGAGGATCGCCACCTTCACGTTCTTAAGGCCGGGAACGGTGGTGTAGTCCGCAAGGAGGCCGAGTTTCTGGCGCACCTCGAAAGCGTTGGCGAGCCTGGAGACGGATAGCAGAGGACGGACCGGCGGATCGGCGGCGAGCAGTGAAACGCCCAGAAGGCCGAGCGCGGTGAGTGAAAGGAATGTGCGAAACATAGGGTGACCGCAGGCGAGATTTTATTCCCCTCTCCCGAATGGGCGGGAGAAGGGATGAGCGGCTGGCACGAATTTAGTACCAGTAGGAACTGTTGCAGCCGTACGGTGCGAACCCGTAGCTGGAGTACGATCCGTAGTAGGACGAATAGCTCGGTGCGTAGAAGCCGACATTGAACGAGCCGTAGCCGCCGCCGCCGTAGTATCCGCCGCCGTAGCCGCCCCCGAATCCGCCGTAGGAACTATAGGCTCGACCGCCGTAGTACGGGCGGTATCCACCGCCGTAGCCGTAACCGTGTCCGCCGTAGCCGTGGTTGTGACCGTAGCCCCAGCCGCCGTGGCCGCGGTAGGCCGCTTGAGGCGACTCTCGATCCAACTCGGTTCCGTTCGCCGTGGCGTTCGGAGCGGCGGTGGCCTGCGTTGGCACAGCCTTTCGAGCAACGTCTTGGTCGAGTTCACCGGCCGATGCGGCGGTCGCGAACCCGAACAGGGCGAACGAGCAGAGCAAAGTGCGAATCATGGAAGACTCCTTCAGTTGCGGGCACGGTGCCCGGAATTGTGGCCACCTTACGAACGCCTGCGATATCGGTTCCTTGCGCTCAGCCACTCCTTTCAGCATAACAGAGCGCAAGCGAATCGTGAACCCAGAGTCGCCGTCGAGGGTGTACCCATAGATTTTGGCGAACCGGCGACGTAAGTCGCCGGGTGTGCGAGAAACCCGGCGACTTACGT
>JAYTGN010000184.1:0-31037 GCA_043733485.1 Gemmataceae bacterium
ATAGCTGATTCCTTCAGAGGGAACGCAGGAAACCTGTCCCTCCTGCTTGCAGCTCAGAATACACCCGCCTCCAGCTCGCAGCTACGGGACTGCACCCGACATTACCCCCTGCTTGACACCATTCGCATCTCGCGGACAATAGCGCCCGTCCTTCCCACGCACATCACCACGAGGGCTCTCCCATGGCCGCCGCCGTTGCCGCACCGCCGAAGCCGAAGTTCGCGCCGCCCAAGGTCGCCACGCAAAAGATGTTCATCGACGGGAAGTGGGTCGAATCCGTCTCGGGTAAGACGTTCGAGACGCTCAACCCGTCGACCGGCGAAGTGATCTGCGAAGTGGCCGAGGGCGACAAGGCGGACGTCGACCTCGCGGTGAAAGCCGCCCGCAAGGCCTTCGAATCCGGCCCGTGGTCGAAGCTGGCTCCCGCTGGCCGCGGAGTGCTTTTGAACAAACTCGCCGACGCGATGGAATCGCGCCTCGACGAACTCGCCGCCCTCGAATCCCTGGACAACGGCAAGCCGATCAGCGATGCGAGGAACGCCGACCTGCCGCTGAGCATCGCGTGCTTCCGCTACTACGCCGGATGGGCTGACAAGAATTACGGCCAAACCATTCCGTTCAGCCCGGACTACTTCTGCTACACGCGGCACGAGCCGATCGGCGTCGTCGGGCAGATCATCCCGTGGAACTTCCCGCTCCTCATGCAGTCGTGGAAGTGGGGTCCCGCCCTGGCCTGCGGGAACACCGTCGTCCTCAAGCCCGCGGAACAGACGCCGCTCACCGCGCTTCGCCTCGCCAAGCTCGCTCAGGAAGTGGGCTTTCCCGACGGCGTGATCAACGTCGTGCCCGGTTACGGCCCCACCGCCGGCGCGGCACTCTCCGGCCACATGGACGTGGACAAGATCGCCTTCACGGGAGAAACCGGCACCGGCAAGATCGTTATGACCGCCGCGGCTCAGTCCAACCTGAAGCGCGTCTCGCTGGAACTCGGCGGCAAGAGCCCGAACGTGGTGTTCGCCGATGCCGACCTCGACGCCGCGGTGGAAGGTGCCTACTTCGGGCTCTTCTTCAACCAGGGCCAGTGCTGCACGGCCGGTTCGCGCCTCTTCGTACAAGAAAGCATTTACGAGGAGTTCGTGGCTAAGATGGTGGCCAAAGCCAAGAGCCGCCGCGTTGGCGACCCGTTCGACACCAGTACCGAGCAAGGCCCGCAAGTGTCGCAGGAGCAGTTCGACCGCGTGATGGGCTACATCGACGCCGGCCAGAAGGGCGGAGCCAAGATGCTCTTCGGCGGCCAGCGCGTCGGCGACCGAGGCTACTTCATCCAACCCACCGTCTTCACCGACGTGAAGGACGACATGAAGATCGCGAAGGAAGAGATCTTCGGGCCGGTCATGAGCATCTTGAAGTTCAAGGACGTGGACGAGGTGATCGCCCGGGGCAACGCGACGTTCTACGGCCTCGCCGCCGCCGTCTGGACGAAAGACATCTCGAAGGCCATCAAGCTCTCGAACGCGCTTCGCGCCGGCACCGTGTGGGTGAACTGCTACGACGTCTTCGATGCCTCGGCTCCATTCGGAGGCTTCAAGATGTCCGGCATCGGCCGCGAACTCGGTTCCTACGCGCTGCAACTCTACACGGAAGTGAAGACCGTGACGGTGAAGGTGTGAGTGGTCGAGGCGTCGCTCGAGTCGCGGAGCGACGTCCGATCCTCATTCGCCCGGTTGCGACGAGCTACTCTTCCACGCCGGCACGGACCAGTTCGTTCTCGGGCACGTCCACTTCTTGCTCGCTCGGGGTCGGCACCCAGGGCGGCTCGGGTTGCCTCAGGTCCAAGGTATTCGGGAACTCGCGGCTGAATTCCTCCGGCGGCACGTCGATCGGACCCGGCGAGTGGCCGAAGGCAAAGAAGCGTGCGACCCGCCGGCTCTCGGCTTCCAATGCGTTCACCGGGAACACGTCGTCGGCGCGGCCGCCCGGATGGGCCACGTGGTAGGTACAGCCACCGATGCTGCGGTTGTTCCAGGTATCCAACACGTCGAACACGAGCGGTGCGTGAACGGCGATCGTCGGGTGCAGGCAACTCGGCGGCTGCCAGGCCCGGAAGCGAATCCCCGCTACGAACTCGCCGTTGGTGCCCGTCGGTCGCAGCGGAACGCGACGGCCATTGCAGGCGATCACGTGCCGCGGATCGGTCAGCCCGCGGACCTTCACTTGCACCCGTTCCACGGACGAATCGACGTCGCGGCTCGTCGCGCCTCCGCTCGATTCTTCACCCAGCACGTGCCACGGTTCGATCGCAGTTCGCAGTTCGAGGTTCACGCCGCGATGCGTGACGGTGCCGAGCACGGGGAAGCGGAACTCGATGTGCGGCGTGAACCACGCGGGGTCGATGGCGTATCCGCCGCGCGTGCGGAGTTCGTCCAGGGCGTCGCCGAAGTCCTGCTCGACGTGGTGGGGCAGCATGAACTGATCGTGAAGCGCGGTGCCCCAGCGAACCAGCTTCTGATCGTAAGGCTTCCGCCAGAACCACGACACCAGTGAGCGGAGGAGCAGTTGTTGGGCGCAACTCATCTGCGAGTTGGGCGGCATCTCGAACGCCCTCAGTTCCACGAGTCCGTTCCGACCGCTGGCGCTCTCCGGGTTGAAGAGCTTGTCGATGCAGAACTCGGCGCGGTGCGTGTTGCCTGTGGAATCGGTGAGCAGGTTGCGGAAGAGTCGATCCACGAGCCATGAGGGTACGCATTCTCCGGGGTTTTTGGGAAGCTGTGCAAAGGCAATTTCCAATTCCCGCAGCGCGTCGTGCCGTCCTTCATCCACGCGCGGATGTTGGCTCGTCGGCCCGACGAAGAGCCCGCTGAAGAGGTACGAGAGCGACGGGTGGTTGTTCCAGAAGCTGACGAAGCTCTTGAGCAGATCGGGGCGGCGAAGGAACGGGCTATCGGCGGCCGTGGGTCCACCGAGGACGACGTGATTGCCGCCGCCGGTGCCGGTGTGTCGGCCATCGACCATGAACTTCTCGGCCCCTAGCCGCGTGAGTCGTGCTTCCTCGTAAACGGCCGTCGTGTTCTCGACGCATTCCTTCCACGAGTGCGCCGGGTGAATGTTCACCTCGATCACGCCGGGATCGGGCGTGACCGAGAAGTTGTTGATGCGGTGATCCGAGGGCGGCGTATAGCCTTCGATCAGCACGGGCATCTTGAGTTGAGCCGCGGTGGCTTCCACGGCCGCGACGAGTTCGAGGTAGTCTTCGAGCTTGCGCGCCGGCGGCAGGAAGACGTGCATCGTGCCGTTTCGCGGCTCGACGCAGAGTGCCGTGCGAACGAGATTTTCCGGGCGAGCGGCCGGCGTGAGCCGGCTGTTCATCGCGGGAACAGCCGGCTCACGCGGGCCGCTCGCCATCTGAAATTGCGGCAGTGGCCCGCGCGGCGCGAAGGGATCGCGCTCCTGCATGAACTGCCGTGCCGATGGTTCCTCCCACGTGAGCGAACTCAGCGGCAGGCGGAAGCCCATCGGCGAGTCGCCGGGGATCAGGAACAGGTTTTCCTTCCGAATGAGCCACGGGCTCGATTCCCACGACGCGTCCGCCTTCCGCACCGGCAGCATGTACCCGACGACGGTGCCGAGCTTCGCTTCGAAGATCTTCGCCAGACGCGTCCGCTCTTCGGGATCGTCGAGCTTGCACTTCAACGGATCGACGTTCGCGGGAAGCTGGCGTTCCTTCCAGAGGTAGTACCAGGCATCTTCGTAGGCCGGAATCGCGAACTTCGGATCGACGCCGAGCACCTCGGCGAGCGTGCGGAGGAACCGCCCCGCATCCTCCGGGGTGAAGGCGTACTTCTCGCATTCATTGGCGACGAGTTTGAGATCGTTCCAGATCGGTTCGCCGTCGCGTCGCCAGTAACAGTTGAACGCCCAGCGCGGCAGCGATTCGCCGGGGTACCACTTCCCCTGCCCGAAGTGCAGCAGGCTGCCCGGCGCGAAGCGGTCGCGCAGTTTCTTCACGAGCGTCATCGCTTGTTCGCGTTTCTTGCCGCCCAGAGCCGCGATGTTCCACTCCGGGGCGTCGCGGTCGTCGATGCTCACGAAGGTCGGCTCGCCGCCCATGGTGAGCCGCACGTCCCACTCGCGCAGGTCGGCATCGATGCGCCGGCCGAGCGAATCGATGGCCTGCCACTGTTCCGGCGTGTACGGCTTCGTGACCCGCGGTGCCTCGCGAATTCGCGTCACGGACATGTGGTGTTCGAACTCTTCCTTCACGGAGTCGTCTTCATGGAGTTTGGTGAACGTGAACGCTCCTGCAATCGGGGCCGCAGTCTGCGGGTCGGCCGTGCAAGCGAGCGGAATGTGCCCTTCCGCCGTCATGAGGCCGGAGGTCGGGTCGAGGCCGACCCACCCCGCGCCGGGAAGGTAAACCTCCGTCCAGGCGTGGAGGTCGGTGAAGTCCGCGGTCGGGCCTTCCGGGCCTTCGATGGGCTTCTCGTCGGCAACGAGTTGTATGAGGTAACCGGACACGAACCGGGCCGCGAGGCCGAGATGCCGGCACAGTTGGACGAGCAGCCAGGCCGAATCGCGGCACGAACCGCAAGCCAGTTCGAGCGTTTCTTCAGGTGCTTGAACGCCCGGTTCCATGCGGATCACGTAGCCGACGTGCTGTTGAACGCTCCGGTTCAACCCGACCAGGAAGTCGTTCATCGGCATCTTGTTTTGCCGCTGGCTCGCGATCAGTTCGCGCAGTTTCGGGCCGAGCGGAAGCGTTTCCAGATAGGGGACGAGTTCCCTCGCCAGGGCCTCATCGTACTGGAACGGGTAGTTCGTCGCGGAGTCTTCGACGAAGAAATCGAATGGGTTGATGGTCGTGAGGTCGGCGATGAGATCGACGGTGACGGCGAGTTCGCTGGCGGGCTTGGGGAAGACGAGCCGGGCGACGTGGTTGCTGTACGGGTCTTGCTGCCAGTTCAGGAAGTGCGGGCTCGGCTCGACCTTCAGCGAGTAGCTGAGGATCGGCGTGCGAGCATGCGGCGCGGGCCGCAGCCGCACCACGTGCGGCATCAGCGCGACGGGCCGATCGTACTTATAGCGCGTGATGTGGGAAAGAGCGACGCGGATACCCATGATATTCCTTGAGCGACTCGGACCCGCAACACCCAGGGTGCGCGAAGCGCGACCCTGGGCTGAGGGCTACAACCCCTTCGGGGTAAAAACCTAATACACCCTAACCCCGAAGGGGTTTCATTCCTCAGCCCAGGGTCGCGCTTCGCGCACCCTGGGCGGCTTCGGCGCGGGCAGGTCTACGATTGGCTTTGGCTCTGCCATTGTCTCGGGGCAGGCGGCTTAACTTCCGCCGCGAAGAACGTGCGTTGAATCGCGTGGCCGATCTCGTTGATTCGGTCCACGATGTGCGTCAGCGTTTCGTGCAGACCCTCGCGAATCACATCCTGAATGCTGCGTTGATCGAGCCACTCCACGAGCCCGGCAACGGTGCGTTCGGCTTCGGTCGGTTCGCGGCCCACGAGGTTCCCCGCACACGAAGCCGCCGCGGCTTCACATTCCCACAGGCACCGATGGATCGACCGCGGGAACAGTTCGTCGAAGATCAAGAACTCGGCCACCGCCGTACCCGGATCGACGGGCAGCGTCCGGGCCTTCTTGTGGAACGGCTCGTAACCGGAGCAACTCATGAGGATCGCGAGCCAGTGTGCGTTGTCCGCCGGGGTGCCGACGTCTTCGAGCGTCGGCAGGATCATGTGGTACTTCACGTCGAGGATGCGGGCCATCTGGCTGGCGCGTTCGAGGTGGGTGCCGAGTTGGAAGAAGGCCCACGCTTCGCCGTGGCTCATGGTCGAGTCGCAGATGCCGTGCAAAAGCTGGTTCACGCGGCGAACCTGGGCGTAGAAATCGACGCGGCTCGCGTTGTACGTTCCCCGGCTCAGCGACCCCTGCATCCAAAGGTGGTAGAAGTTCATCCGCTCCCACATGTCGCCGGAGATCACTTCGCGAATGATACGGGCGTTCTCGCGAGCCCAGTAGAGCGACGACGCGATGCTGAACGGATTGTCGCGGTCCCAGGTCATGAACTCCTGGATGTTCTCCGCTGTCGGTTTGTCTTCAAAATCGTGGATGCCCGAGATGATGAGCAGCGGCTTCCACTGCTGATCGACGGGCAGGTGGAAGTCGAGGAGCAGCGTGTGGTTGACTTCGAGTACGCGCGCGGTGTTCTCCGCACGCTCTAGGTAGCGAGCCAGCCAGAAACAGTGTTCCGCAACTCGTGAGATCATGTATTGTTTTGCCGCTTGCGGCTTTGCGATTGGGCACCGGGGGCCTCAATCGCGAAGCCTCAAGCGGCGAGGCGGTTAGCGACCGTTCTCCAGAACCCAGGTATCTTTGCTGCCGCCGCCTTGGCTGCTGTTGACGACCAGCGAGCCCTTCACCAATGCCGTGCGGGTCAGGCCGCCGGGCAGAACCCAGGTGTACTTTCCCGTGATGATATAGGGGCGGAAGTCCACGTGCCGGGGTGCGGGGCCGTCTTCCGTCCAGGTTGGGCAGGTGCTGAGCGTTACAACCGGCTGCGCGACGTAGTTTCGGGGGTTTTCCTTCACCTTCGCCGCGAACTCGGCCCGCTGAGCCGCCGTACTTGAAGGGCCCATGAGCATCCCGTATCCGCCCGATTCGTTGACGGCCTTCACGACCAATTCGTTGAGGTGGTCGAGTACGTATTTGCAATCGTCCGGGCGGGCACAGATGTACGTCGGCACGTTCTTGAGAATCGGCTCCTCGCTGAGGTAGAACCGAATCATTTCTTCGACGTAAGGGTAAACGGCTTTATCGTCGGCGACTCCGGTGCCCACGGCGTTGGCGAGCGTCACGTTTCCGGCCCGGTAGGCGCGAAACAAGCCGGGCACGCCGAGCAAGCTGTCCGGGCGGAAGACCTCCGGATCGAGGAAGTCGTCGTCGAGCCGGCGGTAGATCACATCGACGCGCTGCGGGCCGCGGGTCGTCTTCAAGTACACGACGTCTTCGTGAACGAAGAGGTCGGCACCGAAGACGAGTTCGACGCCCATGTGCCGAGCCAGGAAGCTGTGTTCGAAGTAGGCCGAGTTGTATTGGCCGGGCGAGAGTACCACGACGCACGGCGGGCTGCCAGCACCTACCGGAGCTACTGATGCCAGTGCTTCGCGCAGTTGGTGCGGATAGTCTTCGACCCGCTTCACGCGGCAATCGGCGAACAACTGCGGGAAGACCTTCTTCATGACGGCCCGGTTTTCGAGCACGTAGCTCACGCCGCTCGGCGTCCGGCCATTGTCTTCGAGCACCACGAACTGACCGGCCGCATCGCGAATCAGGTCCGTGCCGCAAATGTGAATGTACACCCCGCCCGGCGGAAGGAAGCCCACCATTTCCTGACGAAAGCCTTTGGAACCGAGCACGAGGTCCGCCGGGATTCGGCCTTCCTTCAAGATGCGTTGATCGTGATAGACATCATTCAAGAACAGATTCAGAGCGCGAAGTCGCTGAATGAGTCCTTCCTCGACGGAGTACCATTCCTTCGCGGGAATCGGCCGCGGGATCAGGTCGAAGGGAAAGATCTTCTCGACGCCGCGGCGATCGGAGTAGACCGAGAACGTGACTCCCTGATTCACGAAGGCGAGGTCGGCACTAGCACGCTTCGATGCGAATTCGGTAACGAGCAGTTCGCCCAGTCGCTCGACGAGCGTGGCGCAGTGGGAATGGGGGCCGCCCTTGCAATCGAAGAGTTCATCCCACGCCGTGCCGTGACGAGCATAGGTGTCGAATAGTTTGTCATTCACGGAGAGGGTTCCCGAGTTTTCAAAGCCATTTGCGCGTTTGCGCGGCAGTTCCTGCCAAGACATCTGGCAAGTTTGCCGATCGCAGTAACGCTGCGTGCCGAATTCGAGCTTTGGAGTGTTCCAAGCAACTCCAGCGCCCCGCAGCCGATTTTCAGATTGAACGTGGAACGCGGATGTGGTGAATGTACACTCGGGAACACCGGCTTGCCAGTTTCAACTCAGCGGAGTCTGCTCCTGGGAGCCCACGCTAGCGCGAAGTCGCAAGCGGCGCGTGAACTCCATGTACCAGTTGTTCCCAGAACTGTTCCAGAAAGGCAATCGTTTCTTCGGGAAGGTCACCCTCCGCGTAAGCGACCCGTGCATAGAGGTTCGCCATGCGGCGCACGGCCTGATCGAAGTCCTCGTGCTCGGCTCCGACACGCACGGCGAATTCGAGGGGCGTCTCGACCGGTAGCCGACCCTTCCCGCGATCCCAGGCCCAGGAATCGAACGCCTCGAACGTGTACTCGACCAGTTCCTCCGCGTCGCGCCGTTCGGCACTCCCATCGGCGAACGGATTGGAATAGCTCGCGAACGGCGGCGGTCGCTTCTGCCCACGTGGATCGGCTTCCGCACTCGCCGCCGCTCGCGCCTTCGTCTTTCTACCGAAGAGCCCGGCCCACCAGTTCTTCAGCGCGTCGAGCAGGTTCCGGGCCCACGCCGTGAACGGGGCCAGATACTTGAGAAGCACCAGCACGTTCCCGACGACCACGAGGAAGATCACGATCGCGAGCACGATCCACTTGAGCACCTTGGCGACCTGCTGAACCGCGGCCCCGAGTTTGGTCTCGGGTGTTTTGCCGGTCGGCTTGCCGCGGTCCCCTTTACCCTGAGCGTCCTTCGCTTCGCGTTCGTTCTCGGCCGTTCGGCCTTCCCGTTCGTCCTTGTCCTTGTCGGCCTCTTCGTCCTGACCCTTGTTGGCGGGGTCGTTGCTCTTGGCATCGGAGCCCTTGGAATCGCCGCCCTTCGAGTTACCTTTGGAATCGCTTTTGCCCTTTCCTTGCCCTTTACCGCCGCTTCCTTTCTCGCCCTTGTTGCCTCCCGGTTCGCCGTTCTTGCCGGAAGCTTTGCCGTTCCCCTTCTCGGTGACCTCGCCGTCGGCACCCTCGCCCTTGCCCGCCGAGTCGCTGAGTTTCGCGTACTTCGAAGCCTCCCGCTCGGACTTCCCAGCTTGAGGCAAACCGAACCACGGCACCTCGGAATAAGGCCGCGGGAGGAACGCACCAACGACCAGGAAGAAGACGATGAGCGCGGCTCCGAGGCCGAGCCACCCGGCCGTGAGCGACCCGGACATCTTCGCCTTTCGCTGCTTCAAGTAGCGCCGCAAGCCGAGCAAACTGGTGGTGACGAGGAGCCCGAGGCCGCTGCCCACGTAGACGGCCATTTGTAGGAACGTCGCTCGCCGGCGGTCCTCGTCTTCTGCTGGAATCAGCGACTGACCGATCGCGAAGAGCGGCAACGCGGCCAGCGAAAAGTAGACGACCCACACGCCCGGCGTGTGCGGCTTGTCCTTACCCTTCTCGTAATGCGCCCACCAGCGAGCCGTCCAAGAACTGAACGCCGAGGGCTTGGGCTCGGAGTTCTTCTTGCGCTTCTTCTTCTTGCTAATCGGGGGATCGTCGGCCCGTTCCTCCGGTGCTTGTGTCGAGGTGTCGCTCTCGGCAAGGCCCGAGGCCGCAAGGAGCCCGCGGCCCGAGGCGTCGCGGTTCTCGTTCACGTGCGTGCAGTCCCACGTCAGCTTGTGGGCGCTGAACCAAATCAGGGCCATGAACCCGATGTTGAGGAGCCAGCCGAAGGATTTGAGGCCCGTGCTCGCGGGGTATTCGACGAACGCATTCATGGCGAAGAACGTGGCGAGGGCGAGGCCGAGGCCGTAGATCGAGGCCCGCCCGGCGTCCACCTGGATCGCGATTCGGGCCACGAGTACCGCACCGAACACGAAGAAGAACGTCGTGTACTGGAGGCGTTCTTTGTACTCGCCGGTCGGCAGCACCGTGATGAGGAAGTAGACGAGGCTGCCGACCATCATCATGATCAACGCCGGGCTCACGGCAGTGAACACGATATCGGCGGCAGAGGATCGATCGCGGTCGGCGGGCATGGGAACATCATAGGTCGGAACGCGGGAACCCTCGGATATCGACGCTTCCCGCGAGTCGCGATTTCACGAACCTCGGGTTCAGTAGAAAGACACTCGCAGCCTCGATTCGGCTCCCGTTCGCCAAGAGGAACCTCGCCATGCACGGACTCCTGTTTTCCCTCGCGCTGACTGTCGGTGCCGAACCCGCCGACGATTGGAAGGTGGCCGAGGCGGCACACCTTAAGAACATTACGCAGGTGTCTCGCGACTTCGTTCGCGCCGGCGAAGGGTACTTCTCGCCCGACGGCAAGCGCGCCATCTTCCAGGCCGAAGAGAAAGACACCGGCAACCCCTTCTACCAGATCTTCGTCCAGGACCTGCCCAACGGGCGACCCCTCCGCATCAGCCCCGGTATGGGCCGCACCACTTGCTCCTACTTCCGCCCGGACGGCAAGCGCGTGATCTTCGCCTCCAGCCACGGCGACCCGGACGCGAAGAAGCATCAGGAAGCAGAGTTCAAACAGCGGGAAGAAGACCGCAAGAAAGGGACGCCTCCGCGGCGCTACTCGTGGAGTTTCGACCCTCACATGAAGATCTACGAGGCGAACCCGGACGGCACGGAGATCAAGTGCCTGACGCCGGACGCCAAGGTTTACACGGCCGAGGGAAGTTACTCCGCCGACGGGAAGAAGATCGTCTACAGCGCGGGCAACGCGGGCAACGTGCAACTGTTCATCATGAACGCGGACGGCACCGGTTCCAAGCAACTCACGACCGCACTCAACTGCTACAACGGCGGGCCGTTCTTCTCACCCGACGGAACGAAAGTTATCTTCCGCTCCGATCGCAAGGAAAAGGATCGCCTTCAGATTTACGCGATCGACGCGGACGGCACCGGCGAGAAGGCGCTCACGGACAACGACAAGTGGGTCTACTGGGCGCCGTACTGGTACAAGGACGGCAAGCACATCATCTACACGGCGGCGGACCACTCCGACTCGACGGCCCGGCCCAACTACGACCTCTTCTGGATGAACCTCGAGACCGGCAAGACCACGCGCATTACGCACGCACCGGGTCAGGATGTGCTGCCGGTCTTCTCGCCGGACTATTCGAAGTTGATGTGGACCACGAGCCGCGACGGCCGCTCGCCGACGCAATTGTACATCGCGGATTTCGTGCCGCCGAAGGAGTGATGTGGTCCCCGAGTCATTTGATTTGCTTCAACAGCACGATGATTTCATTGGCCGTAGAGGATCTCGTCGATCTCGGGGTTGCTCAGCGATTTGCCCGACGAATCGCTCAGTTCTGCGAGATTGTAGAAGGGATCGTTCTCGGCAACGGTTTCGGTGGCGATAGGTTCGAGGCGAGCGACCGGCTTGCCCCGCCGAGTGAGGATCATTCGCTGACCCTTTTGGACCTGGGCAATGATGTTCTCCGCATGGAGCCGGAAGTCGAGCATCGTGATCGTTTTCATCGGCTCCCCTCGATTGCTGTGAAAGTGAAGTTGAACTTCAAGTTCAAGTTAACGTGCCGACTGACTCGCGTCGAGCAGATGTACGGGTGCTATCGCCATTCGCCGCGGAACATCGTGCGGCGATCGGCCGCGTGATCCGCGAACAACAACTCGTGCGGATCGCTCGCCTCGCGATTCGGCAACGGAACTACCACGAAGTCCGCCGACTTTCCCGGTTCCAGGCTGCCGGTTTCGTTCGCCCACCCGAGCGCCTCCGCGCCGGAGAGCGTGATCATCTTCAGGAGCGAATCGCCCGGGAAGTCGGGGTACTTCGCATGAACGAAGCGAGCCTCGGCGAGGATGTCGAGGTCCGGGTTGGAGGCGAGGCTGTCGGTACCGAGGCAGACGCGAACGCCGCGATGGAGGAACTCGCGGAACGGATGCGGCGGATGGCGGAACGCAGCGTGCGTCCGCGGGCAGTAGACGATGGTGCTGTTCCGCGGAATGCGAGTCGACGGTGCCAGGTGGTTGCAGTGGATGAAGAGCTTGGGCTGACGCTGATCGCATCCCTTCATGACACCAGTGAGTTGCTTGCTCAGGCCGTCTTTGTCCCAGGCGTTGAGTTCCTGCAAAAAGGCGACGAGGGGACCGCGTTGAGATTCGATGAGGTCGATTTCCGCCCGCCACTCGGCGAGGTGAATCGCAGTCGGTCGCTTCTTGACGCGGACAATCTGCCCTGCACCTGGAAAGATGGTCCACCTGGCACTATACGGCGAGTGTGGACTCAAGCCGGCTCGGAGAGTTGAGCTTTCGATTCGAGAGTCGAACCACTCTCTTGCCGCTTCCACTGCACTTGCTGCACGTTCCTCGCTCAAGCCAATCAACTCTCGAAACACCACCGCCCGCGTCTTCGCTTCACACACTGCATCCCAACTTGCTCCTTCGGTGGCTATGTCGCCGATTAGGGTGGTGCCGAATTTCATGCACTCCGCGAGGCCGGCGTGGATGTCCACCTGCGTCTGCTCGAACGTGTGGGTTCGCCGATAGTCGATCACGCCGCGGAGCCAGTCGGTGAAGTGATCCGGGTCGGTCGGCGGGATGAGGCCGCGAGCGCCGCTGAGGTCGAGGTGAGTATGCGGGTTCACGAGGCCAGGCAGGATGGCCGCGTTGCCGAGGTCTTCGTCCGGCGTTCGCACGCCGTGGGGATCGACCGTTTCGATGGTCTCGCCGCGAACGGTAATGGTGCCCTTCGCGAGCGGCGCGCCGCTCACGGGGAACACCCAGCGAGCCGTGTACGTTCGCGAATCGCGGGAAATGGACATCTGCTAGTTTTGAAGCCTTGGACGACCTGCCAGCCACTTCTTGAAGGATGAGTGGCTCTCGGTGGAGGGCAAACCGGCCAGGAGATTGGCAACGCTGATGTCTTCATCGAGCGCCGGCCAGTGAATGCCCCGACCGTTGGCGATGAGCCGCCAGTTGCCTCGTTCCTCGGACGTGGCGGTTTCGAGGCGAGGGAACCAAGCCAATGGGGCGGCAATGGTCCGGCCATCGGACAATTCCACCGACAGCGTGTCTTCGCCCACCGCGACTTCGGCGGCGAGCGAGACTCGAATTTCAGACGTGGAAGAACTCATTCCTTCATCCTACCAACGAAAACCGCCGGGATGAACCCCGGCGGCAGAGCCACGCGAGCGGCGAAGCAGTTAGACCAGTTCGTCCACCTTGGTGCGGTCGTCGAGGATGTACATCGGGCGACCGGTGCCGTTGTTGAACGTTTGCGAGGCGTCGATGCCCAGGGCGTGGTACACGGTGCTGAGCACGTGCGGCACCTTGAACGGGCGGTCCTTCGGGTACTCGCCGCGAGCCGAACTCGAACCGATGGCCTGGCCCATCTTCAACCCGCCACCGGCGATCATCGCACTCATCACGGGCGACCAGTGGTCGCGGCCCGCGTCGCTCGAATTGATCTTCGGCGTGCGGCCGAACTCGCCCCACACCACCGTGATCACGTCGTCTTCCATGCCGCGATCGTGGAAATCCTGGATCAGGTTGGCGATGCCGCGATCGAGCACGGGCAGTTGGTTCTTCAAGGTCTTGAAGTTGCTGCTGTGCGTATCCCAGCCGCCGTAGCTGAGGGTGACGCAGCCGACGCCGGCTTCGATGAGCCGCCGCGTGCTGAGGAACTGTTCGACGCCCTGATAGCGGTCGCGGGTTCGCACGTCTTCCTTCTTCACGTCGAGAGCATTGCGGACGACGCCGGAAGCGATCATGTCGAAGGCGCGGCCGCTGAACGCGTCCATGCCTTTCATGGTGCCGCTGGCGTCGATCTCGCGGCGAGCGGTATCGAAGCGGCCGAGAAGATCCTGGCGATCGCCCAACTTCTCGCCGGTGAGACCGTTGGAAAGTCTGAGGTTCTGGATGCCGGGGCCCTCCGCCGTGAAGGGGCGGTGCGCGATGCCGAGGAAGCCGGGTTCGGTGCCGACGCCCATGCCGCGCAGGCTCACGAACGGCGGCACGTCGTTGTTCGACCCGCTTCGCGTCTTCGAGATCACGGAGCCGATCGACGGGTGCTGGCCGCCGCTGGCCGCGCGGTTCACCTGTTCAGTATAACCGGTCATCACGTACGAGTCGGAGTGCTCGTCGTTGGCCACGATGGAGCGAACGAGGGAGAGCTTATCCATCATGCGAGCCTGCATCGGCATGTGCTCGCTGATCTGGATGCCGGGCACACTGGTCTGGATCGGTTTGAATTCGCCTCGGAACTCGGCGGGAGCTTCCGGTTTGAGATCGTACATGTCGATGTGCGAGGGGCCACCGGGCAGGTAGATCATGACGACCGACTTGCTCCTGGTTCGCGGCAGCGGGTCGTTGCCCGGCTGTGCGGCACGAGCGCGGAGCATGTCGGCGAGCGACAGCCCGGCTCCGAACGCACCGATCTGGAGGAAGTTTCGGCGATTGACGCCGTCGCAGAACTTCTGGCGACCACCGTGAAGGGTGAACATGAATAGGCTCCCAAGAACGCGGACAGGCGGAAGGTTGGTGTGTGTTGGAAACACGACCGGCAGGAGATGGGCCGCGCGATGCGACTCACCATGTACCGATAGTAGCCGGGGTGCGGACGGTTCGCAACCGGAAAAGCGGACAAGTTTTTGCCGCCTCGCCATTCGCCCGATTCTCGGCTACCTTGTCCTGATCCCCACCTTCACGGAGTTTCACCGTGTTCCTCCCCGCCGCTCTGGTCGTTGCGTTAGTTCAACCCGCCGCCGCACCCAAATTTGAAATCGCCGACGGCGACCGCATCGTCTGGATCGGCAACACGCTCGTCGAACGCGAACAGCGTTACGGCTACTGGGAAACGGCACTCCACGCCGCCTTCCCAGATAAGCAGTTCACCATGCGCAACCTCGGCTGGTCCGGGGACACCGTCCACGGTGACGCCCGCGCCGGATTCGAGAACGCCGCCAAGGGCTTCGAGCGTCTCGTGAGCCTGACTCTGGAACTGAAGCCGACGGTGATCTTCGTGAGCTACGGCACGAATGAATCGTTCGAGGGCGAGGCTGGCTTGCCGAAGTTCGAGAAGGGTTTGGAGAAACTGCTGGATGCACTGAAGCCGTCGAAGGCACGGGTGGTGCTGTTCACTCCGCTGCCGTTTCGCAAGTCACAACCGTTGCCAGACCCTGCCATGCGGAACCGCGAACTGACTCGGTATTCGGAAGTGATTCGACGGTTTAGTAAGTTGCGCAATCTCGGACTCACGGACCTGCATGCCAACCCGGAGGAGTATTTCCAAGCCTTGGAAATAAGAGGGCCATCATTAACCGATAACGGTGTTCACCTCAATGAGGTCGGGTACTGTAAGGCTGCCAGCCTATTTCTCCAGAGTCTTAACCCTGCGGTGCCCCATACGCTCGACTGGAAAAAACTCGAACCACTTCGCCAGGCCATCGTCGCCAAGAACGAACTGTTCTTCCATCGGTGGCGGCCAGAAAATGAGACGTACCTGCTCGGCTTCCGCAAGCACGAGCAGGGCAATAACGCCGTCGAGATCCAACAGTTCGAACCATTGGTGGCCAAGGCCGACGACGAAATCGAGAAGATCCGCAAAAAACTCAAAGATTAGCCGCGACGCGCAGTCCTCGGAGCCGAGCGCGGCGACTCCCCCGCGCTCGGCTCCGAGGACTCCGCCTCGCGGCTAATCTGTATGGTGGAATATGGTCCGAGGGTACCACATCATTTTCAGCGCGTATGGGTTCTGGTTGCCCAACGATCCGCGCGGTTCGTGGTCCGATTTCGTCGGCGCGTGGGAACTGTTCCTCGCGGCCGGCAAGGCCACCAAGACCGACGAACGACGTTCCGTCGCAGGACGAATTCACGATCGGGAGGCTCGATTGGCCGCCAAGGAATCGCTGACGCGGCCAGCCGTGAAATTCACCGGCGTTCAAGCCCGTGCGGTGGGCCGAGGCTTCGCGGAATACGTCGCGAAATCTGGGCTGTCGGTCTGGGCGTGTTCCATCATGCCCGAACACGTGCATCTTGTGACCGGTCCATTCCGGCTCTCCGTGGAAAACGTGGTCATCCAGTTGAAGGGTGCCGCGACCAAACAACTGATCGACGAGAAGATTCATCCCTTCTGTGGAGAAGCCAAGTGCTGGACCCGAGGCGAATGGAAAGTCTTCCTGTTCCAGGAAGGCGACGTGACCCGCGCGATACGATATGTGGAACGGAACCCGATCAAGGACGGCAAACCCGCCCAAACGTGGTCATTCGTAACCTCACCGATTAGCCGCGACGCGCAGTCCTCGGAGCGGAGCGCGGCAACTCCCACACGCTCGGCTCCGCAGACTGCGCCTCGCGGCTAATCTATAAGGGCAAATATGTACCGCATCGTCGCTGCGATTGCACTGGTTTTCCCAAGCGCCGCCTTCGCCCAGCGCGACGCCAAGATCCCGGACCCCGATCCCGAGATCGAGCGCAAGTCGTTCATCGTCGCGCCCGGATTCGAGGTCACGCTCTGGGCCGCGGACCCGCTGCTGGCTAAGCCGCTCCAGATGAACTTCGACCCGCAGGGCCGCCTCTGGGTCGCCACCAGCGAAATTTACCCGCAGATCAAGCCCGGCGAACGCGCCAACGACAAGATCATCGTCCTCGAAGACACCAAGGGCACCGGCAAAGCCGACAAGACCACCGTCTTCGCGGACGGCCTGCTCATTCCCACCGGCATCGAACCGGGCGATGGCGGCTGCTACGTCGCCAACAGCACCGAGATCGTCCACCTCTCCGCCTCCAAGCCCGGCCAGAAGGCCGACAAGAAACGCATCCTGCTCTCCGGGTTCGGCACCGAAGACACGCACCACATCATCCACACCTTCCGCTGGGGCCCGGACTGCAACCTGTACTTCAACCAGTCGATCTACATTCACAGCCACATCGAGACGCCGACGGGGGTGAAGCGGCTGAACGCGGGCGGCATCTGGAAGTTCCGCCCCGAGACGTGCGAACTGGACGTCTTCGCCCGCGGCTGGGTGAACTCCTGGGGCCACGCCTTCGACAAGTACGGCCAGTCGTTCGTGACCGACGGTGCCGGCGGCGAAGGCATCAACCACGCCATCCCCGGCGCGTATTTCCTCGAATCGAAAGGCCCGCACGCTCAGCGCATTCTCAAAGGCCTGAACCCCGGCTCGCCGAAGTTCTGCGGCCTCGAAATCATCAGCGGCCGCCACTTCCCGGACGACTGGCAGGGCGACTGCATCACCAATGATTTCCGCGGCCACCGCGTCTGCCGGTTCAAGCTGTCGCCGGACGGCAGCTCCTACGCCAGCCGCGAGCAAACCGAGGTGATCAAGAGCGACCACCCCGCGTTCCGCCCGATCGACGTGAAGATGGGCCCGGACGGCGCGCTGTACATCGCCGACTGGTACAACCCGATTATCCAACATGGTGAAGTGGACTTCCGCGACCCGCGCCGCGACAAGACGCACGGCCGCATCTGGCGCGTGACCGCGAAGGGCCGTCCGCTTGTTGAGCGCCCAAAGCTGGTGGATGCGACGATTCCGGAATTGCTGGAGCGGTTGAAGGACCCCGAAGACTACACGCGGCTTCAGGCAAAGCGTGTGTTGAAGGAACGCGGTCGGGAGAAGGTACTGCCGGAACTGAAGAAGTGGCTTCGGAACGCGTTCGAGGCAAAGGATCGCGATCTGCGTTACGAGCTTGAAGCGATGTGGGTTTATGAATCCCTCGGCGAGTATGCCGCTCTCCCGGACGCCAAAACACCGGATGATGCGCACTTCGACCTGATGGGGGGGCTTTTGATGGACGGTGCCTTTGGGAAGGGCCCGACCGACGTGTTGCCGAGCGTGGTCCGAACATTCGGAAGCTGCGGCGGCGAAGACGATCAGAAGCTCGCAGTGCTCAAAGAATACTGCAAGCATGCAAACCCCAAGGTGCGGGTGGAAGTGATCCGGGCGCTGGCCAATCTGAAGTCCGCGCGGGCGGTCGAATTCGCTCTTCTGGCCCTCGAGATGCCGATGGATCGCGTGCTCGATTACGCACTCTGGCTGACCGTCCGCGAACTGGAACCGTACTGGATGCCGGCCTTCAAGGAAGGCAAGCTCACGTTCGGCGGCGACGCCAAGAAGCTGGCCTTCGCCCTGAACGCGGTCGGTACGCAGGACGCCGTCAAGCCGCTATTGGCACTCGCGGAGAATGAGAAGCTCACTGTGAATCAGAGAAAGGAACTCTGGCTGATAGTCGCCAAGCTCGGCGGACCCAATGAGGTTCCGAAGGTACTCGTCTATGGCACAATGGGAAGCGAAACTCTGCACGTCCTCGCGGTCTTGAAGGCATTGGGAGATAATACGCGTCAACGCCGCACCTTGCCCTCGCCAACTCAGAAGGATGGCGACTTGTCAGGGGTCCTTTACGACTACAGCTACTCCGACGTTCAAGAGACGCGACTTGCCGCAGTGCAACTCATGGGTTTGTGGAAGCTGGAGGCCAGCCGCGATCAGCTCGAAGAACGCGCCGTCAATCCAAAGCGCACCCCTGTGGACCGCAGGTCTGCGATCGATGCTATCGTCGATCTCGGCGGTGCGAAATCGCTAGCATTCATCCGGAAACTCACTGCGGCGGAGCATCCCCCGGAAACTCGGCAGGATGCAATTTCTGCTTTGACGGCGATGAACCTCGCGGATGCTGCGAGTGCTGCCTCGGAATTCCTCACCTCGACAGAAGCGAAAACCGAACTGGGTGACCTCTACTCCGCATTCCTGTCCCGCAAGGGAGGGGCGTCGGCGCTCGCCAAGGCGCTCGACGGCAAGAAGCTCTCCGCCGATGTCGCCAAGCTCGGTGTTCGCGCCATCAAGTCGTCCACGGCGCAGGATGCCGGGCCGCTCGAAGCCGCGCTCGCCAAGGCCGGCGGGCTCGGGGCCGCCAAGAAACCCGCCACGCCCGAAGAGGTGAAGGCACTCGTCGCGGATGTGGCCGCGATCGGCGACCCGGTTCGCGGCGAAGCGATCTTCCGCCGCAAGGAACTGCAGTGCATAGCGTGCCACGGCGTCGGCGGGGCCGGCGGGCAGGTCGGCCCGGACCTCACCTCGATCGGCGCGAGTGCTCAGCCCGATTACCTCGTCGAGTCGCTCGTGCTTCCCAATAAGGCCATCAAGGAAGGCTACAACGCCATCCGCGTCGTGACTGCGGACGATAAGGTATTCCTGGGCCGCGCCGTCCGCGAAGGCAACGGCCAACTCGTGCTGCTCACTCCCGAAGACAAGCAGATCACGATCCCGACCGCGGACATCGTCGAGCGGGGCAACACGAAGTCGATCATGCCCGAAGCGATCACCGACCCGCTGACGAAGCAGGAGTTTGCCGACCTCACGCGCTTCCTCTCGGAACTCGGCAAGCTCGGGCCGTACGCACCGAGCAAGGCCCGCGTGGTTCGCCGTTGGCAACTGATCGAGGGCACGCCGCCGAACATGAGCCTGGCCCGCACCACACGGCTCGCCGCCGCCGCGGAGACCGGCAATGCCTTCTCGTGGTCGCCGCTTTATTCCAAGGTCTCCGGCGACCTGCCCCTTGCCGACCTGCCTAAACTGGTCGTGTGGAACGGCAACGATCCGCTCGCCGTGGTCCGCTTCCAACTGGACGTGACAACCGCCGGCGCGGCCAAGTTGAAGTTCAACTCCGCGACTGGCCTCACGATGTTCGTGGATGGCAAGCCGGTCGAGGCGAAGGCCGAGACGCCGCTCGATCTGAAGACTGGTATCGTGACGGTGACGCTGGTCGTGGATCGCGCGAAGCGGACCGACGACTTGCGCGTGGAACTGGACGACGTGGCCGGTTCGCCGGCGCGGGTGAGCGTTCTCGGCGGGAAGTGATTGGCGGCATAGAATACGAGCGAACCATGGACGATCTCTTCCCCTATTTTCTGATTTGGCTCGCGGTCACGGTGCCGAGTGCGCTCGTGGGCTGGGTGTGGATCTTTCAAAAGGCCGGCCTGCCGGGTTGGGCCGCCCTCGTGCCGATTTACAACATCTACGTGATGGTCGTTCACGTCGCCCGCCTGAGTAAACTCTGGTTCGTACTCGTACTCATTCCACCGGTTCAGATCATCGCGGTCTTTCTCGTGAACCAAGAAGTGGCGAAGCGGTTCGGTCGCAGCGAGGCTTACGGCCTCGGCTTGGCCTTGCTCGGATTCGTCTTCTACCCGATGCTCGGCTTCGGAAAGGCCGAGTATCAGGACTGACGAACCGCTCTCCGATAGAACAATTCCACGATGAGAGAACTCGCTTTTCAGAAGTGCATCAGCCCGCACTGCGGAGCCACCGCCGACCTTTCGGACACGTCGTTTGCGTGCCCGAAGTGCGGCGGGCTCCTGGACGTGGCCTACGATTGGAACCGGCTCCCGCTGCCGAAATCGCTCAAGGATTTCGAGGCGAAGTGGTCGAACCGCCACATCCCGCTGGACTTCTCCGGCGTCTGGCGCTTCCGCCAACTGTTCCCGTTCGCGCCCGACGACAAGATCATGACCATCGGCGAAGGGCAGACGCTTTGCCAGCGAGCCGATGTCGTGGGAAGCTACGTCGGGATGAAGCCGGGATGTCTGTTCCTGCAGTACGAAGGGATGAACCCGAGCGGCAGTTTCAAGGACAACGGAATGACGGCGGCGTTCACGCACGCTCAGACCGTCGGGGCTCGCCGGGCGGCTTGCGCCAGCACCGGGAACACCAGCGCGAGCCTCGCTATTTATTGTGCCGCGACCAACCTGATGCGGGCGGTCATCTTCATCGGCTCGGGTAAGATCAGTTATGGGAAGCTGAGCCAGGCGCTGGAACACGCCGCGCTCACCGTGCAGATTGCCGGCGACTTCGACGATGCCCTTCGCCGCGTTCAAGAAGTGTCCCGGCAACTCGGCATCTACCTCGTCAACAGCGTGAACCCCTTCCGCCTCGAAGGGCAGAAGACGATCATGTTCCGCATCCTCGAAGCACTTCGCTGGGAGGTGCCCGATTGGATCGTGGTGCCCGGTGGCAACCTCGGCAACGTCTCGAGCTTCGGCAAAGCCTTTGCCGAACTGATGGACCTCGGGCTGATTTCGCGGGCACCGCGATTGGCGGTTGTGAACGCAGCCGGGGCAAGTACCTTTTTCCAACTCTACGAGAAGCAGGGCCTGCGCTGGAACGGCGGCGATATCGACCGGCCCAAGTACGAGGGCTATTTCAAGGCGATGGACGCGGGCAACCTCCGCGCTGATACGCTCGCCAGCGCCATCGAGATCAACCGGCCCGTGAACCTCCCCAAGGCATTGCGGGCGCTCGATCGTTGCGGCGGCGTAGTCCGCGAGGCGACCGATACCGAGATTCTCGATGCGAAGGCGAAGGTCGGGGCTGGCGGCCTCGGCTGCGAGCCGGCGAGTGCCGCGAGTGTGGCCGGCCTGCGTAAACTGGTGAAGGAGGGTGTGATCGCGCCCTCCGATCGGGTCGTCTGCGTCTTGACGGGGCACGTACTCAAGGATTCGGATGCGACCGTGGCTTATCACAGTTCCGACCCGAAGACCTTCGACGAGAAGCTCGGCAAGCGCGGCGTCAAGCGCGTGGCATTTGCGAACCGCGCCGTGCAGGTGCCCAACGACCTGAACGAGATCATCAAGGCGATCGAACTGTATGCATGAGCGGAGAATACGAGCGCGATGGTCGTTGCTGTTGGGGGTTACATTGATCCCGCTTGTGCTATTCGTTTTGGTTTGGCTCCTGTTTCCAAAGTGGGAAGCTCCATGAGCGGTCGAGCGCTATCCTGGAGTCAGAGGTATCTATGGCTATCATCACCATGGATGTGAACGAACTGGCCACGCGATTCGCGGACGCAGTATCGATAACAGAGCGCGGCGACGAGGTCGTGATCACAGCCGCCGGCCAACCGCCGATGCGACTCATCTCCATGTCGGCCGGCGGTCTGCGGATTTTGGGTATGCACCCGGGAGCGGCGGTCATGGCCCCAGATTTCGACGACCCCCTTCCCGATGAGTTCTGGCTGGGTGATCCTCACACGGACCCGTTGCAGAACCCGGATGCGTTCGGCAACAAATCCCAGGGGGAACATCTATGAAAACACACATCGCCATTAACGGTGCCTGCGGGCGAATGGGGCAGCGGCTCGTCGCACTCGCCCACGAAGACGGCGACCTCCAGGTCGTCGCAGCCATCGATTCGCCCAAGAACCCGCTCATCGGCAAAGATGCCGGCGAACTCGCCGGCATCGGCAACATCGGCGTGCCCATCGTCGGAGCGCTGCCCCTCACCACCCGCATCGATTGCGTCATCGACTTCTCCGTGCCCGAAGGCACGATGGCGATTCTGCCCGCTTGCGTCGCGCGGAAAGTGCCGTTCGTCGTCGCAACCACCGGGCACACAGCCGCCCAGAAAACCGAGATCGAAGAAGCCTCGCACGACACCGCGATCCTCTTTGCCCCGAGCATGAGCCTCGTCGTCAACCTGCTGTTCAAACTCGTCAAGCTCACGGCCGAGTCGCTGAAGGGGAAGGGGTTCGACGTTGAAATTGTGGAGCGGCACCACCGCTTCAAGAAGGATTCGCCGAGCGGCACGGCGGCGCAGTTCGCCGAGATCGTTCGCGATGCGCTCGGCGGCGGCAACTTCGTTCACGGCCGCGAAGGCATCGTCGGCGAACGTACCGCCGAGGAGATCGGCATCCACGCCGTTCGCGGCGGCGACAACGTCGGCGAACACACCATCATCTTCACCACGCTCGGCGAGACGCTCGAACTCGTTCACAAAGGGCACAGCCGCGATAGCTACACGCGCGGGGCGCTGCTCGCCGCGAAGTTCCTGGCGACCAAGAGTGCCGGTCGCTACTCGATGTCGGATGTGCTGGGGCTGTAAACGAACGGCCACGAATTGCTCGACCGCACGCCGTCGGGCACTTCGCCGGTCCAGCAATAGGACTGCACGCCGTTGTGGCCTTCGACCTCGATCGGCATCCGCTGCCAGAGCCCTTCGCCCATTTCAAACTCGTCTACCTCCGCAAGGCATTGGGCATCCAGAGACCAGAGTTCGCCCTTCACCGCGAAGCCGTTCGCGTCGCGGATCATACCGCCGTACTGGCCGAGTTCGATGATGCGGTAGCACGGCCGCGTAACGGCGTCGGCCAGATACTTCTGTCCCGCGATGCGGTGGTGGTTCGAGTAGCCTCGCTTCAAGCTGCCGTAGAAGAACAGGATCGTTTCGGTCGCATCCATTGTTGCCGGGAGCCTCGCGGGTATACTTGCGTTCTATCGAGTTCGCCTGTCGGGTATCGTGCTCTCGTGAGGATCGCGCACCAGGAGCCACCGCATGAAGCGGCTACCCCAGGATGGGGCCACGCAACGCCTGTTCCCTTCGACCGCCTTCATCGGTTTCGGACCGAGCCTGTTCCGCCCGGCAGACGAAGCCATCGTCGGTCGCCGCCTTCGCGGGAGTAAGCCAGCCCGGCTCAAACGCGGGGTCCGCGATCACGCGCCTCGGCAACCCGGCGTCTACGGCATGTTCGACGTTCGCGGCAAGCTCATCTACGTCGGCAAAGCCAAGAACCTCCGCGCCCGGCTGCTCAGCTACTTCCGCGAGAATAGCCGCGATCCGAAGGCCAGCAAGATCCTCGAACGCACCCGCATGCTCGTCTGGGAACAGACCGGCGACGAGTTCGCGGCACTGCTCCGCGAACTGGAACTGATTCAACGCCTCCGCCCGCGCTACAACGTGCTCGGCCTCCCGGGGCGCTCGCGGCACCACTACCTTTGCGTCGGGAAAGCACCCGCTCCGTTCGCCTTCGTGACCAAGTCGCCCACGGGGAAGGAAGCCGCGTGCTTCGGCCCGCTGACGACGTGGTACCGTTCCGAGGAAGCGGTGCGGCGGCTCAACGACTGGTTCAAGCTGCGCGACTGCGCGAGTACCGTGCCGATGGCCTTCGCGGATCAGGCCGACCTCTTCCCGCTGGATCGCGCTCCGAAATGCCTGCGGTTTGAAATTGGGACGTGCATCGGGCCCTGCGTTGGGTCGTGTACGCGACTCGAGTACGGCAGCGGCGTTCGGAAGATGAAAGCCTTCCTCGATGGCCGCGACCGGAGTTTGCTCGCCACGGTGCAGCAGATGATGGAGGAAGCCGCGAGCCGCTTTGAGTTCGAAAAGGCGACGGCTTTGCGGGATCGTTTGAAATCGTTGCAGTGGCTCGACGACCGGCTGGCACTTCTGCGGAAGGCCCGCACGATGAACTCGTTCGTCTATCCGCTCACTGGCGACGATGGGAACGAACGCTGGTACCTGATCCACCGCGGGCAGGTGCGAGCGGTGATCGCATCTCCGATTTGCGACGAGACCCGCGAACGCGCGGCGACCCTGATCCGCGCGATCTTCACAGGGCCAATCGCCCCCACGATTCTCGGCCCCGGCACGGTCGATAGCGTGCTGCTGGTCGTGGCGTGGTTCCGGAAGAACGGCGACGAAAAGGGGAAACTGATGACGGGTCGGGAAGCGGCCGGAACTCGCGAGTTGCCGCACTCGCCTTGCGTGGTATAATTGGCCCCGTCCCGTGCCGGCCGTAGTCGCGCCGCGGACGGATACCAACATCTCGATCGAGGAGTCAGCATGGCCGATGGTCGCGACCGCGCAACCGGAACCTTCAGCGTTCGAGCTTCGTTCCCGTGGATCGAACTCTTCCGCTGCTTCCAGGTCGCCCTCGACCCGCGGAAGTTACTCGCCGCCGCCGCCGGCATCCTCGCCGTGTCCGTGGGATGGTTCATCCTCTCCGCCATCTTCTACTCGAAGGCACCCGAACGCAACAGCGACGCGGCCTACAGCAATTCCGTGATCCAGAAGGAGTACGAAGGCAAGAAGAAGCCAGCGAAGGATGGTGCCCCCGAGGAACCGTACAAGGAAGCGGACTTCGTCGAGAAAGGCAAAGAGAAATTCGACGCCGACTACGCTCAGTGGCGGGTACTCGCGGACCTCGCGGCTCCAGCCGAGGCCGGTCAGGCCCCGACAGAGAAGTTGCCCTTCGGGAAGGCTTCCACGCCGCCGGGCCGGCTTCGCGCCATGCCGTGGGACGAATACCGCGGGCCGAACCCGTTCCTCTTCGCGACCAACGTGATCGGCGGATCGGCCGCGGAACGCGGCGACTCCATCGGCGGATTCATCACCGGTTCCGTTCCCGTACTCATGGAACCGCTCGTCAAGCTTCTGATTCCTGTCACGAAGATCGTGTCGCCCGGCGTCAGCGGGATGACGCGGGTCTATTTGTTCCTGGCGCTGCTCTGGAGCCTCGTGGTTTGGGGCTTCTTCGGCGGAATCATCACGCGGTTAGCCGCAATTCAACTGGCGAACAAGGGTCCGGTCACGATGCGGCAAACGGTCCGCTTCGTCGCCAACCGCTACGTGAACTACCTTCTGGCTCCGATGGTGCCGTTGCTGATCGTCGGGGCGGTGGCCGTGGGGCTCATGCTGTACGGCCTCGTGGCCTTGATCCCGGTCGTCGGCGATGTCGTGTTCTTCGGTCTCGGCCTGCCGTTGATCATCCTCGGCGGCGCGATCATGGCCGTCTTCCTCGTCGGCCTCGTCGGCTACCCGCTCATGTACCCGACGCTCAGCGTCGAAGGCGATAGCAGCGATACCTTCGATGCCTTGAGCCGCTCCATTAACTACGTCTATCAAGCGCCGTGGCAGTACATCTGGTACTGGTTCGTTGCGATCCTCTACGGTGCGGCGGTCACCTTCTTCGTCCTCTTCTTCGCGTCGCTCATGGTCTACTGCGGAAAGTGGGCCGTCGGCATCCCCGCCAGTGCAATCTACTCGGACCGCAAGCCCGAGTTCCTGTTCATCTACGCTCCGGAATCGTTCGGCTGGAAGGAACTGCTGTTGAAGGATAGCCCATACGAGGTGAAGCACCTTCCCGAGGTCAGCGAGACTGGTCGCAAGGTGGACGTGTACGTGCCGGTGAACCCGGTGGCCGACGCCGAGAACCGCAAGGAGTACTATGCGTACAACACGCTGGGCGCGCGGATGGTCGGCTTCTGGCTCGGGCTTTTGTTCCTCATGATGCTCGGGTTCAGCTACTCGTTCTTCTGGACGGCCGCGACCGTGATCTACTTCCTACTCAGGAAGAAGATCGACGAAGCGGAGATGGACGAAGTCTTCGTGGAAGAGGACGAGCCGGAAGCGCCGCTGGCACCGCCGAAGCTCGCGGATCACACGGCTCCGACCTCGCCTCCGCCCCCACCCGCGACCACTATGCCGCTACCAATGATCTCGCCGCCGCCGCCGCCGATCGGTTAGTATGAGTGAACTTCCGCAGTCGCGATCATCGGCGGCTGCGGTTTCCCGGGAGGGCCAGCCATGTCGTTCGCCGAGATCGCATCGTCCGTGAAATCGCTCTCACTGGAAGAGAAGCTCCAGTTGCAGAGCCTCGTTGCTGAAGACCTCGTCGAGAGTACGAATGGGATCTCGCCGGAGTGGTTCAAGCCAGGCATGGTTGCCCAGACGGGGTCGATGGTCACAACCGACGAAGCTGGCATGCGGCTGATTTATGAAGCAGCCGGGATTCCCCTTCCCAAATGAGTCGTCCGATGCGAGTCCCGTTCCTACCAAGACCCGGCGGGAGTGGTGGACCTCACGACCTGGTTCCGCTACTCTCGTTCGTACTTTCCAGTGGGGCCAAGACGGTACCACTCACGGGCATCGTGGATTCTGGAGCGTCGTTCTCGGTACTCCCATTCGACATCGGGAAGCAGTTTGGATTCGACTGGCACAGCTTGACCCAACCGCTTCAAATCGGAGGTGCCGGTGGCAGGGTGCCTGCGAAGATCATTCGACTCACCGCTACTGTTGGGCAATTTTCTCCCGTTTCAATGATTTTCGCCTGGGTGACCACGAACTCCTATCCCATCGTGTTGGGCGAAATGAGTTTCTTCTACGAGTTCGACGTCTTCCTGAGTCGACGCCACAGTTATTTCGAAATCCAACCTGCCACCCCATAGTCCCGCCTGGTGTCCGATGCCCCGATCGGTGTTGTTGTTTACTGGCCCGTGGGCCGATGTGCCGCTCGACTCGCTCGCCGCGAAAGCGGCAGCGTGGGGCTACCAAGGCTTCGAACTCTGCTGCTGGGGCGATCACCTCGAAGTGCAGCGCGGGCTCAGCGACGATTCCTACGCTCCCGCTCGCCTCGACTTGCTCGCTCGCCACGACCTGCACGTGCCGGTCATCGCCAATCACAAAGTGGGCCAGGCCGTCTCCGATGTCATCGATCGCCGGCATCAGAGCTTGCTCCCCGATTACGTATGGGGCGATGGCTCGCCCGCCGGCGTGCAGGAACGCGCCGCCGAGGAAATGACCGCGACCTTTCGCCTCGCGGAGCGCCTCGGCACCACGGTCGTTAGCGGGTTCACCGGTTCCCCGATCTGGGGCTACGTCGCCGGCTACCCCGCGCCCAAGCCCGACATCCTGACGGACGCCCTCAAGCAATTCGCGAAGCAGTGGAACCCGATCCTCGACTACGCCCGCGATTGCGGCGTCCGTTTCGCCTGCGAAGTACATCCCGGCCAACTCGCCTTCGACCTCTACTCCGCGGAAGTCGTACTCGACGCCCTCGGCAACCGCGAAGAGTTCGGCTTCACCTTCGATCCCAGCCACCTCCACTGGCAAGGCGTCGATCCCGTCGAATTCCTCCGTCGATTCGCGGACCGCATTTACCACGTTCACATCAAGGATGCGCAACTCACGCTCAACGGCCGGGCTGGCGTACTCGCCGGTTACTGGCCGAGCGGCGACCATCGCGCCGGATGGCAGTTCCGCTCGCCCGGCCACGGCGGCATCGACTGGTCCGCCGTGATCCGCGGCCTGAACGAGATCGGCTACGACGGCGCGCTCGCCGTGGACTGGCACGACCCCGGCATGGACCGCGAGTTCGGAGCCGCCGATGCCTGCCGCTTCGTGAAATCGCTCGACTTCGACCCGCCCGCAAGGGGCAAGGTACGTTGAAACCCGGTTTCTGCTTTGGAAACCGGGTTTCTTGAGACTCACCAGAAACCCGGTTTCCAAAGCAGAAACCGGGTTTCGAGGACGACCATGAAATTCCCCACCTTCGAGGAAGCCGAGGAACTCAAACTCGCGTGGACGGACCAGTACGTCCGCATGAAGCCGGGCATCGCCGAGTACGCGCGCTTCGAAGGGAAGATCGGCCGCGTGGTTACGGTGAACTACAGCGGTCGGGCCATCGTCGATTTCGCCGACGGAGCCTGGTACGACATCCCCGCTTCCCACGACTTCCTCGAATTCGTTCCCGACGACGACGCGAAGGGGAAGTTCGACCCGACGATGACGAGTGCCCAGAAGTTGCCCGTGCGGCAAGGCTAATCGTTCGTCCCTTCGTAAAATAGCGGCTCAACCTCAGGAGCCGATGCCGTGGCCGATGCCGTCTTTGCCCGTGTCGAAACGCAGAACGTCGACTTCCCCGCTCTCGAACGCGCCATTCTCCAGTTCTGGGACGAGTACGGCATCTTCGAGAAGCGCAAGCAACTCAACGTCGGCAAAAAGCCCTGGTCGTTCCTCGACGGCCCCATCACCGCGAACAATCCGATGGGCGTTCACCACGCCTGGGGCCGCACCTACAAGGACGCCTACAACCGCTACTTCGCCATGACCGGCCACGAACTCCGCTACCAGCAGGGCTTCGATTGCCAGGGGCTGTGGGTCGAAGTCGAAGTCGAAAAAGAACTCGGACTCAAGAGCAAGCGCGACATCGAGACCCTCGTGCCGGGCAACACCGAGGCGAGCATCGACCGCTTCGTGCAGGCCTGCAAAGATCGCGTCAACAAGTTCGCCCGCATTCAAACCGAGCAGAGCATCCGCCTCGGCTACTGGATGAACTGGGACCGCACCGATGAGGAATGGGCGAAACCTCCGGACGAGCGGAAGTCGTACTTCACGATGGCGGAGAAGAACAACTTCGCGATCTGGAGCTTCCTCAAGAAGTGCCACGGGAAGAAGCTGATTTATCGCGGTTACGACGTGATGCCCTGGTGCGGGCGCTGCGGCGTCGGCCTCTCCGAGATGGAAATGAAGGAAGGCTACAAGCTCGTCGAACACAAGAGCGTCTTCGTGAAGTTCCCGCTCAAGAACCGCCCCGGCGAGAACCTGCTCGTGTGGACGACGACCCCGTGGACCCTCACCAGCAACGTCGGTGCGGCCATCAACCCGGAACTCACGTATCTCCAGGTGAAACTCAAGAATGAGTTGTATTACGTGGCCAAGGGTGCGTTCAAACTCAACCGCATGGAGTCGAGCGGCGAAGAAGAAGACTTACCGATTAGCCGCGACGCGGAGTCCTCGGAGCGGAGCGCGAAGCGCGCCAAGAAGCCCTGGCTCGACGGCGTGCCGCACCTCTCCAGCATCGAGCAGCACTTCAAATCGAAGGCCGGCAAGGGCGACAACTACGAGATCGTCGGCGAGGTGAAGGGCGAGACGATGCTCGGCTGGGAATACCTCGGCCCCTTCGACGACCTTCCCGCCCAGCAGCACGCCTTCGGCTTCCCCGAAGACGTGGCGAAGATCGTGGAGCAGCGCGGCTGGTGCCCCGCGAAGACCGCTGCCGAATCGCATCGCATCATCTCCGGCGGCAAGGACGTGACCGAAACCGAGGGCACCGGCATCGTTCACACGGCCCCCGGTTGCGGTTCCATCGACTTCACTTGGGGCAAGGAGAACGGCCTGCCGCCGGTCGCCCCGATCGACGACGCGGGCCTTTTCCATCCGGGCTTTGGACCCCTCACGGGCAAGAACGCCGCCGACCCCGCGACGGCCGAGGCCGTGTTCGAGGAACTGAAAAAGAAGGACCGCCTGTTCGCGACGGAACGCTACGTCCACCGCTACCCGCACTGCTGGCGCTGCAAAACCGAACTGCTCTATCGTTTGGTCGACGAGTGGTTCATCAACATGGGTCCGAAGCAAAGCGAAGACGGCTTCCGCGGCGACATCATGAAGGTGTCCGATCAGGTGACGTTCCTTCCCGAGAGCATCAACGGCAAGGCCCGCGAGCGCGACTGGCTCAAGAACATGGGCGACTGGATGATCTCGAAGAAGCGGTTCTGGGGGCTCGCGCTGCCGATCTGGGTGGACGAGAAGGATCCGACCGATTTCGAAGTGATCGGTAGCCGCGAGGAGTTGAAAGAACGCGCGGTCGAGGGGTGGACGGAGTTCGACGGCCACTCGCCGCACCGGCCATTTGTGGATCGCATCAAGATCAGGAACCCGCGTACTGGCAACCTCATGTCGCGCATACCGGACGTAGGCAACCCGTGGCTCGATGCTGGCATCGTGGCGTTCAGCACCTTACCCGAGGCATGGCGGCCCGCCGACTTCATCACCGAGAGCTTCCCCGGCCAGTTCCGCAACTGGTTCTACGCGCTGCTCGCGCTCAGCACCATGATGAGCGACGGCACCCCGCCGTTCAAAACACTGCTTGGCCACGGCCTGGTTCGCGACCAGGACGGCAACGAGATGCACAAGACGGCGGGGAACTCGATCGAGTTCATCGCGGCAGCGGACAGGGGCGGCGAAATCACCGATGCGAAGGGAAAGAAGATCGCGTTCACGCCCATCGGTGCCGACGTGATGCGGTGGATGTATTGCCGGTCGAACCCCGCCGCGAACCTCAACTTCGGTCCGGTTCCCGCGAACGAGGTCCGCGGCAAATTCCACATTAAGCTGTGGAACTGTTACGGCTTCTTCTGCAACTACGCGGCACTCGACGGCTTCGACCCGAGCCTGCCCGCCGTGCCGGTGAAGGACCGCGCCGACATCGACCGCTGGATTCTCTCCGACCTGCAACTGCTCATTCAGAAATCGCGGGTGGAGTTTGAGGCCTTCAACGTGATGGGCTTCTGTTTGGCGGTCGAAGAGTTCATCGACGCGAAGCTGAGCAACTGGTACATCCGCCGCAACCGCGACCGTTTCTGGAGCAACGATTCGAAGCTGGACGACGCCGGCCGCCGCGACAAACTTGCGGCTTATCAGACGCTTCACACGGTTCTCCAGGATCTGTGCCGCCTCTGTGCGCCGGTGGTTCCCTTCCTCACGGAAGTGATGTGGAAGAACCTCAATGTCGGCCAGCTGGCGAGCCG
>JAYTGN010000185.1:0-13625 GCA_043733485.1 Gemmataceae bacterium
CTCAAGAAACCCGGTTTCCAAAGCAGAAACCGGGTTTCAAACTCACTTTGGGTGCCTCAAGAAACCCGGTTTCCAAAGCAGAAACCGGGTTTCAAATCACTTCACTTCTGCGGTTTCCTTGCCGACCTGCTGGCTCAGCGCTTTCAAGTCGAGTCGTTCGCCCGCCTTGGGAAAGGGATGCGAAAGCAGCCACCACACTTCGGTGAACGAGGCCGATTCGCCGGGCTTGAGGCGCTCGCGAGGGCCGATCGGTTCCAACTCGATTCGCGGACCCGTCGGATACCAAACGGAAAGAGTGAGGCCAGCCGCTTCGTTGTAGACGCGGTCCGGATGCGCGGCGAACTTCTTCACGAAGAGCGTGTCGTTCGGCAGGGCGTAGCCGAGCCACCCAGCGTAGGTGTCGAAGCCGAGCTTGGGCTTCCGCGGCGGCGCGAGAATTTCGAGGAAGCCATCGCGCTCGCGAATCTTGTCGTCCGCGTTGCGAACGTTGATGATCGCGTAGTCTTCGTACATCGCGTACTTGCTGGGAAAGCGGCTCGGCTTGTCGCCGAGCGGGATGAGGCAGATGCCGCCGCCCGGCGAGAACGACCGGCCCCAATGGCACACCTCGCGGGTTTCCTTCGAGATGTTGATCATCGTCTGCTTGCAGGCGAGCCCGACCGATTTACCGTGCGTGGTGAAACTGAACTCGCGGACGAGTTGCATCCCGCCGTCTTGCGGGCTCGTCAGCTTCACGTTCGTTCCGACGATCTCGGCCGTCCAGTCGCCGGACCAGATCGTCGGATGCGGAATCACCGTGAGTTCCGGGCCGTAGTCGAACCGCCCGGCACTGATCGACGCGGGCTTGCCCGGCGTGTAGTTCTTCTCGTCCGGGTCGAGGTACATCGCGTGCTTGCCGTCGATTGAGAACTCGAGCACGCGGCCGCCGGCCTGCGGGCCGATCACGGCCCGTGCGGTTCCGAGTTTCATCTCGATGGCCCCATTGTAAGCGAGAAACGGAACGACCTTCGCCGACGGTTCCTCGGCAAAGGCGTGCAGTGGAAACAGAGCGAGGAGCAGGAGCGATCTTGCGAACACGGGGTCATCCTCGGAGAGGTGAGACGACCCCCTTAGACTATCGAAACCTCCCGACTCGACTGCTCACCGCCAGTCGGGGTGCGTCAGGTCGCCTACCACGCCAATCTGAAACGTGCCCTTCACGGTGGCGATCGTCTTGGCGTTCTTACCGTCCCAGTCGCTCACCATCAGGATCGATTCCGTTTCTTTGTTCACTTGATCCTCCGCCTTGCCCTCCCAGGCGGCGCGCCACGCATACGCGATCCGCTTCCCGTCCGGCGACCAGCTGTAGCCCCGAAGCTCGGCATTCAGCGGGACGTCCTCGACCGAGACGAGCTTGCCCGTCGCCACATCCAAGACTTTCATCCCGTGCTGCTTGAAAGAGAAATTATCGTCGAGACCTTCCCCTTCCAGATAAAGTACCCGCGTGCCATCCGGCGATAGTCTTCCGTAAAGTGCAGCCTGCTTACCATCGGTGAGCGCCTTGTGCTCCGTCCCATCCCGGTTCATGAGATGGAGTTTCCAGATGGTCTGGCTCCACTTTCTCGGGTTCACGATCTCCATGCTCTGGGTCAGGAAGTGTTTTCCGTCCCGAGACCAGTCGGTAATGGTGTGACTCTCCGGCAGCCGCAACGGGCTCGTCTTCTTGGTATTCACATTCACGATGCCGTGCGTGGCGCTGACCGCGTCGCCTTCACCATCACCAGCGTAGCAACTATAGGCGATCTCGGTGCCGTCGGTGGACCATACGAAGGAATAGCACTCGACGCCGAGATCGGTGCCGGGTGCCTTTGCCTCGATTCCACGAACGTGCAGTTTCCATCGCCCGGGAGTGCCAGTGTGGTAGCACAATGCCAGCAACTTGCCGTCGGGCGAGAGCATGGCACCCGGTTGAATCTCCGGCGATTCCTTGCTCAGTTCCTTCTCGTTCTTGCCATCGGGGTCGATGAGCGTGAGGTGATCCGCCCGGTAGAAGAGGATCCGATTCGGCGCGGGAGGCGCAGGCTTCTCGGCCGCGCGTTTGGGTTCGACAGGCGGAGCAGCGACGATGCGACTCGGGACGCGCACCGGCGGCTCCGGTTGAGTGGCGAACAACCAGTGGCCGCCGAACGCTACCGAGGCCAGCAAGACCAACGCGAGGGGAACCGATCGGAGTTTCTCGACGAACATGATTCGAAACACTCCATGTGAGAGGGAAGCGACGGCAGCGGAAGCGGCACCGGGCGCGAAGGCCGCGGCGACCGCCTTGCCGACCAGGAGCGGCGGCACGCTGGCCGACGCGACCCGTTCGAACGCCGCCGTCAAGGCTGCGGCCGAGAGCACGATGCCTCGGCCGCGCAACCGGTTGGCCAGCGCCTTGCGGGCGGCTGCCAGCCGGCTCGAGAGTGTTCCTTCCGGAATCTGCAACCGCGCCGCCGCCTCGCTTCGCGATAGTCCGTCGATTTCGCACGCCAGCACCGCCATCCGCAGATGTTCGGGCAAGCGGGCAATCTCGGCATCGAGCAACTCCGCGAGGTCCGCGTCCTCCGCCGGGTTCTCGTGCGGGGCGGCAACATCGGGGAGCGACTCGACCAGAACTTCGCGACGACGCCGGCGATCGGCCATGGTGCGGGCCCTCAACGCGATTCGATGGGCGACCCCGTACAACCAGGCCGACAGAGCCGCCGGAGGGCGGATCGAACCGGCCTTCGCGGCCAACACCACGAACACCGCCTGAAACGAGTCTTCGGCAAGATGGTGGTTGCCCGTCACTCGCCGGCAGACTCCGAACACGAGCGGCCCGTGACGGTGTACGAGCAGTGCGAACGCCTCCTCATTGCGGGTTTGGAGGAACCGCGCGAGGAGTTCGGAATCGGACGTGGACGAGTTCGGCTCGGGAAGCCGATGACCCAACCGCACGACGATTTCGGAGAGTTTCGCAATTGCCATGAACCACCCAGGCCGTGAGAAGAAACGCCTCTCGAAGGGATAATCCACGCCGGTGGTCCGGCGCGTCGCGCGGTCGAGGACTTTTTCAGAAATGAATGCGACGCGAACTCATACCAACAGTTCGCGCACCACTTCGGCGCGGCTCACGGCCACGTCGGTGAGCGTGTCGTCGCGGCCTTCGTGCGGGAACGTCAACTTCGTGTGATCGAGGCCGAGCGCCTGGAGTAGTGTCGCGTGCAGGTCCGAGACGCGGACGACCTTCTCGACGGACTTGTAGCCGAAGTCGTCGGTCGCGCCGTGAGCGTAGCCCTTCTTGAAGCCGCCGCCGGCGAGCCACAACGAGAACGCGTGCCGGTTGTGGTCGCGGCCATCCGGCCCCTGCGAGATCGGCAGGCGGCCGAACTCGCCCGTCCACAGCACGATGGTCGAATCGAGCAACCCGCGGCGTTTCAAGTCCATCACGAGCCCGGCGCTCGGCTGGTCGGTCATGGCCGTGAGGTTCTTCAAACTCTCGGCATTCTTCGAGTGCGTGTCCCACGGCTGACTGTTCAAGAAAATCTGGACGAAGCGGACGCCGCGCTCGACGAGCCGGCGCGCGAGCAAGCAGCGTTTGCCGTACTCCGCGGACTTGGGATTGTCGAGCCCATAGAGTTTGCGGGTCTCGTCGGTTTCCTTTGAGATGTCGAGCACCTCGGGCACGGCGGTTTGCATCTTGGCGGCGAGTTCGAAGTGCCCGAGGCGGGCTTCGAGTTCCGCGTTGCCCGGATGCTGCTTGAGGTGGTTCGCGTTCAACTCGTTGAGGAAGTCCAACTGATTGCGGCGAGCCGCGCCCGACACATCCGCGGGGGTCCCGAGATGGGCCACGGGTGTGCCGCTGGCGCGGAACGGCGTGCCTTGATAGACTGCGGGCAGGTAGCCCGAAGACCAGTTGTTCGTGCCGTCGACCGGCAGGCCGCCGGGGTCGGAGAGCACCACGTAGGCCGGCAGTTCCTTGCGTTCCGAGCCGAGGCCGTAGAGCACCCACGAACCCCACGCGGGCCGACCGGGGAACGTCTTCCCCGAGTTGATGACGCGCAGCGCCGCCTCGTGATCCACCGAGTCGGTGAGCATCGAGCGGACGAGTGTGATGTCGTCCACGATGCCCGCGGTGTGCGGCAGCAGTTCGGAGAGTTCGATGCCGGACTTGCCGTGTTTGGCGAACTTGAACGGCGAGGCGAGCAGCTTGCCGGTCTGCGTGTGGAAGTGCGTTTCGAGCTTGTCCGGGTGGGCTTTGCCGTTCTGCTTCGTGAGTTCGGGCTTGGGGTCGAACAGGTCCATCTGGCTGGGGCCGCCGTGCTGGAAGAGGCAGATCACGGCCTTCGCTTTCGCGGGATGGTGCGGCGGCTTGGGCAAGAGCGGGTCGGCGGCTTCCGCCGCGAGGTGCGCCAGCGCTAGCGAGCCGAGCCCGCCAGCATAGCGGCCCAGAAATGCACGGCGGTTCAACGAGAAGTCCGGCATGAGTGGAAACCTTTACTTCTTCTTGGCCTTGGCGAGCACCGCTTCCAGCTTAACAACTGCGCCGTTCTGCCGCTTGCTCTCGTCGGCAGCTTCCATGAACGCGAACATCTCCGTCGTCTCGTCCGCGCTCACCGGCGGCTTGCCCGTCTTGAAGAACTTCGCGATCTCGATGGCGGTCGCCTTGTAGCCCATGTATTCGTCGTTGGTGGGAACGATGCCCTTCACGGGGACGCCGTGGCCGTAGATGCCGGCAGTCGAGACGCCCTTCGAACCGAACACCGTCGCACTGTACTTCGGCGGCCCCTTGCGAATGCCGCGGAAGGTACCGACGCGGCCATCGCTCCAGGTGCCGGTCACGACATCGGCGGTGTCCGTCGCGGCCCGCGTGACCGACACGCAACCCGGCCCCATGATGGTGTACAGCGTGTCGATGCCGTGGACGGCGTGCCAGAACAAATCGGGATGATGCGCTTCGCGCGGGCAGCCGCCGTAGACGTCGGCACCGATCACGTCGCCGACTTCCGGGTGGTTTTTCATGCCGATGAATCCGGGGCTAAAGCGGTGCTGCGAACACGAGAAGATCGGCGTCTTGCTCTCCTTGGCGAGGCGGAAGATCTCGACGGTATCGGCAAGCGACGCCGCGAGTGGCCGACCGACGTATACCGGCTTCCCCGTCTTGAACACGGGCTTTAATTGTTCCAGATGCGCTCGGCCATCCACGCTCATGATCAGCACGGCGTCGCAACGTTTGAGTACGTCTTCCGGGCTTTTCGCGATCTCGACGCCATAGGTCTGGATGTCCTTCACCCACTTGGGAAGTTCGCGCATGCTCTCTTCGATGTCCGGGCTGCCGGCGGGAAACGCGGCGATGACCTTGAGGCCCGCGAGGTCGCCGGCGGCTTTCGGGTCGTGGAACAGTTGCGTGAACGCGACGGCCTGATAATTGTCCAGGCCGATGATGCCGACCTTGATCGGCTCGGCAGCGGGCGTTTGCGCCGTTAAAAGGAACAACGCGGTGAGAACGAGTGCGAATCGCATGGAGAGGCTCCCATATAGCGGCCGGTTTACCGGCCGTCCGTTTTGCGGCGTAGTCCGACGGCCGGTAAACCGGCCGCTATTTGAATCACATTAAAACGCCGGCCACGGCCGCGTTAATGAGCGTGGACAAAAAGCCGACGAACAGCGCCTTCATGCCGAGCCTGGCGAGGTCGGCCCTTCGACCCGGCGCGATCGAACCGATGCCGCCGAGTTGAATGCCCACCGAGGCGAAGTTCGCGAAGCCCGTCAGTGCGTAGACGGCGAGCAGTTGCGAACGCTCGGTGAGGATACCGCCGGCGAGCTTCCATTCCTTTAACTTCAAGAAGGCGACGTGCTCGTTGGCGGCGAGCTTGATGCCGAGCAAGTTGCCGACCTTGTTGCATTCCGAAGGATCGACGCCGAGCAGGAACGCGACCGGTGCGAAGAGTTGGCCGAAGAACGCGTCGAGGGTCCAGCCTTCGTGGATGTTGCCGAGGATGATGTCGAAGAGGGCGATGAAGGCGAGGAAGCCGATGAGCATGGCGGCGACGTTGAGCGCGAGCCAGAGGCCGTCTTTCACGCCGGCGGCGGCCGCGTCGATGGCGTTCACGTAAGGCGTTTCCACGCTCACCGGCGATTGCCCCATCGTCTCGGGCTTCCCCGCTTCGGGCAAAATGAGCTTCGTCAGGTAGAGGCTGCACGGGCACGCCATCACGCACGTCGAGAGGATCGAAACCGGGTCCGCCCCGTAGCTGATGTACACGGCCATCATGCCGCCCGAGATGTGGGCCATGCCGCTGCCCATGAGCGCGAGCAGTTCCGATTGCGTCATCCGCGGCACGAACGGCTTCACGATCAGCGGCGCTTCAGTCTGGCCCATGAAGACGTTCGCGGCAACGGAGAGCGTCTCGGCACCGCTCGTTCCCATGAGGTACATCATGACGCGGGCCATGAGCTTCACGAGCAGTTGCAGCACGCCGAGGTAGTAGAGTACGCTGAAGAACGCCGAGACGAAGATGATCGGCGGCAGTGCCTTGAACGCGAAGATGAAGGGTCGCGGCGGATTGCGGGCTTCCACCGCCGCCATCATCGGCCCCCCACCAATGGCACCAATTCCCGTGGAGGGCGGCGACACAGGACTCGCAAGCGGCCCGAAGACGAAATCGGCACCCACGTCGGACGCGGTCACGAGTGCCCGGATTCCTCCGCCGACCTGTTTGAAGCCCCACTGTACCCATTCGAGATGAATGATCGACACGGCCAGCACGAACTGCAATGCGATGCCCCAGAGCAGTGTCTTGCGGCTGACCGATTGCAGGCTCTTCGAGAAGAACGCGGCGACGCCGAGGAAGCAGAGGATTCCCATGCCGGCCTGGAAGCGGTAGCCGAGCGTGGTGTGGAGTAGGTACGCGGTGAGGCCGAGAATGCCGACACCGGCGGCGATGGCGAGCCGCCACGACCACGGCGTCGGGGGAAGGATGGCTTCAATCGGTGGCGGTGCTTCGGCGGAGGTTGTGGGAACGGTCGTGCCATGTATGGGTGCGATCATGAGGATACCCATTTAGCCCGCCGTTTACGGCGGGTCTGCGAACCCCGCCGTAAACGGCGGGCTATATTACTTCGTCCCCAGCCCCTTCAGCAACTCGTCGTCGTCCTTGGGCAAGCCCCAGATGCTGAGCGTGAAGGTCGCCTTCAGAGGCGTCTTCGTTTCGGGCAGTTTCAAGATCACGAGCCAACCGCCGCCGGGCTTCGAATCGAAGCGCCACTGCGTACCTGCCGGGGCACCGACCACTTCGAGAACCGTCGCCTTGTCGCCATCGGGCAGAATCACGCGAACGCCTTCGACACCTACGGCGGCAGCCGGTGCCTCGCGAATGCGCTCGATCTTGTCGCCGGTTCCCATGCGGACGGCGCGGACATCCTTGCTGCTGGAACCGGCGAGGAACCACGTCTGATACCCGCCGGGTGCCTCGACCTCGAACTTGCGAGCGATGCCAGCGGCGATCCCGGACTTGAGCGGCAACGGCGTCTCAGCCACCTTCAACACCGCATCTGTGTCGTTCTCGACAAGCCGATAGCGGAACGTGGGCTGTCCGAGTTTATCGAGCGAGAAGCCTTTGAACTCGACGGCGCGGGGGCCGTTATAGGTGCGGGCCGGTTCCAACGGGAGCGGTGTGCCGAAGACCGGATTGTTCGCGCGGCCGAGGAAGTCTGGAGGAAGATACGGGTTCGAGGTCAGACCCCAGGGATGGCCCGTGGGGCCGTTCCAAAATTTGGGGCCGAGCAGTTTCGCGGGCGCGCCGCCGCGGTTGTTCCAGACCGGGGAGGCATCGAGGAAGTTGCCGGCCCAGGCATACGAGAGGCGGCACTGATCGGCGCTGAAGGCGACCGATACGCCTCCGGGATAGCCCACCGCGATGGCCTTGGTGCCCGCGTCGTTCAGGAACGTGCGAAGCAACTCGGGCCGGTCCTTCACGGAAATGATCAAGCCCTTCGGCGGTTCGAGCCCTTCGGGCAACGGCAGTCCCGTACCCAGCGAGAGGTAGGCCCACATGGCTTCGGCCTGTGCGTGCGGGTTGCCGTTGAGAACCGTGCTGAGCGTGCTTTTGTTATCGACGAAGGCTTGCGGCATGCGCGTGCCGGGAGCCATGCGCAGAGGCTGGTGCATCCAGCGTTCGTACCAATCGTAGCGAACGCGCTGGTCGATGGTCGCAAGATCGGGGCCGCGAGTGCCGGTGTTCGGGATGCCCGCGATGTCGTGGCACGAGATGCAGCCGAGGCCCGCTTTGCCGACGATCGTTTTCCCATTCGCAATGTTGCTCGCGGTCAGCGGAACTTTTTGAACCGTGTCGTCGGTGGTGAGTCCTTCCAGGAAGGCGAGCGACTCGGGAAGGGCACCGACGTTGGCCTCACCGTATTGCGGCATGCGAAGTTGCATCCAGGGTCGCGCCCGCCCGCCTTGCACGAGTACGGACTTGAGCCACGCGGTTCGCGACTTGTGCCCGATGCCGGTGAGCAAGGGCGGGCGCACGTCGTCCGCGTTCTCGGCTTTTTCGAGTTGCCTCATCTGGTCAGAGAGTTCCGGCGAGATGCCGCCCTCGCCGTCTTTCGAGTGGCAGTTCAGACAGTTGAATCGTCGGATTGTGAGCCGAGCCGTATACGTGGGTGCCGACGAACCCGCTCCGGTGAGGCCGTCCTTGAGGAACGCTGTGATGGCCGCGGTATCGGTTTTGGGAAGGTGATAGTCCGGTGCCGGGCCCGCGTGCGTGCCGGTGGAAGCGCAGCCTTTCGAGCCGGACTTCTGGATTGCTTCCAGGGAGGGAAACTTGGCAGAAGCAATGAGCGGCTTGCCCCCCGACTCCACGACATGGCAGTTCGCGCAGCCCTTAGAAACGATGAGGTGCTTGCCGAGTTCCGACCACTGTTTCTCGACGGGCAGGTTGTTGAACGCCTGAATCTCGATCGGCTTCGAGCCGGCGGCTTTCAAGATCGGTGCCGCGATCTCGAGCGGGTCGAGCCCCTTACCCTTGAGCATCGCGGGGTCGATCGTCTCGTCCGTCACGCGGCAAAGGAAGCGGGCGATGTCCGTGGCCTCGGTGCCGCTGAGCGTCATGTGGGGCATGCGGCCGGCGGGGCTCGTCTTGAGCGGGTTCTGCAAGTACGCGGTGAGCGTGTCCGGTCGGAACTTGCTGCCGAGCGCTCCGAGCGAATACTTCGCGGTGGGGCCGTAAACGAGTTCCTCCGGCTTGAGCGGTTCCTTCTCCTCGTCGTCGGGGTTCGCCTTCTTGGCTGCCGGTTGGCTGTGGCACGTCGCGCATCCCGTCACGGTGAAGAGCACGCGGCCGCGCTCCATGCTGTCGCGGTAGTCGTTGGAGAGCGTCGGGCCGCGAACCGGATCGAGCGGTTTGCCCGCGAGCGATACCAGATACTTCACGACGGCGAAGCGTTCGGCCTTACCCGAGTCGTCGTTCGCAAAAACATTCGGCATCGTGGTGAGCGGGCGAAGCTTGGCCGGGTCCGCAAGCCACGCATCGAGCCAGCCGGCATAGCTGCGTTTGGCCACGTCGGTGAGAATCGGGCCGGCGCGGTCGACGAGCCCCTTGGTCATCGCGTTCGCCGCCTCCGGCTTGTGGCAGCGGATGCACGCGAGTTCCTCGAAGCGAAAGCGACCCTGTTCGAGCTCGGCATCCTTCGCGAACTGCGCCGGTCGTTCTTTTGGAAGGTGGCCGAGGAACTGATGAGCGAGCGGCTCCGTGCGGAAGCCGGGGCCTTGCCAGCGGAGTTCGAGGAGGTGAGTTTTTCCGGTTGGAAGGAACACGGCGGAGAACTTCTGGACTCCGCCTTCTAGAGTCACTTCCGTTGCGAATGTTTGAGCCGTGGCCGTGGAAGTTTGGGCGGCGAGGACGAGCTTCCCGTTCACTTCGACCTTGAGAGCCCCGCCGAGCGAGTTCGCGGAGAACGCGTACTTTCCCGCACGGACGATGTTGATGTAGCCCATCCACTCGATCTGCCCGGTGGACTTCAACTTCGGATGTGCCGTTTCGCCCGGGTTCAAGGCGAGAGCGACGGTCGGGTCGAGTCGCGTGATCCGCTTCGTGCCGCCGGCGGTCTCATCGACGACCGTGAGCAGCCCCGGTTTCAAGTCCGAAGGTTCGACGGCCCGAGCCGAATGGGCGAAAGCGATCAGCGCAAGCGTGGGCAGCAAGAAGCGCGAGTTCATCGGCGGGCATGCCTAGAGTGAAGGGCGGCGAGCAAGGGAATGCTAGTGATTATCGCGTGTGCGGGCCGTGCCGCAAGTAGAAAGCCGTCGGTATCGAGGCTCACGCGATCGCCGCCTCCACGACCCGCCCGGCCACATCGGTGAGGCGTTCATCGCGACCGCTGTGGAGGTAGGTCAGCTTCTCGTGATCGAGCCCGAGCAAGTGCAAGATGGTGGCGTGGAAGTCGTTGACCGAGATGCGGGCATCGACGGCTTTGAGCCCGAACTCGTCGGTGGTGCCGATGGCCTGGCCGCCCTTCGAGCCGCCGCCGGCGAGCCACATCGTGTAGCCGAGCGGGTTGTGATCGCGGCCCTTCCCACCTTGGGAATTCGGCGTGCGGCCGAACTCGCTGCACCAGACGACCAGCGTGTCCTTCAAGAGCCCGCGCTGTTTTAAATCCGCGAGCAACGCTGCGATCGGCTGGTCGACATGGCCGCACATCTTCTCGTGGTTGGCGTTCACGTCGTCGTGGGCATCCCACTGCGTCACGAGCGGGCCGCCGCCGGAGTAAACCTGCACGAAGCGGACGCCGCGCTCGACGAGCCGCCGCGCGAGGAGCAGACGCGTGCCGAAGTCGGCGGTCTTCGAATCGCCGAGCCCGTAGGCCTTCTTCGTGGCCTCGGTTTCCTTGCTCAGGTCCACAGCTTCCGGAGCGTGCTGCTGCATGCGGAAGGCGAGTTCGTAGCTCGCGATGCGGGCCTCGAGTTCCGAATCGCCGGGAGGCAAACTCAGTTCGTTGAGCTTCTTACTGAGTTCGAACGAACGTCGATTCTGCTCGGGGCTCACGTCGGCCGGGGGCTTCAAATTCAAGACGGGGCTCGGTCCGCGGCGAAGCAAGGTGCCCTGGTAAACGGCAGGAAGGAATGCACTCGACCAACACGGCGCGCCGCCTTCCGGTACGCCTTCGGGCTGAGGCATCACGCAGTAGGCCGGCAGATTTTCGGACACGCTGCCGAGTCCATACGTGACCCAACTGCCGAGGCTCGGGAAGCCCATCAGCGTGCGGCCACTGTGAAGCTCGTACATCGCCGGGGCGTGAATCGTGTTGGTACACCAGCACGATCGCAGGAAGCAGATGTCGTCGGCTCGCTTCGCGAGGTGCGGCATGAGGTCCGAGATTTCGAGGCCGCTCGCGCCGTGCTTCGCCCACTTCCGCGTGCTCGGCAGGATCACTTCTCCGCCGCTCGTGAACTGGCTCTTGGGCCGACCGGTGTTCTCGGGCAGCGGCTTGCCCGCCCACTTTTCCAACTCCGGTTTGGGATCGAAGAGATCGAGTTGGCTCGGCCCACCGACCATGAATAGAAAAATGACGCGCTTGGCCTTCGCTTCGAAGTGCGGCTTCTTCTGGGCAAGTGGATTCGCTTGCGATTCCGTGGCGAGCAGGGCCTGGAGCGCGATGCCTCCGAGCCCGCTGCTGGCGCGAAGCAGGAAGTCGCGGCGCGATGTGGGAGTAGCGTTCATCCCGTCAGCGTACCGTTGAACGGGAATCGCTGCAAGGATGCGGCGAGGGTGCGCTCGATGACGGAATTACCCCGAATGCCATGGGTACACTCCCAACACTTCGCATCAGTGTTCGCGACTGACGCGAAGATCGGGTAATATCCTGACGAGCCTTCTAACATTGGGAGTCCTGAGATGCGCTGCCTGCTGACACTCGTTGCCCTGGTGTCCTTGCTGCCGACCGCAGCGATGGCCCAGAATCCCCGCGACAAGAAGGTTCGCGACGACAAGGTCAAAGTCGAGGCCGACGGCTACTGGAACTACAACAACCTGCCCAAGGCCTTCGACGAAGCGAAGAAGACCGGCAAGCCGATGGCCGTCATCCTCCGATGCATTCCCTGCGAGGAGTGCGTGAAACTCGACGACGACCTCGTGAACCAGGACCTCACGCTTCGGCCGCTGCTCGACAAGTACATCCGCGTTCGCGTCGTCTCCACCAACGGCCTCGACCTCTCGCTTTTCCAGTACGACTACGATCAATCGTTCGCGTGCTTCCTGTTGAATGCCGACGGCACGATCTACGGCCGCTTCGGCACGCGTTCGCACCGCACCAACTGGCTCGGCGACGTCTCCATCGAAGGACTCGCGAAGGCGCTGCAAGGCGGTCTCGATTTGCACGCGGGTTATCCTAAGAACAAGGATCCCCTCGCGGCGAAGCGCGGCCCGGCCCCCGAGTTCCCCGTTCCCGAGAAGTTCCCCGCGTTGAGCGCGAAGTACACGGCGAAGCTCAACTACGAAGGCAACGTGGTGCAAAGCTGCATCCACTGCCACCAGGTCGGCGACGCGATCAGGACGTTCCACCGTGCGAAGCGAGAGCCGATGCCGCAGGAAGTGCTGTTCCCCTACCCGCACCCGAAATCGCAGGGCCTCATTCTCGATCCGAAGGAGCAGGCGACGGTGAAGCAGGTCGAACCCGGTTCGGCCACCGAGAAGTCGGGATTCAAGGCCGGCGATCGGATCGAGGCTCTCGACGGTCAACCGCTGCTTTCCATCGCGGACGTGCAATGGGTTCTCCACCGGGCCAGCGCCGACGGGGCAAAGCTCAAGGCCGAGGTTCTCCGCGACGGAAAGCCGCTCGACCTCACGTTCACATTGGAGAAGGGCTGGCGGCAGGCCGACGACATCTCCTGGCGGTCCAGTTCCTGGGGTCTGCGAGCCATGGCAACCGGCGGGATTCTGTTTGGAGAAATCTCAGCGGAGGAGCGTGAGAAGGCCGGTGCCCCCGCCGAAGGCATGGCCCTTCGCGCCAAACACGTCGGACAGTACGGCACCCACGCTGCCGGAAAGAAAGCCGGATTTCTCAACGATGACATCGTCATTTCTTGGGACGGAAAAACGGACCTGCTCCGCGATACGGACGTGCTTGCCTACGGCGTGCTGAAACGTAAGCCCGGTGACACCATCGCGGTAAAAGTGCTCCGCAGCGGCAAGACGCTCGAGATGAAGATCCCGATGCAGGAGTGACGACTCCGCGTAAGGTTTTGATCCTGGGTGGGCGGGGGGGCGGCCAGGCCCCGACCCCGATGCTTGGATTGGAACCCACGCCGGACCCCTGGGAGTGCGGCCGTCCCGGCCGCTCTTCAAATGAGCATCGCGGGTCTCGATTCCCTCGCGCCGTGCTTCGCCCACTTCCGCGTGCTGGGCAGAATCACTTCTCCACCGCTCGTGAACTGGCTCTTGGGCCGACCGGTGATTCCGTTGCCAGCAAGGCCTGGAGCGCGCTGCCGCCGAGCCCGCTACCGGCGCGAAGCAGCAACTCTCGGCGTGAGGGTGTGCCTCTCGAAGTAGGCATTAGTTCGAGATCCGCTGAGTTCGCGGCTCCGGCCCTGGGAGCGCGGCCGTCCCGGCCGCACCATCGCCGGTGAG
>JAYTGN010000186.1:0-13571 GCA_043733485.1 Gemmataceae bacterium
TGCTTCACCGGCTCCTCCTGCACCGGCTGGAAGCACGGTGCCACCCCTCCGGACCATTGGCCCCAAGAAACCGACGCTCCCCGAAGGCGGCGCGGATTACTGGATCATGTGGCGACGCGTCAGCGGCGGGTTGAACACCGCGCTTCAACAGGCACTCTTCGCACGGCTCCGGCCGACGCTGCTTCCCGCGAAGGGCAAGCCGTTCTCGAAGCCGCCGGCCAACGAGTACGCCGAGATGTGGCGAGCCGCCGCCACCCTCGAACGCCTCGATTCCAAGACCAAAGAGAACCTCGGCACCGCGCTCGTGAAGCAGTGCAAGAAGAGCCCGGCTCCCGTCTACGGCTTCTGGTCGATCACGCGGCTCGGTGCCCGCGTTCAACTTTACGGGCCGCTGAATTCGGTCGTGCATCCCGAGATCGTCGAAGGATGGATCGAGCAGTTACTCCACTTCGAACCGGGCAACGAGAGCGAACGAAGTGCGTGGCTCTTCTGCCTGAGCCAACTCGCTCGGCGCAGTGGATTGCGCGCGGTGGATGTCTCCGATCGCGTCCGCGATCGTGTGCTCGGCGTGCTGCGCGCCAACCCGTGCCCGGCCGCGTGGAAGCGCATGGTGGAAGACGTGCTTCAGGCGGAGGGTGACGAGCAATCGCGGCTCTTCGGCGAATCGCTGCCCATCGGCCTGCGGCTCACGCAGTAGCCGCTCGCGGTTCCGCACCGATATAATTTGGATCGATCGAACCTCAGCGAGTGAACTCGGCCACCCGAAGCGAGGTCAGGGTCTCGCGGCACTCTGCGATGGCTCGGTGAAGCCGTTCGACAAGAAGGCCATGAACGCCAACCTCTTCCGCAGCCTCGTGACGGCCAACGGCAACGAAGCCGTCGGGGAGTGGTGACGCCACTCACTCTTTCCGCAGCAACAACCGGTAGCCGAACTGCGGGCCACCGAGGTCGTGGGCGTCGATTACCGTGAGGAAGTACGTGCCGTCGCGCGGCAGCACGATCGAAATGATGGGGTCGGGCGAGCCGCCAACGTCGTCCACCGCGACGAGTAACTTGCGCTCCGAATCGTACAGCGACAGCAGGGCATCGACGGGGGAGCCGAACCGCGCGGCCTGCACTTCCACCTTCAGCTTGTCCCCTTTCTTACCCTCGAACTTGAAGACATCCACGTCCTTGTCGTTCTTGATCGTCGCTTCGACGGCGGACGGAAGTGGAACGGCCTGGGCCGCGTCGAAGCCGTCGTTCGGTTCCTTCTCCTGAATCGCAGGCACGGCATCGGGAAGCAGAAGAATGTACGCGTTCGATTCGCCGCCGGGGCCGATCGCGGTGAGCGACGCCCCGGGCTTCGTTCCCTTCGGCAACTCCAATTCGAGTTCGACCTCGGTGTCGCCGAGGCGGTCGCCGGGTTGGTTGTTGCCCACCGGCGTCTTCTTCCCACCGAGAACCTTGACCTTGGCCCCGTCCGCCCCACCGACCTTGATTTCCTTCACGGAATCGAGGTGCTTACCGCGAAGTACGAGCTTCTGCTTCTCGCCAACCGCAACGCCGAGCGGCACCGCGTAGAGCAGCTTCGGTTGATCTTTCTTTTCGGGTTCCTTCTTCTGGGCCGGAGCGGCAAGAGCGAACGCGAAAAGGAAGAATGGAGCGAAGCGAATCATCGGCATCCTCACATCAACTGCGGGATCGGGTCGCGCGAGAAGCGATCCATCAGGCGGGCCGTTTCTTCGCGATCAGCTTCACGATCTTGGGAATGAGGGGGCGGTGGGCACGACCATCACCGATTGGTCTTCCGCCACGAACGCGGCCTCGCGTTCGGCAAACTGTTCGTCCTCGGTTTGCGTCTCGTCGTGCTTCGCCAATTTGCGGACTCGTTCCTCATCCCAACCGGCAGGAAACGCTTGCGGTTTCAACTCGTTCATTTCCGCCTTCTCGCACCGTCACCTCGACGTGAACGGTCAGCAACTCGCGGATGCTCTGATGGCAGCAGGTGCAGCCATCGCCCGCACCGGTGGCGGCCCGCACATCCCGAACGCTTCGCAGCCCCAGCGAGACAATCGCCTCCGCGATCGTCTCCTCGGTCACCTTCAAGCAACGGCAGACGACGCGATCTGGGCAGCCCGCGCAAGGGCCTGCACACGGATCGGGGCAGAGGCGGCTATCGACTTGATGCAGCAACATCGCAGGGTTCCCGCCCGGCCTCTTGCTGAGACTGGGTCTCAATTAAATTTACGCTGGCCTTTCGAATCTGTCAAGCCCACGGTTCCCGCAGCCTCTTGGCGTTTCGGATAGTTCCTGTCATGGCAGCGGTTTTCCCGCGATTGCCTTGTGGGTGGTTCGCGATTGGATGCCGGCGCTCCCAACCACACACTGGATGAATCGCGAACGTGCCCGGAGGGGGCTCTCCTAAAGTTAGGAATCCACAACATGGACATGGGTACGAATCTGGCATAGCGTACATCTCTCGAACGGCCTCACTTCCTTACCGCCGGCAACTGCCCCTTGATGGTCTCCTTCTCCTTCTCGCGATCCACGAACGGCACGCCCTTCACCATCCAATCCGGGGCCGGCTTCCCCTTCAAATGATGCTCGAAGAACGAGAACATCCGCACGGCGAAGTCGCGGGCATTCGCCTTCTTCGCGAGGTTGTGCGGCTCGCCGTTGTAGTTCAACAAGTAGCACTCCTTCTCGAGTCGCCGCAGGGCCAGGAAGTACTCGATGCCTTGGTACCAGGGCACCGCGTCGTCCTGATCGTTGTGAATCATGAGCAGCGGCGTCTCCACGCGGTCGGCCATGAAGATCGGCGAGTTCTCGATGTAGCGCATGGGTGCCTTCCAGAGCGTCTCGCCGATGCGACTCTGGCTCTTCTCGTACTGAAATTGTCGCGGCAAGCCGGTGCCCCAGCGGATGCCGTTGTACGCGCTCACCATGTTGGAAACGGGCGCGCCGGCGACCGCGGCCTTGAACCGGTTCGACTGCGTCACCATGTAAGCGATCTGGTAGCCGCCCCACGATTGGCCGTTGATGCCGATGGCATTCTCGTCCACGAAGCCTTTTTCGACCACGGCTTGGATCGCGGGGAGTACGCACTTGATGGCGCTCTGGCCGGGGTAGCCCGTCTTGTACGCGATGTCCGGCATCAGCACGAGGTAGCCGTTGGAAGCGTAGAAGGTCGGATTGATCACCTGCCCGCGGGTCACGTTCGGCACCGCGAACTGATTCACGTTTTGCGAGAGTCGCTCGTAGAGGTAGACGACCATCGGGTACTTTTTGCTCGGGTCGAAGTTCTCGGGCTTCACGAGGACGCCGCTCAACGGGGTGCCATCGGCACTCTTAAAGTTCACGAGTTCGGAGCGGCCCCAGTTGTACTCGCGAATCGACGGGTTGATGTCGGTCGCGCGTTCGATCGCCGCGAAGTCCGCGCCCGCCGTGTAGTAATCCGGGTAGTCGTAGAAGGTTTGCGCGGTGAACACGAAGGTGTCGGCGTGCTTGGCCTTGGTCGGCAGGCCGAACTTGCGAGCGTCCATCACCAGCTTCTTCGGCGCTTCGCCGGGTTCGAGGCGGAAGAAGCCGGTGTCGCGGGTTTGCAGGTTCTCGGCAGCCAGGAGCATCGGCTTCGACAAGTCCGTTCCGCGAACGACCTCGTCGTTGTCGTCGTCCGGGCGGACGTGTACATAGCGGAAGCGAATCTGCTGCGCGCGGCCGACCTTCGTCAGGTTCTCGGCGGAACTGCCGTCCGCAGCGATCTTCCACAAATCGAAGCGGTCGTAGAGCAGCACGAACTTGCCGTCGGTGCTCCACCCGTTCGCGCCGTAGGGCGGCGGCTCGGCCGGGTGGTCGTCTTCTTCATCGAAGAACTTCGCCTTCAACTTTGCGGTCAGGTTCGTTTTCGTGCCGTCGGCAATCGCGAGGGTGCCCCAGTGTTTGCTGTCGAAGGTGAGCAGGTATTTGCCGTTGGGCGAGAGCGAGGCCGAACCGTTGAATGCGGTGAGCACGGGTTTCGTTTCGCCGGTCTTTACGTTGACCACCGAGACATCGCGGGGCACGGGGTCGGCGTAGCCGGTGAGGTGGAGGTACTTGCGGTCGTCGGAGCCCATCGCCCAGTCGCCGATCGCGGGCAAGCCGACCGAGAGCGATTCATCCGAGACCTGGCTGAACTCCTTGGTGTCGAGGAACAGCACGGCGGAGAAGCTGCGGTTGCGTTCGACGTCGCCGCGGATCTTCTGCATCGGCTGAATGTAGCCGTCTTTCCAGTGCCAGAGATCGAGTTCGACCTTATCGAGGGAAGCCGGCGCGGCCGTCGGTGCCGGTGGCCGGGCGATCGTGGTGGCGAGGTGCAAGCGGGTGCCGTCGGCGTTGAAGCCGAGCGTGGTACCGTTGATCGCCCAGCCGGCCTTGAGGGTCGACGGTTTGGGGCCGAGCACTTCGATGGCCGGTAGCACTTCGTTCGGACCCTTCGCCAGCAGCAGTTCCGCCTGTAACGCCGTCACCTTCTTCCGTTCCCAGACATAGACATGCCACTCGGGAGTGGGCAGCGGGGGCAACGTGCCCTCCGGCGTTCCCGCGGGCCGTGGAGGCGGAGCCACCTTCGGATCAGCGGTCACGCCCGCGCCGTCGTAGAAGAACGCGAGCTTCTTCTGCTTCTCGTCCCAGGTCAGACGCGAGTAGCGGCCTTCCCCGACCTTCAGACTGATTGGACTCGCCTGCGAGGCGGGATTGATCGCGAACACACCGTTGGTTTCTTCCTTCTTGGAAGCCACGGTATAGACGAGCAGTTTGCCGTCTTTCGCGAGGTCGTACTCGCCGACGTCGGGGAGCGTGCGTTCCATGCCGGAGGCGAGGTCGCGAATGGTGAGTGGCGTGCCGTAGGTGCGTGTGGGACGCGGCGCGGGCGCGGTCTTGGGAGTCGTGCCGCCCTTCTTGGTGAATGGCGGCCGCGGGCTCTTCGGGGCGGGCGCGGGTTCGGCCTTCACTTCGGGTGCGTCGCCTTTCGGTTCGGGAGTCGTGGGCTTGTGGTAGATCAGGAAGCCCGTTCCCGCGCCGCCAACCGTGAAGTTCTTCTCGTAGGGCAACCGCGCCACGACTTCGCCCGTGGGTAGGTTCACGATCGCGAGCACCTGCTTGGGCATCTCCTCGGCCTTCACCTTCGCGGCCTTCGCCTTATCGAGTTCGGCCTTGGTCGGCGACAAGGGGAAGACGACCTTCGTGGAGTTCGGGCTGAATTGCGGGCTGCCCGAAGCCGACGGCGGTGGTGGCGTGGGGCCGTCGGCGGGTCGGCCGCCGCGAGCGACCTTCGTGTCCTTGCCGCTCGGGAGGTGCCGCACGATTACTTCCGAATCGCCTCCGTCCAGCGGCGAGACGGTGTACGCGAGATACTTGCCGTCCGGCGAAAGCGTGACGCCCGTGGCGCTGCGCCAGGCGTCGTAATCGGCGTGGGTGAGAATCTTCTTGCGTTGCAAAGGCTGAGCCGCGGTGCGATCGGCGATTCCAAGTAGCATGGCGAACAGAGCGAGCGCGGCCAGGGACCGCGAACGGGGCAGCGAGAGGAGCACGGCAGTCTCCGAATAGCGAAGCGATTGAGAGGTTGGACGTGTCTTATGGCGCGGCGAGCCGTCCGCGCCCAATCGATTGCTTGGAAGTGAGGCACACCCGGCAAACCGCTCAGATATCCTTGACGGGCGAGATGTCGAGCACCTTGAACCGAATGGTGCCCCGCGGTACGGCAATCTCCACGGAGTCGCCCTTCTTCTTGCCGATCAATCCCTGCCCGATGGGGCTCGACGTGAGAATCCGGCCCTTGTCCGAATTCTCCTGGCCGGGGCCGACCAGTTCAAACGTCTCTTCTTCATCCGCGTCCAGATCCATGACCTTGACCCGACTCCCGAAGGCGATCGTGTCCTTGGGAAGCGTACTGGTATCGACGATGACGGCGCGGGCGAGCCGATCGGACATGTCGTTGATGCGCGCCTGAAGAATGCCCTGATCTTCGCGAGCGGCGTGGTACTCCGCGTTCTCGCTGAGGTCGCCCATTTCGCGCGCCGTCGCCACCCGCTTGGTGATCTCGAGCATCTCGGTGGTGCGCAGGCGGTCGTGCTCGGCCTTGAGTTTGTCGTAGCCTTCGCGGGTCATGGGAATGCGAGTGTCTGCCATACCAACCTCAATCGATCGAGCGGGAAACGAGGAGGGGAAAAAACGCCCGGCGGCTGCACTGGGCAGCCGCCGGGTCGCATTCCGCGTCGCCGGTATTATACATCATCCGGGACGGCGCGGAGAATCACGCGCCGAATTGGCCGATTCGGCACCGGCCAGCCCTGCACGGTCCAGCCATCGAACCGCTGCCGATCCGGCAAATCCTGCTCCATCACGCGGGTGAGGCAGGCCTGTTCCGCCGGGGTCAGTTTCTTGGACATTGGGGCCGCGTTGCCTCGCCGCGAAGCAACCACACCGTCGTCCACAATCGCGATCACGCAGGGATCGTCCAGGTCCAGAAGCCGATGGGCGATCGTCTCCAGGCTCGCCGTGCGAAACAACTTCTGGAGTGCGGGAAGATCGTACTTGCAGGATCGCAGCGACGAGCGGAGTAGCTTCGTGGGAACCAGCAACCGCGTGGCGAGCAGTCCGCGAATGTAGGCCATCGCCTGCTTATTCTCGTTGTCCGCGGCCAGGCCGAATTTCCGCAACAGATCCGGAAGCAGCGCCCGCGCAATCCCTTGGGCAGCCGAGAAGTGCCGTTGTTCTTCGGTGGCGTGGGGGGAGAGCACGATGCCTTCGGTTCGGCGCGTACCGGCTCGCGGTCGGCCACGTTCGTCTTCCTCCGGCTCCGCGACCGAGACGGGAATACCGAGGTGCTCTTCCGCGATCCGCAGCGCATCCACCGGCGGCTCGACCACACCGGCCCGCTCGATCAGCCCGGCGACGAGCCGCTCCACCGCGTCGATCAGTTCTTCCTGCGAGAAGTCCATGATGCTGCTTTTGGTGGCCCAGGCATTCCTGCCTGTGCATGAGATGAGCTGTGTAGTCCCGGACAATGACAATCCCGTTGTTAAACCTATGCAGATGGCTTGCCTCTTGCCCATCGAGTGCAACGGAGTGCGACGATTACTGATAACCCGAGTGAGATTACCGACCCGCAACACCACCACTGAACTGCCAACCCATCACGGTAGAGAGCATCAGACACGTCGGATCGAGAGACTTCTCGCAGTGCGAAACGGGTGATGAACACAGTGGTAGCGAAGCACAGAGCGAAACACGCGAGGAACGATAGACACCCGACCGCTTCCGTAACGCCGCTTATACCTTTCGTGGATTCGCTCATCGTCCCTCCGTCCTTGAATAGCCTGCATGAATAGAGTGCAGGCAAGAATGCCTCTGCCACCTCTCAGAACTTCAGCCCCATGCCCTTGAGCCGCGTCACGGTCTCGGCCATGAGCGCATCTTCCTCGGCTTCATCCTTCGCAATGTACGTCACGCTGAAGCGCAAGTACGAACCCGCGTCGTCCCACGGCACGCAGCACACGCTCTGTTCGTGGATCAGATACTGGCTCGCCTCTTCCGCGTTGGCGAAGGTGCGGCCCGAAGCTCCGACCGGCGACTGCATGTACAGGAAGTACGTGCCGCCCGGCATCGCGCATTTGAACCCGATCGGCTTCAGTGCCGCAACCAGTTTCTCGAGCCGCCGTTGGTACTTCACCTTCACGGCAACGGGGATCGCGGGGTTCCGAAGAGCCGCCGCTGCCGCGTGCTGGATCGCCATGAACTGGCCGCTATCGGAGTTGTCCTTCACGTCCGCGTAGGCCTGCACGATCTTCGGGTGGCCGCAGACGAACCCGAGCCGCCAGCCGATCATGTTGAAGCCCTTGCTCATCGAATGCACTTCGACGCCGACCTCCTTCGCACCATCAATTTGGAGGAAGCTCAGCGGATCGCCCTGGTAACTGAGCAAGATGTGGGCGGCGTCCTGCACGATCACGATCTGGTTCTTGTGGGCGAACTCGACGACCCGCTTGTAGAAGTCCTTGGTCGCGACCGCGCCCGTGGGGCTGTTCGGATAGTTGATGACGAGCAACTTGGCCCGCTTCTTCACATCGTCGGAAAGGTCGTCGAGGTCCGGGAAGTAGCCGTTCTTCTCGAGGAGCGGAAGGCGGACGACTTCGCCGCCGAGGTACTTCGTCCACGTTCCCGCGACCGGATAGCCAGGCGCGGTCATGAGCGTGATGTCGCCGGGGTTGATGAAGCAGGCCGGCAACATGGCATAGGCGGGCTTCGAGCCGATGCAGTGACACACCTCCGTCACGGGGTCGAGGGTCACGCCGAATTGCCGCTGCATGAACTCGGCGGCAGCCTCTTTGTAGTTGGCGATGCCGTTGTCCGCGTAGCCGCGGTTCTCGACCTTGTTGGCTTCGCGCGTGAGCGAAGCGCGAACGGATTCATCGGCCATGTCGTCGTTTTCGCCGATGCCGAAGTCGAGGAGCTTGCGTTCCGGATGCTCGGCGAGCGCCTGCCGTTTGGCCCGCTTGATCTTCTCGAACTTGTAAATCTCGGTGCCCTTGCCGTAGCTGGCACCGCCGATGCGCTCGGCGAACAGCGTCTGAAACCAGGGATCGGCAGACATAGCGCGGGCTCCACGGCGTGCGGTAACGAGATAGGGTTTGTTGTAGAAGCGCAGCCGCTCGCGGCTTCGCGATTCCGACACGTTCAACTCTTAAATGGTTCGATCCCGGCATGACCGAGGGCAAACTCACCGGGATGAAGAATCTCGGAGAGCATTTCGAACGAGTCGACGAGTCGCGGGCCGGGGCGGTTGAAGTAGGCGTTACCGTCGCCGAGGAAAACGCGGCCGGTGCGGACGGCGTTCAGGTCGCGCCAGCCGGGGTTCGCGGTGAGCGTCGGCATCTCGGCGCGGGTTCGCGGGATGTCGAAGCCGCACGGCAGCACCACGATCGCATCCGGATCGGCGCGGAGCAGATCGTCCCATTGAAAGAACGGCGAGTGCCTCCCGGCTTCGCCGAAGAGGTTGATGCCGCCGGCGAGCGACACCAGTTCCGGCATCCAATTCCCGGCAGCCATAAGCGGCTCGATCCACTCGATGCACGCGATGGTCGGCCGGCGCGACGGGCTCGGGAGTTTCATCCGTGCCTGCATCGCGACCACGAGTTCCTGGCCGCGTTGCGGCACTTCCAGCGCCTCGGCAACGCGATGAATGTCCGCATACACATCGGCCAAGGCGTTCGGCATCAGAGCCACGACCCGCGGGCGGGATCGCACCATCTTCGACGCCGCGAGTTCCACGTCGCGCAGGCTCACGGCACACACATCGCAATGCGCCTGGGTCACGATGACATCCGGCGCGAGTGCGTCGAGCATCTCCGGGAAGACGCGGTAGACGGAAACGGAGTCGCGGAGGGCTTCCTTCACGCGGCGATCGATTTCGCCGCTGCTTCCCGAAGTGTCGAACTTCGGCTCGGTACAAATGGGCAGCGCACGAACCGATTCCGGGAAGTCGCATTCGTGCGACCGGCCGACGAGGAGTTGCTCGCACCCGAGGGCGCAGACGGTCTCGGTGGCCGAGGCGATGAGGGAAACGACTCGCATCATGGGGTTTAATCTACGGATCGGCGGTCGGCTTCGCGGTCGCGGAGCTTGCGTTCGAGTTCTCGGATGCGGACTTCTTGGCCAATGAGGATCCAGCCGAAGGCGAGGCAGACGATCACCAGCGGGAAGAGGATCCATTGAGATCGACGGGGAAGGACCTCCATGAAGAACACGAGGCTCCCACAGGTGGCCGCAAGCACGGTTCCGATGGCCAAAACCTGGATGAGCCGAGCGAAGAACAGGAGCCCGGATTCTCGTTCTCGTCTTGAGGTGACTTCGATCAGATCGGCCATAACCGGGGCATTCCGAATCGCGCGGTGAGCCATCAGGCCTGCGAGGAGCCCCGCGAACGCCATCGCGAGCGTTGAAGTGAGGAGCAAAGGCACGGTCGGAGGAAGCTCGGGCAGCAAGGCCAACTCGATCCCGGTGAAGGTGCCGACCAGCATCCCGCCGAGCAGCCAGCTCGAAGCACGCCCGGCACCTGAACCGCGACCGAGCGCGAGAAGTCCACCGCCGAGGAGGCCCCAGGCCGCTCCCGCCCCGGCCCGGAAGGTCATCGACTCACCGAGCGACTGCTCAATCGCCTCCGCGACGTGCAAGTTGTAGAAGTGTTCGACCCCAACTGCCGTCAGAGCCCAGGCTCCTCCGGCCGACAACGCGCTGGCGAGCGCCCAGATTGTTGCGGATCGCTTGGGCTTCCGATTCTCCACGAGTACGTCCTCTGAGGTCCGTCGTCCGTTTCGCAGGCACCCGACCACTCCGGCCCCAAAGCCCACGACGGCAAACGCAATTGTCGAACTCAATTCCGCGGGAAGCGAGTCGCGACTGAAATAGACGAAGAAGGGAAACATTGCTCCGGCAACGGCACCGGTCGCCGCGACGCCGAAAACCGGAGCCACGCCTCTTTGCTTGCCGATGGCCGCCGCGCCGCCCACGATCAGCCCCCAGGCCCCGAACAGAATCGCGAACAGCTTCGAGGCGAAGATCGTCTCCTCGCGATCGGTTTGGAACCACGCCCAGGGGCCGAACGCCAACCGGGTCAGCAGAATGCACGCAAGCCAACAACCGCTTCCGGTCAGGGCGCAGGCGGCACCCCAGCCCAGAACGCGTCTCGGACTTCGATTGGCTTCGGCTTTAGTCATGACTCAACTGCTCGCTTACATCACAAAACGTCCCTCGCCTCGTCCCATTCCGAGAGTGTCTCTCGGGATTATCGTCGCGCCGCGCGAACTCGTTACCGAGTTGTCCTTGCGAAATGCGCGTCCAGCACCGAAACTGAACGTTGACTTGGAGGGCTTCCCATGCTCGGGTCCGCCGTCGTCGGTTTGATCTTGCTCGCGCCGGCGGCACCGGTTCCCGTACCGCCTCCCGCGCTCGTCTCTCCCGCCGACCGCACTCAAGCGAATCAGTTCGGCAGCATGATCTTCAACACCGCGCAAACCGTTCGCGGCACCTATCACCTCGAAGTCGGGATGAAGGACTTGCTCGCGGGGGCCATTCGCGGGCTCCACGGCGAAGCCGGGCTCAAGATTCCGGAAGACGTTCTGCAGGCGATCGACCTCGCCGGCGACAACAACGAGATGCTCAACCTGCTCATCGAGACGCGCATCCGCCTCGGCAACCTTCCCGCGCTCGCCGGCCCGCGGTCGCTCTTCGCCGGCGTGAACGGCTTCAAGTACGCCACCGATCCGTACTGCAGCCTCGCCAATCAGCGCATCAACTCGATCGTTTCCTCCGACAACGATTTCTACATCGGTCTCGAACTCGAGGGTGCCAACGGCCAGCGTTGGAGCGCGTATCTCATGGAGTTCCAGATCGCGGCCGGTGCGCTGCCCGCCACGGGCACCTTCGGACCGCTGCCCAAACTCGACGCCGTGCCCTCGCCTGCCGGCTTCCCTTGGCGCGTCCGCCGCGTGATTCCCGGAAGCCCCGCTCAACGTGCTGGCGCGCGACCCGGCGACACGCTCACCCACTTCAACGGGGAAGAGATCACGGCCGGCAACGCGAATCGGCTCTTCGCGAAGTTCGCCCAGACCGGCACCGGCTTCGATCGCAACACCGGCCAACCACTGCCCCTCAAACGCACTCTCAAGTTCAAGCGGGGCAACGCCCCGCCGTTCGAGGCCGTTCTCGAAACGCAGCACTACGTTCCCGATTCCATCTTTGGCGTGATGCGGAAGGGCGAGGGGAAGTGGGATTGCCTGCTCGATCGCGACTTCAAAATTGGGTACATCCGCGTCGGCCCCGTCGAAGATAAATCGGATGTGAGGCTCGCCGAGATGCTCGACGATCTCATCAAGCAAGGATGCCGCGGCTTGATCCTCGATTTGCGGTGGTGTCCCGGCGGGTACGTCACGCCCGGCACGCTGATCGCCGGGCAGTTCCTCAAAGCGAACGACATCGTGGCTCAGGTGAAGTCGAAGCCGATTCCGGGTTCCGCGCCCTTGCCGGAAATCATGCGGGCGACGGGTCCCAGCGCGGGTAAATTCTCCGACGTGCCGATCCTCGTACTCGTGGGTTTCGAGACGCTGGGTGGAGGGGAATTGATCGCGGCCGCCCTGCAAGACAACCGGCGATGCGAAGTGATGGGTCAACGAACGGCGGGCCGCGCCGCACTGCAAAACCCGATCGAAGCGGGGTTCGGCCACTTGCAATACAAGGTGACGACCGGTGCTGCCCTGAGGCCCAACGGCAAGCCGCGCGGCAAACTTCCCGGCAGCAAACCCACCGACGATTGGGGAATCAAACCCGACCCCGGGCTCGAAGTACCCATCACCGCCGATCTCTCCGCAAAGCTGCGGCGCTGGGCCGAGGAACACGCGCTTCGGCCCGCGGAGAGCCTGGAATCGCTGGAGTTCGACGACCCCGCGAAGGATCCCTACCGCACCGCGGCACTCGCCCACCTCCGCAAGAAACTAGGCCCGCCGAAGTAGACGATCACGCGGATGGAGCCGGGCGCGGCGGCAGCGACGGGATCGGCACGCCGAAGATTCCCAGGATCATGGCGGCGAACGCGTAGATCGACGGTGCGTTCGCCACGATCCAGTGGAACAATCCGCCGATGCCGCCCGCCGCGGCTCGGTTCGCGGCGACCGTCGCCTCCGCGTGCGTGGCACCGCCGTCCATCTGATGCTGGACGATCCGCTCGTGAATCGCCAGCGAGGCCAGTCGTTCGAGAAGTCGCATTGCAGTTACCTCCGCGAGAACAGTTGGGGAATCCGGCGTTTCGAGCGCGCGCCCGAAATAGTGTACGGGCGTGATGTACATTCAATTCGGACGCGTGCAAATGAAAGGCTCGGATTTTTTCCGCCGCAGCGAAGATGAACTCGTTCTTATCTCGGGCTCATCGACACTTTACCGTTCCCGATTACACTTCCCCTCAGTTCCGGTGCCCGACCCGGCCCGCACGGGTCGGCGGCGGCACCCCCATCGAAGAGGAGAATCCGATGCGCCACGTGTTCCTGGCCACCGCGACCGCGTTCGCACTGGTCGCGCTCGTTCGGGCCGACGAGGAGAAGGTTCCGCTCGACAAGGTTCCCAAGGCCATTCTCGAGACCGTCAAGAAGCGCTTCCCGAAGGCCGAAGTGAAGGAAGCCTCCAAAGAGCTCAACGACGAAAAGAAGACCGTCTACGAGATCACGCTGAAGGAAAACGGGAAGAACATCGACGTGACCCTCACGCCGGAAGGCACGCTCCTGGTGATCGAGAAGGAGATCGATCGCAAGGACCTGCCGAAGGCCGTGGCCGCGACGTTCGACAAGAAGTACCCGAAGGCCACTTACAAGATCGTCGAGGAAGTGATCAAGGTGGTGGACGGGAAGGAAACGCTGGAGTACTACGAGGCCCTGCTCGAGACGGCCGAGAAGAAGATGTTCGAGGTCGAGGTCCTCCCGGACGGCAAGTTCAAGAGCGAGACGGAAAAGAAGGAGTGAGCGACCTGGGTGGCACCGTGCTTCCAGCCGGTGCTCAGCATGCACCGG
>JAYTGN010000187.1:0-13554 GCA_043733485.1 Gemmataceae bacterium
GGGGACGGAGAAGTTTTGGGTGAGCGGAGGGGCCGAGTCGATGCTTCAGGTTCGCGCGGCAATCTTGAGTGAGGACGGCCGAGCGGAGCGGTACGCGAAGCGGCCACGTCCACGAGGCCGTGCCGTGGGTGGCCACCGGCTCGGACGGAACGGAAAGTAAGGACACCTACGGGACTGCACCTATAGTAGGGAAGGCGAGCCCATCTTGAAGTCAGCGGACAAACGAGTCGGCAATCAACACCCGACCTTCCGCCACATCGCTTCCCATCGTTGCTATTGGTTCCGCGTACCAGTATCGTGCCAGCATCTTCCGATACTCCACGGCTGATCTCGCATGCGCCCGATTGCCGCCCTCGTGCTGCTCTTCGCACTGATTGCCGGGCTCGGCGCGTACACGACCGCATCGACGCGGCCCGTGCCGGTCGCAGCGGAGCCGATTCCCGAAGGCCGGGCGCGGGTCAAACTCGCGGTGCTCGTCGTCTTCGACCAAATGCGCGGCGACTACCTCGCCCGCTGGCAGCACCTCTTCGGCAACGGCGGCTTTCGACGTCTCACGACCGACGGTGCCTGGTTCACGAACTGCCACTATCCGTACGGCGTCACGACCACCGGGCCAGGGCATGCCTCGATTCTGACCGGCACCTGCCCCGATCGCCACGGCATCGTGAACAACAACTGGAACGAGAAGGGTACGGACGCCTATTGTGCGGCAGACGCTCGACACGCGGTCTTCCCGCCGGTGCCGACGTCGATCGATCCGAAAACCGGTAAGCCCGGGAAGCTGCCGCTCGGAGGCTCGCCCGAACGTCTCTTGAGCGAAACCGTCGCGGACGTGTTGAAGCAAACCTACGGCGACCGCGCCAAGGTGTTCGGCCTCTCGCTCAAGGATCGCTCCGCGATTCTGCCCACCGGCAAGCGGCCCAACGGGGCCTTCTGGTTCGATGGTCGCCTCGTCACCTCCACGTACTACACCGATCGCGTGGATCGCAAGTTCCCGGACTGGGCGAAGATGTTCAACGACCCGCACCACGCGGATCACTGGTTCGGCCACGACTGGATCCGGTCGCGACCGAGCCTGGACTATTCGCGCTACAGCAGCCCGGACGACGCACCGGGCGAAGGGATCGGAGCGAAGCAAGGCCGCACGTTTCCCCACAAGATGGACGGCGGGTTGCAGGCACCGGGTCAGGAATATTACGACGCATTGTCGAACTCGCCCAACGGCAACGAGATGCTGCTCAACGTCGCCAAGCAGTGCATCGTGTCCGAGCGGCTCGGCCGCGATGCGGTGCCAGATTTGCTCGTCGTCAGCTTCTCCTCGAACGATCTGATCGGGCACACTTGGGGGCCCGATTCGCAGGAAGTGCTCGATGTCACGCTTCGTTCGGACGCGTTGATGGCAGACTTTTTGCGGTTCCTCGATGCCGAGGTGGGGAAGGGCGAGTACGCCCTCGCCCTGACGGCGGATCACGGCATCTGCCCGCTACCCGAAGCGTCGCAGGCCAAGGGGCGGGCGGCGCAGCGCGTGAGCAAGGTTGTGCTTCAAGACCGGGCCGAACGGTTCCTGCGGGAGCGGTTCAGCAAGGTCGAGGGGAAGTCGAACTGGATCGAGGCCTTCTCGATGCCGTGGATTTATTTGAATCCGAGACTGGTTCAGGCGTCCGGGAGTTCGAAGGAAGTGGTCCACGCCATGCTCGCGCGATTTCTGGCGAATCAGCCCGAACTCGCGACGGCCTTCGCGCGCGAAGAACTGAGCCGCGACACCCCAACCCGCAATTTGCTGCACCAACTGATGAAGCGCTCGTACCATCCGGCCCGCTGCGGCGACGTGTGCGTCGTGCTGAAGCCGCTCGACTTGCCGAGCGAGCGCAAGGCGAACGAACTCCTCAAGGAAGAAACCGGCACGACTCACGGCAGCCCCTACGACTACGACACGTTCGTGCCTCTGCTCGTGTACGGCCCCGGCATTGTGGGCGGGACTCGGAACGAGCCGGTCACGCCTCAGGCCGCAGCCGCGATCTTCTCGCGATTCCTCGGCCTCCGCCGCCCGGCCGACGCGGAATTCCCCGTTCCCGCGAGCCTGGACGCGAGGTAAAATTCATTTTGAAATGGGAGAGCCGATATGAGCATTCTGGGAACCATCGTGAACGGCGCGGTCGTGTTCGACGGCAGTCCGAAATTGCCGGAGGGAATGCGCGTGCGCGTCGAGTGGGAAGATGATGACGACATCGGCGCACCGCCCGAACCGTACGACCGAGAAGAGGTGCTCGCTTCACTTCGGGAGTCGTTCGAGGACGCGAAAGCCGGTCGCGGTCGACCGATCGGAGAGGTGATGGAGGAGATTGCGAACGAGTTCAAAACCGGTCGGTTCGGACACTCACAGATTTCTTCACAAACCCCATGAACTCAGCCATGAAACGGGTAAGGCTGCCAAAGCCCGTGTGACGAGAAGTGGCAATGTGGCAGCCTTACTACTCAAAGTCGCGCAAGACGAGTTCAATCCGGGCTTTAGTTCTCCCAGAATCGTTGTCATACCCTTCCTCACTATCCTTCCGCTCCCCAAATCCCTATCTCATAACACGTAACGTTCCACGATCCGCACCAGACGCAAGACCCATCACCGACGATGACGCACCCTGCCGGGAATAGCGGCCAGTCCCTTCCACCCGTCGGCCATTGGGTTCCGAACGGGGCCGCGCCGGCCGACGATTCGACCGCGATTCGCGCCGCCATCGGCGACCTGAACGAACCCGTCGTGGTCGTTCGCGATCGCGATGCGTTCGCGGTGGTTCACGGTGGCGTGGTCACTCTCGGTGGTGCGAAGGCGGCAAAGTCGCTGCCGGTCGTGGCCTACCTACCGCCGCTGCCGCCGGGCCAACTCGGCGACCCCACCTTCCGCGAAGATCACGCCCTCCAGTTCCCGTACATGACCGGCGCGATGGCCAACGGCATCGCCTCGGCCGACATCGTCGAAGAAATGTGCGGAGCCGGGATGCTCGGCAGCTTCGGCGCGGCCGGGCTCTCGCTCGAACGCATCGCCGAGGCCATCGACCGCATCCAGGCCAAGGTCGGGAACGCGACCTACTGCGTGAACCTGATCCACAGCCCCGGCGAACCGCTTCACGAAATGGCGACGGCGGAACTGCTCCTGAAACGCGGCGTGCCGCTGGCCGAGGCGAGTGCTTACCTCGACCTCACGCCGGCGATCGTCCGCTATCGCGTGGCCGGGTTCAAAGCCGGCATCGGCATCGTGGTTCCCATGAACCGCATCATCGCGAAGGTGTCGCGGGTCGAGGTGGCGACCAAGTTCCTCTCGCCGCCGCCCGAACGGATCGTGAAGGAACTCGTGGCTGCGGGGCACGTGACGGCGCAGCAGGCTCAGCTGGCGTCGCGCTATCCCGTGGCCGACGACGTGACGGTCGAAGCGGACAGCGGCGGCCACACGGACAACCGCCCGGCCATCGCGCTGCTTCCCACGATCCTGACGCTGCGAGATCGGCTTCATGCTCAGTTCAAGTATGCCGTGTCGCCGCGGGTTGGTCTGGCGGGCGGCATCTCCACTCCGGCCTCCGTTGCTGCGGCCTTCGCCATGGGTGCGGCCTACGTCGTCACTGGGTCCGTGAACCAGGCCTGCATCGAATCGGGAAGCTCCGATGCCGTTCGCAAGATGCTCGCCGAGGCCGGGCAGGCGGACGTGACCATGGCTCCGGCGGCCGACATGTTCGAGATGGGTGTCCGCGTCCAAGTGCTGAAACGCGGCACGATGTTTGCCATGCGGGCCTCCAAACTTTACGAACTCTATCGGCAACATCCGAGTTGGGAAGCGATCCCCGAGGCCGAGCGGGTCCAGATTGAGAAGACGCAGTTGAAGGCGACCTTCGAGGAGATTTGGAACCAGACCCGCGACTTCTTCCAGCGCCGCGACCCGACGCAGTTGCCGCGGGCCGAGAAGGATCCGAAGCACAAGATGGCCCTCGTGTTCCGCTGGTATTTGGGGATGTCGAGCCGGTGGGCGAACGCGGGCGAGCCGAGCCGTCAACTCGATTATCAGGTGTGGTGCGGGCCGGCGATGGGTGCGTTCAACGAGTGGGCCAAGGGTTCCGCTTTCGAACAGCCCAAGAACCGAACCGTGGTCGGCATCGCGTTGAACCTGCTCTATGGAGCCTGTATTGTGCTTCGGCGGCAGTCGCTCCGCCAACAGGGTGTGAACCTGCCCGACGAATGCTTCGCGACGACGCCGCAGACACGAGAGGAACTGGAAACGCGATTGAGAACCCCATGAAACGGGATTCGCTGTTCTTTGAATTGTTCCGGGATCTACCGCGCGGGTTCTTCGACGCGATCGGCCGGAGCGATGTGGACCCACGGCAGTACGAGTTGAAGTCGATCGAGTACAAGGAATCCGCCGTGCGTCTGGATGGCGTGTTCCTCCCGCGCACGGCGGCGGCTGGGCCCGCGTATATTTGGGAAGCACAGTGCTACCGCTCCAACACGGTCTACGCGAAACTGATGTCCAAGATCGGTCGCTTCCTGGAACACGGAGATCCGAGTCAAGAATGGGTGGCCGTGGTCATCTACCCGACGCGGTCCTTGGAGCAGAAGAACCTCGGCCCGTATCGCTGTCTGTTGAGTTCGGACCAGATGGTCCGCGTCTTCCTGGATGAACTCGCACCGTCTGAAACGGATCGTCTCGAATTAGGCATCTTGGGCCTGATTGCAGTCGGTCCGGACGAAGCGCTTCGGAAGGCCCGAGAACTGGTGCCGCGCGTGCGGTCGTCGAAACTCGCAACAGCGTTCCGCAGGCGCGTGATACAATTCATTGAAACTGTGATCTTACACCAGTTTCCCAAGCTGTCCCGCGAGGAGATCGAACGCATGCTCCAGGTCACCGACGTTCGCGAAACGCGCGTGTTTCAAGAGGCGCTCCAAGAAGGACGCGAAGAGGGCCGCGAGCAAGCGATCCTCGACGTCGCGACGCGGATGCTGCGTCTTGGCCGGCCCGTCGCCGAGGTCGCCGACGCGACCGGGCTCTCCGCCGTCAAGGTGCGGGCGCTGAAAAAGCGAGTCGACGGGTGATACGCTTCGAGCCCGTGATTCATTGGCAGTACAAGAACGGGGACAAGGTTTGACACCCAACGCAGAATTCACCCCCTTGGCCATCATCGGTATCGGGTGCCTGTTCCCGAAGGCCGCTGCCGCAGGCTACTTTTGGGCAAACGTCAAGAACGGAGTCGATTGCATTGAAGAAGTGCCGGCCACGCACTGGAACCCGGCCGACTACTTCGACGCGGACCCCAAGACTCCGGACATGACCTACGCCCGCCGAGGCGGGTTTCTTTCCGCCGTCGACTTCAACCCGATGGAGTTCGGCATCTCGCCGCGCGACATCGAGGCCACCGACACCAGCCAACTGCTCGGACTCGTCGCGGCTAAGCAGGCACTGAACGATGCGGGCGTGGTACTGGCGGATTCCGGGCGAACCGGCGACGTGAGTCGCCGGGTTGACGGCGAACAGGGAAACCCGGCGACTGACGTCGCCGGTTCGCCCAAGACGGTCGATCGCAATCGCGTCTCGGTCATCCTCGGCGTCACGGGCACGCTGGAACTCGTCATTCCACTCGGAGCCCGGCTCGGACATCCGAAGTGGAAGCAAGCGATGAAGGACGCGGGCATTCCGGACGATGCCGCGAACGATGCTGCCCAACGCATCGCCGACTCGTACGTGCCCTGGCAGGAGAACAGCTTTCCCGGACTTCTCGGGAACGTCGTGGCCGGGCGGATCGCGAACAAGCTCGACCTCGGCGGCACGAACTGCGTGGTCGATGCCGCGTGTGCCAGTTCGCTCAGCGCCGTGCATCTGGCCTCACTTGAACTCCAGGCCGGCCGGGCCGATGTCGTCGTTTCCGGCGGCGTCGACACCTTCAACGACATCTTCATGTTCATGTGCTTCAGCAAGACCCCGGCCCTCTCGGCCAGCGGCGACGCGAAGCCCTTCGATGCCAACGGCGACGGCACCATTCTCGGCGAAGGCATCGGCATCGTCGTACTCAAGCGTCTGACCGATGCCCAGCGCGACGGCGACACCATCTACGCGGTACTCAAGGGAGTCGGTTCGTCCAGCGACGGCAAGGGTAACGCGATCTATGCCCCGAGCCCGGAAGGCCAGAAAAAGGCGATACTGAACGCTTACCGCCTTGCGGACGTGACCCCGGACACCATTGAATTGGTGGAAGCGCACGGCACCGGGACCCGCGTCGGAGACACGGCCGAGATCACAGCACTCACCGAAGTGTACAAGGCGAGCGGCGGGCGTGAGCCCGCTGTTCCCGCAGATCAGGGGGCTGACGCCCCCCGCTCGCCGTGGTGCGCGCTCGGTTCCGTGAAGTCGATGATCGGGCATACGAAGTCCGCGGCCGGGGCCGCGAGCCTCATCAAGGTGGCGCTGTCGCTTTACAACAAGGTGCTCCCGCCGACGCTCAAGGTCACGCTGCCGGTCGAGCCGCTGCGAGTGGTCGATTCGCCCTTTTACGTGAACGCCAAGATGCGGCCGTGGCTACCGCGCGAAGGACATCCGCGCCGCGCCGCGATGTCCGCGTTCGGTTTCGGTGGCAGCAACTTTCACGCGGTTCTCGAAGAGAGTTCCCCGACCAAAGTTGAACCGGACTGGGACGGCATGGTCGAGATCGTGGCGTTGTCGGGCGAGTCGCCGGAGCAGATCGCGCGAGAACTGGACCGAGTACCGACGAACGACTGGCCCGCGTTCGCGCGGTTCGCGGAGGCGTCTCGCGCTGCGTTCCAAGTTGAAGCGAACTGCCGGCTCACGTTCGCCGCCCACCGCGAACGCACGGACCTGGCGAAACTCGTCGCCGGGGCGAAGGCCAACCTTCTCACAACAGAGACTTCGTGGCACACGCCGGAGGGCGTGCATTTCGGTCGCGGGCCGTCGAGCGGTAAGGTTGCGGTGATGTTCCCCGGCCAGGGTTCGCAGTATGTCGGGATGCTCCGCGAACTCGCCTGCCTCTTTCCCGAGATGCTCGACGCGCTTGTGGAATCGAACCCGGTCGCAAATTGTGGCACAGGCATTCCTGCCTGTGGTGGGCAAAACACACAGGCAGGAATGCCTGTGCCACTGGATGCTCGACGACTCTCGGACCGGATTTACCCTCCGACGCGCTACGATGCCGAGCGGTTGAAGGAAGACGATGCGGCCCTCCGCGAGACGCAGAACGCGCAGCCCGCACTCGGGGCCGTCAGCTTTGGTGCGTGGCGTATGCTTCGAGAGCGGTTCGGGCTCGAAGCCGATGCGTTTGCCGGGCACAGTTACGGTGAACTTGTGGCGCTCGCCGCCGCGGGTCGAATGGCTCCGCACGGTCTCTTCGCGATGTCGCGCCTCCGTGGCGAACTCATGTCTCGGCAACGCGATGGCGATCCCGGTTCGATGCTTGCCGTGCTCGCGCCACTTGCCGACATCGAGGACTTCCTTCAGAAGGAAGGTTTGAACCTCGTCGTCGCCAACAAGAACGCTCCGAAGCAAACGGTACTTTCGGGCGCGACCCCGGAAGTGGAACGGGCACAGCAGGCGTTCTCGGCCGCTCGCATGAAGTGCGCGCGGCTCCCGGTCGCGGCGGCGTTCCACAGCGAGTTCGTGGCCGACGCCGCCGGACCTTTTCGCGAAGGTCTGGAAGCCGTCGAGTTTGTTCCTGGCCGTACTCCGGTCTTCGCCAACACGACGGCCTCGGAATACCCGGCCGATGCCTCCGCCGCGAAAGACTTGCTGGCTAACCAACTCGCCAAACCCGTTGCCTTCGTGGACGAAATTCGGGCGATGGCCGCGGCCGGAGTGCGAACGTTCGTGGAAGTCGGCCCTGGTTCAGTACTCACGCGGCTCGCCGAGAGTATCCTGAGTGAAGCGGGGATCGCGGATGCCGAGGTGTGTGCGCTCGATCCTTCCAATGGTAAGCGATCCGGTGTGCTAGAGTTAGGAAGCCTCCTCGCCCGGCTGGCGGCTCAAGGCGTGTCAGTACGCTTGGCCGCGTGGGAAGCCGAGAGTCGCTGTCGCCCGGCGGCACCTCCGGCGCGGGCCGGGATGACCGTGCCACTGTGCGGAGCGAACTCCGTGTTGCCGCGCGAGAAGCGGCCGCCGCGTGCCATGCTGACAACAGCCAGGGTTTCCTCGATGTCCGATTCGCCCCCGTCCGACCCGAACGCGATCGCCCAGGCGCTGCTCATGACGCAGCAGAGTCTGGCGGCACTTCAACGCATGCAGGAGCAGACGGCTCAGTTGCACCGCCAATTCCTGGAATCGCAAGAAGCCTCGCAGCGGACGCTTCAAGGGCTCATCGATCAGCAGCAATCGCTCCTCATGTCGGGTCTCGGCGCGGGAGTGCGGATGCCGGCACCAGTGGCTTACGTGCCACCACCGCCGGTTGTCGCTTACCTTCCGCCACCGCCGGTCTACGTTCCCTCGCCGGCTGTGCCTCGTCGCGAAGCCGCGAGCGGCAATTCGGTCGCCCTCAGCAACGCGACGATTGCTTCGACGCTGCTCGCGGTCGTGGCCGAGAAGACCGGCTACCCCGTATCGAGCCTCGATCTCAAGCTTTCGCTCGATGCCGATCTCGGCGTCGATTCCATCAAGCGAGTCGAGATCCTTTCAACGCTTCAAGAAAAGTTGCCCGGCGCTCCGCAGGTGAAGCCCGAGCATCTGGGCATGCTTCACACACTCCAGGACGTGGCCGACTTCCTGAACAACGGCTCGGCTCCGCATGTGCTAGTGGAAGAAGACGAAGGCCCGCGAACGCTTCAGGTCACGCGCGAGCAACTGCTCTTGCTAACGCGGGAGACGGCGACCTCGAACGCGGATGTCGCGACGGCCCTGCTCGCGGTGGTGGCCGAGAAGACCGGCTACCCCGTTGCCAGCCTCGACCTCAAGCTTTCGCTCGACGCCGATCTCGGGGTCGATTCCATCAAGCGGGTCGAGATACTCTCGTCCCTTCAGGAAAAGTTGCCCCATGCGCCGCAGGTGAAGCCCGAACATCTGGGAACGCTGCACACGCTCCAGGATGTCGCGGACTTTCTGAACGGCGGGGTGCCGCCGCGCCCCGAGGCACCCGGTACGGCGAAAATCGCGTTCTCAGCACTCACGTTTGCGGAGCCGCCGAGCACCCTGAACGCGCCGCCGCCAACCCTTTCGGAACTCACCGCCCCCGATACCGAGTACGTTTCGAGCATTCGCCCCGCGAAGGTGTCCGACTCCATGCTCCAGCGGGCGCGCGAAGTCAAGCTCGCGGCCGCACCGCCTCCGGTTCGCCCATCGACTCCGTCCGATTCTTCGCGGTCTTCCACCAACCTCCTGGGTAGCGAGCGCATCGATCGCAGCATTCTCCAGGTCGTCGATCTCGATCCGTCCACGCCGCGCACGCGAATCCCGCTGGCGACCGGGGGCGAGGTCTGGGTGGTCGGCGATGCCGACGATTTCACCGAGCAGGTCGCCGAGCAACTCGCGCTGTTGGGTCTGAACTCGCGCGTGATGGGTTGGTCCGGCCCCGGTGCCCAAAAACCGAGCGGCCCGCTGAGCGGCCTGATCCTCCTCGCGCCGATCGCGCCCGGCCCCGATTCGGGAATCAACAAGTTGGCATTCGAGTGGCTTCAACAGGTCGCACCGAAACTCCGTCAGGCCGGGCGTCAGGGAGCCGCGGTCTTCACCACCGTCGCTCGCCTCGATGGTGCCTTTGGCCTCGGCACGCTTTCCAGCGAGTCCGATCCGACCGCGGGCGGCCTGGCGGGGCTCGCGAAGACGGCCCGCTACGAATGGCCCGAGGTGTCGTGCAAGGCCATCGACTTAGACGAATCGTTCGCCGATCCCGTCGCTGCGGCCGCCGCCCTCGTGGATGAGATCCTCACGGCGGGGCCGGTCGAAGTGGGAATCGGAGCGACTCATCGCTGCGCGTTGGAACTGGCTCGCACCGTTCGCCGGCCCGGTACGCACTCGATCCACCTCGGCCCCAAAGATGTGGTGCTCGTTACGGGCGGTGCCCGCGGCGTGACGGCCGAGGCGGCGGCGGCCATTGCCGAGGCGTTCGGGTGTACGCTCGTCCTGACGGGCCGCACGCCTCCGCCTGGAGTCGAACCCGATTGGTTAGCCGGTTTGGCCTCCGAAGCCGAACTCAAGGGTGCGATTGCCGAGAAGTTGGGAGCCGAATCAGGGCCTCGGCAGATCGGCGAACAGTACCAGAAGATCGTCGCCCAGCGCGAGGTTCGCCGCACTTTGAAGCGGATCGAAACGAGCGGTGCGAAGGTCGCGTACTTCCCCGTCGACGTGGGCGACGGCAAGGCGGTGGCCGACTTGTTGCATCAGGTCCGCGTGAAGTTCGGCGCAATCTCCGCGCTCGTTCACGGAGCCGGCGTGCTCGCCGACCGCCGTATCGAGGACCTTTCCATCAGCGACTTCGACCGCGTTTACAACACGAAGGTCGAAGGGCTCCGCAACCTGCTCGATCTACTTTCGCAGGAAGAACTCAAGGCGTTGGTGCTCTTCAGTTCGATCACCGCGCGCAACGGCCGCACCGGTCAGTTGGCTTACGCCGCGGCTAACGAGGTCTTGAACAAGACGGCCCAGGTGGAAGCGCGGCGGCGGCCCGGTTGCCGTGTCGTCTCCATCAACTGGGGGCCGTGGGAAGGCGGCATGGTCACGCCCGCGCTGCGCAAGCAGTTCGAATCCGAAGGCGTCGGCCTCATTCCGCTCATCGAGGGCGGGTTGTTTCTCGTTCACGAACTGAACGCCTCGGGCAAGGCGGTCGAGGTGCTCGCGCTGGGCAAGCACCGCCCCGGCAGCGGCTCGGGCGCAATCCCCGTTCCCGGATCGCGGCCCGCCTCCGGTACGGTCGCTTACCCCGTGGTCTCGCCTCCCAACACCACTCCGAACGTCGACCTCGTCGCGGTCTTCGATCGGACGATCGACGTGGAATCGCATCCGATCCTGCGTTCGCACGTCCTCGATAGTCGGGCGGTGCTGCCGATCGCGTTGCACATCGAGTTCCTCGCCCACGCCGCGCTGCACGGGCATCCGGGGCTCGTCTTCCACGGGTTCAACGAGCTGCGGATCACGCAGGCGGTGAAGTTGGACGCGGACGATTCCCTCGCACTGCGAGCGTATGCCGGTAAGGCCGTGAAGCAGGACAAGTTCTTCATCGTGCCGGTGGAGTTGCGCGGGAAGCCGAAGGACGGCCGCGAGGTGCTGAAGTCGCGGGCCGAGATCGTGCTCGTGGCGGCACTGCCGAAGCCTCCGGCGGCGGACCGCCCGCCCACCGCGCCGCCCTATCCGCACTCCGTGGAAATCGCCTACCGCGAGTACCTCTTCCACGGCCCCGAACTGCACGGGATCGCGAGCATCACCGGCGCGAGCGAACTCGCCTTCCTCGGCACGGCGAACCCCGCGCCCCCCCCCGCGGAGTGGTTCCACTATCCGCTGCGCTCCTCGTGGATCGCGGACCCGATGATCGTCGATTGCAGCTTCCAGCTGATGTGCTTGTGGAGCAAGTTCCAGCATCAAGCGGGCTCGGTGCCGAACTTCGTGGGCCGGTATCGGCAGTATCGCCGGCAATTCCCGGATAGCCCGGCGTCGCTCGTGGTGCGGATCACGCGCGACAACGGCACGTTCGCCCGCGCCGACATCGACTACCTCGATCCGGACGGCCTCGTGATCGCACAGGTCCAGGACTACGAGTGCATCATTGAGAAGTCGATGAACCAAGCCTATCGCCGCAATCAACTCGGTGCTGTGAAGACTTGAGCCTGGGAGCGCGGCCGTCCCGGCCGCTGATTTCTCTACCCGTGAGATATTTGAGCCTCGGGCGGTGGTGCGGCCGGGACGGCCGCGCACCCAGGTGAAGCATCATGCCCGATTGGCTTGCGACTTCGATGCTCCTCGCCGCTGGCGGCAGCGCCGGCACGCTCTCCCGCTACTGGTTCGGCCGGTTGGTCGCCGAGTTCCAGCGCGCCCGCTGGCCCGACCTCGAATTCCCCTTCGCCACACTCTTCATCAACGTCTCGGGGTCGCTGCTGCTCGGGTTCCTCGCGGCACTCTGCCTCGGCCACGTCGACCCGGCACGGCGGAACGGGTACCTGCTCCTCGGCACCGGCTTCTGCGGCGGGTTCACCACCTTCTCCACCTTCAGCCTCGAATCGTTCGAACTTCTGCGCGATGGCAAGTTGTGGGCCGCGACGGCGTACGCCCTCGGATCGGTGATAGCCGGAATCCTGGGCGTGTGGCTCGCGATGCGGGCGATGGGACGATGAAAAAAGCCGAACGCGATTTCGCGTTCGGCTTCGTCGATTGCGATGGGAACTACTTCTTCTTCGAGACGACTTCTTGCTTGCGGGTCTTGGCCTTGGGCGAGCCGGCCCCGGCCTTGTTCGTCGGGCGGACCATGACCACGGCGTTCGGGTGTCCGGGGACGCCGCCGCGAACCATGATCAGGTTGTTCTCGACGTCGACCTTCACGACCGCGAGGTTGCGGATCGTGATCTGGGTGTTGCCGTACTGCCCGGCGCGGCGAAGGCCCTTCTTCGGACGACCGCTACCGCGGTTGGAAGCGAGCGACGAGGTCGAACCGGCCTGACGGTGATTCTTCTTGGAGCCGTGTGCCGCGGGCAGGCCGTGGAAGCCGTGCCGCTTCATCACGCCCTGAGTACCGCGGCCCTTGGAAGTGCCGATCACGTCCACGGCGAGGATGTCCTTGAAGACGTCGCCGACCATGAGGATTTGGCCCACCCTCACGGTCATGTCTTCGGTGTAGAGTTCGAACGGCTTCCTCACGTCGCCGGTGGTGCGGACGCGTTCGACCTTCATGGTGGCCTGCTCGGCGTCGGCCTTGGCCGATTTCAGCACGACGAAGCCCGCACCCTTATCGAGGCGGAACTCGCGGATGTGCCGTTGCGGTTCCACGTCCGCCTTGGGCGGCAACTTCACGCCAGCCTTGGTGCGGCTGTCCTTCCGCTTCGACTTCAGGTTGGCGGCCACGTGGCCCTGTTCGGGGCGGGTCGCGTTGCGGCGCGGCTTGTCGAGGTACCCGAGTTGAACGGCCGAGTAGCCGTCTTTCTCGACGGTGCGGTCGCCGTCCTTGGTTCCGGGGTAGCGGATTTGCAGCACGGGGCACGGCCCGAGTTGCAGCACGGTGACCGGTTCGACGGCCCCGTTCTCGGTGAACATCTGCGTCATGCCGATTTTGTAGCCGATCAATCCGAGGGACATGCAAGCACCTTGGCCGCAGTGCGGCCGGCGAGAGTCGGCTCCGGCCGACCTGCGATCCGGCAACACTCGCTGTGAAGTGCGCCGTGCATCAGTCGGGTTCAACCCGGAGCGGAAACAACTGTTATAGGAACGCGGCCACGAGTGCCAAGAGCAGGGGAAAATGGGTCGGGTGTGCCAACAATTCTTGGAGTTTCCCAGATCGACTTCCCGGATGAGGGCTTCCACACGGTGGAAACACGAGGTGAGGTCGAGAGTGACCACATAGAAGTGGTTTTCAGGCTGAAAGCCTGGGATTCCTAAGCCCA
>JAYTGN010000188.1:0-13496 GCA_043733485.1 Gemmataceae bacterium
GCCGGTGCTGCGTGCCATGCACCGGCTGGAAGCACGGTGCCACCCGGCGGCGTGGCGGAGGCGACACCGAACCCCAAGAACAGTACGATCAGCAAGGAAAGGGAAGGACGGTACACGGCAGGACACTCCCAGGTACTCGTTGAGGTTCACGTCATGATACTCTTCCGCAACGCGTTTCTCCTCGCTGCACTGTTACTTTCACCGTCTCTCGCTTCCGCCGTCGAGCCCGCGTGCTCCGGCGGCCGGGTAGAGTTTCGGCGAACCGGCGACGTAAGTCGCCGGGTTCTTCACCCACACCCGGCGACTTACGTCGCCGGTTCGCCAAGAACTCCAGGTATGGCGGCCGAGCCGGTGCGGCCGAACGTACTCATCATCCTCGCGGACGACATGGGTTTCTCCGATGCGGGGTGCTACGGCGGCGAGATCGCGACCCCGAACCTCGATGCTCTCGCCAATAACGGGTTGCGGTTCACGCAGTTTTACAACACCGCGCGGTGCTGGCCGTCGCGGGCCGCGATCCTCACCGGCTACTACGCGCAGCAGGTTCGCCGCGACACCGTGCCCGGTATTAAGAGTGGCACCCAAGGAACGCGGCCGCCGTGGGCCAAGCTGCTCCCCGAAATGCTCAAACCGCTCGGCTACCGCACCTACCACTCGGGTAAGTGGCACGTGGACGGCCTTCCGCTCGCCAACGGCTTCGACCACTCGTACAGCCTCAACGATCACGATCGGCACTTCGCACCGAGGCAACACACCGAAGACGACAAGCCGCTCCCAGCCGCCGATGCGAAGGCCGGCTACTACTCGAGCACGGCCATCGCGGATCACGCCATCAAGTGCCTCAAGGAGCACGCGGAGAAGTTCGCCGAGAAACCGTTCCTGGAATATCTCGCCTTCACCGCGCCGCACTTCCCGCTGCACGCCTCTCCGGAAGACATCGCTCCTTACAGCAAGAAGTACCTCGACGGTTGGGACGCGATGCGCGACGCGCGCTGGGAACGGCTGAAGGAACTGAAGATCGGCGGCACCTCGCTCGCCGCCATCGAACGCGAAGTCGGACCGCCCTACCCCAACCCCGAGGCCATCAAGAAACTCGGGCCGAACGAACTGAACCGGCCGCTCGCCTGGAAGAATCTCAACGACGAGCAGCGGGCCTTTCAAGGGAACAAGATGGCGGTTCACGCGGCGATGGTGTCGCGCATGGACCGCGAGATTGGCCGCGTTCTCGCCCAACTTCAGAAGATGGGCCAACTCGACAACACGCTCGTCTTCTTCCTGTCGGACAATGGCGCGAGTGCCGAGATCATGGTTCGCGGCGACGGCCACGATCCGCACGCCGCGTGCGGCACCGGAGCCACGTTCCTGAGCATCGGGCCGGGTTGGTCGAGCCTCGCAAACACGCCGTTCCGCCGGCACAAGACGTGGGTCCACGAAGGCGGCATCTCGACTCCGCTGATCGTGTCGTGGCCCAAGGGCATCGCCGCTCGGGGCGAACTTCGACACGCGCCGGGGCACCTCATCGACCTCGTGCCGACCGTGCTCGAAGTGACCGGAGGCAAGCGACCCGAGCAGCCTCCCGCGCCAGGTCTGAGCCTCGTCCCGCTCTTCGCCAAGGACGGCGCACTCGTTCGCGATTCGCTCTGGTGGATGCACGAGGGCAACCGCGCTCTTCGCGCCGGCAACTGGAAGCTCGTCGCGGCCGGCAAGGACAGCCCGTGGGAACTTTACGACCTGACGACGGACCGTTCCGAGGAGAAGAATTTGGCACAGGAGCAGCCCGAAAAGGTCCGCGAGTTGGCTGCGATCTGGACGAGGCAACTGGACGAATTCACGGCCCTCGCGGCGAAGGATCTATCCAAGTAGGGCGGGTCGAGGCTTTGCGAGACCCGCCATTCTCGACTACGATCTCCCACGGCGGGTCTCGTCGCAAAGCCTCCTCGACCCGCCCTACCATAATGCCATTCGGAGCCCACTTATGAAGATCACCCGCATCGAGCCGATCCCAATTAGCGTGCCGCTGAAGAAGGGTCTTACCGCGAAGACCGCGCACGGGGAGCACGCGGTGTCGCCGTACGTCATCGTGAAAGTCCACACCGATGCCGGGATCGTGGGCCTCGGCGAAGCGACCATTTCGGGGCTTTGGTCCGGCGAGACTCAGGCCGGTACCGTGGCTGCGATTGCCGAGTACATCGCGCCGCAACTCATCGGCACCGATCCGCGCAACATCACGGCCGCTCGTCGAGCCATGGACTTCGTCATCAAGCTGAATCCGTTCACGAAGGCCGCGGTGGAAATGGCCCTGTGGGACATCGCGGGTAAAGCTGTGGGCCTGCCTGTGTATCAGCTTCTGGGCGGCAAGGTCCGCGACCGCGTTCGCATCAAACTCGTGGTCTGGGCGCGGGACGTGGCCGGTTCGCGCGCCATGGCCGAGGGGCATCTCGCGCTCGGCGTCTCGTGCGTGAAGGTGAAGACCGGGCTCGATCCGGAGTCGGACATCGCACGGGTGCGAGCCGTTCGCGAAGTGGCCGGCCCAAACATCCCGCTGACCATCGATTCGAATTGCGGGTGGACGATTCAACAAGCGAAGTACTGCCTGCGGCAACTCGCGGACGTGAACCTCTTGCTTGCTGAGCAGCCGATCCCGCCCGGCGACCCTGCCGCGATGGCGGAACTGCGTCGCGACACGCCGGCACCCATCATGGCGGACGAGAGCGTGTTCACGTTGCAAGATGCCTGGCTCCTCACGCTGCACCGCGCCGCGGACATTTTCAGCATCTATCCTGGCAAGCACGGCGGCATCGCGGCCACGGCCGAGATCATTGCGGTGGCCAAGGCCGCCGGGCTGCGCTGCACCATCGGCAGCAATTTGGAACTCGGCATCGGCACCGCCGCGATGCTGCATGTAGCCGCCGCGTTCCCCGAGGTCGATACGGACTCGTTCCCCGCCGATACAATTGGGCCGTTCTACCACGAGGCGGACCTGCTCACGCAACCGCTCGATCTGGGTCCACCCTACGCGATGGTGCCGACCGGCCCCGGACTCGGCGTCGAACTCGACGAGGCACAACTCAAGCGCTGGAGACTGTAACTTGCACGAAACCCACACGCTCCTCGATCGATTCATTCGCTACGTGCGAATCGATACCAAGGCCGACGACACGACCACGGCCTACCCGAGTTCGCCGGGGCAACTCGTGCTCGGCAAACTCCTTCGCGACGAACTCCTCGCCATCGGGCTCGACGCCAAGCAAGACGAGTTCGGTCTCGTCTTCGCCACGATCCCCGGGAACGTGCCCGGCGCGCCCACTATCGCCTTCAACGCCCACGTGGACACCAACCCCGAGAACTCGGGCAAGGACGTGGACCCACAGGTGATTCGCTATTACGCGGGAGGCGACATCGCGCTGCCGAAGGATCGGTCGAAGGTCATCCGCGTCTCCGAGAATCCGGACCTGAACGCCGTAATCGGGAAGACCGTCATCACCACCGACGGCACGACGCTGCTGGGTGCGGACGATAAGGCCGGCCTCGCCGTCATCATGGAAGCGGCCCGCATTCTCGTGGAGAACCCGGCTATCCCGCACGGCCCGGTGAAGATCGTGTTCACGTGCGACGAGGAGATCGGCCGCGGCGTCCAGCACCTCGAACCGTCGCAGCTAGGTGCCGTCGCGGCCTACACGCTCGATGGTGCGGCCAGCGGCGAGATCGAAGACGAAACCTTCTCCGCGGATGCGGCCAAGGTCACGATCACGGGCGTGAACATTCACCCGTCGATCGCGAAGGGCCGCATGACCAACGCCATTCGGCTCGCCGGCGACTTCATCGATCGGTTGCCGAAACGCACGCTCAGCCCCGAGACGACCGCGGATCGGCAAGGCTTCATTCACCCGCTCACGATCGAGGGCGGCGTCGGCGAGGTGAAGATCGGCTTTCTGCTCCGCGACTTCGACACGGCGAACCTCGCGATCGAAGCCGAGATCTTGCGCGAGATCGCTCGGCAAATCGAACGCGAATATCCCGAGGCGAAGGTGCTGGTCGAGACCCGCAAGCAGTACCGCAACATGCGTGATGGAATCGCGAAGGAGCCGCGGGCGATCGAGTATGCCGGGATCGCGACGCGGCGAGCCGGCCTCGAGCCGAAGTTCAAGATCATCCGCGGCGGCACGGACGGAGCGCAACTCACCGAGAAGGGACTTCCGACGCCGAACCTCTCGACGGGCGAACACAACCCGCATTCGCCGCTGGAGTGGACGTGCCTGGAGGAAATGGAGGCCGCGGTTCGGGTGGTACTCGAACTGGTGCAGGTCTGGGCCGGGAAGTAATTCGGAGTTGGGCGCGCGTGAAATGTCAGTTCTGGTTGGTGAAGTGATATGGGACTGCAAAACCGATTCACCTACGACGCCGGCACTCACTCCGCCCGTCGAACCGCCAACTCCTCGATCACCGCATCCACCCGACCCTACCACTGCCGTCACCATCGGTCCGAACGCGGACCATCCTTGGCACTGGATTGGAGTTGGGCGATTCGGGAAGGCGACTTTCAAGCGACAGCGTATCGGACCGCGCAGCCAATCTGCAAACCGTGAACTGCACCCATCGGACGGTTCTCGCCGCCTGCGAGTCCCGGTCTGGGGCGACGGCACCGACGCCGCCCGGGATCGCCTCGCCGCCGGTTGCCAGGCACTCTTGACCTGCGGGCATGAAGCTGTGCCAAAATCTATAGGCACACCCTTTCTCCAGTTCGTCTTTTCTTGCGTGGCCGAACTTGCTACAACCGCGTCACCGGCACGGACCTCGTACTGCGCGCCGCGCTGGGAAGGATTCCCTACCGTGTACAAGCTGCTCCTCTGCGTTCGCTACCTCCAAACGCGATACCTCGCGTTCATTTGCATCGTCAGCGTGATGCTCGGCGTCGCCACGCTCATCGTGGTCAACTCCGTCATGAGCGGCTTTTCCACCAAGCTCCGCGACCGCCTCCACGGCATGATGTCCGACGTGGTCATGGACACCGAGCGCATGGACGGCTTCGTGAAGTGCGACCGAGAAGGCTACCCAATTCTCGATCCGATCACGAACCTGCCGATCCCGCTTTCGCCCGAGGAAATCACCAAGCTGATCCTGAGCAGCCCCGCCGGCGACAAGATCGAAGCCATCACGCCCACCATCGAAGTCTTCGCCATTCTGCAGCACCAGTATCGCGGCCAGATGATGACCAAGCCGGTGCGCGTGATCGGGATCGATTCGGAAGGCCGTGCCGCCATCGGCGGCTACTCCGAGTTCCTGGTGCGGCAGAAGAATTCCACGAAGCCGAACTTCGAACTGACGCCCGAGGCGATGAACCGCTTCGAGTGGAACAAACGTCAGCGCGAGCCGCGCGAAGCGATTCAACTGCCGCCACCTCCGAAGCCCGGCGCCCTGCCCGAACCGGACATGCTCACGAACCTTCCCATCGCGCAGGCCAAGCCCTTCGGCATCATTCCCGGCTACACCATCGCCCACATGCGGTTCAAGAACGATAACGGCGAAACGGTCGAGGAACAGGTCTTGCATCCCGGCGACGACGTGACGGTCACCACCGTGGGCGGCGCGGACCTGCGGCCCGTCTGGGGCACCTTCCTCGTCTCCGATTACATCAAGACCGAGATGAGCGAGTACGACCAGGGCATCGTCTACGTGCCGCTCGAACAGTTGCAGAAAATCCGCGGCATGACGGGCCGCTGCACCGCGATTCAAATCAAGCTCAAGAACTATGAGAAAGACAAGAAGCTCGTCGCGGACGAAATGCGGAAGATCTTCGTGCCGCAATCGGGTATCAGCGTCGATACCTGGGAAGGCCGGCAGGGGCCGCTGCTCGCCGCCATCGACGTCGAACGCAGCATCTTGAACTTGCTGCTGTTCATGATCGTGGGCGTCGCCGGGTTCAGCATCCTCGCTATTTTCACGATGATCGTGTCCGAGAAATATCGCGACATTGGCATCCTGAAATCGCTTGGCGCTTCGAGCCAAGGCATCATGGTCATCTTCCTCGGCTACGGCCTGTTGCTCGGCACCGTCGGCTGCCTGTGCGGCACCGCCCTGGGCCTCTGGTTCACGAAGAACATCAATTACATCGAACAGAAGTTGACGCAAATCACGGGTGCCGAGGTCTTCCCGCGGAACGTGTATTACTTCAAGGAAATCCCCACGAACGTCGAGATGATGAACGTGCTGTGGGTGAACGTGGGCGCGTTGACAATTGCGGTGGTATTCAGCTTGTTGCCGGCGTACCGGGCCGCCCGATTGCACCCGGTGCGAGCCTTGCGGTTTGAATAGTTCCAGGTTCCAAGTTCCAAGTTGGGACGGGGAAGCTGAACTTGGAACTTGAAACTTGGAACTTGAAACCATGTTGCGAGCCGAGAACATCACGAAGACGTACAAGCGCCATGCCGTGCAGGTGCGCGTGCTCAACGGTTTGAACCTCGAGGTGAAGACCGGCGAGTTCCTCAGCATCGTCGGGGCCTCGGGCTCCGGCAAGAGTACGCTCCTGCACCTACTCGGCACCCTGGACGCCCCGGACTCCGGCGCGATCTACCTCGACGAAACCCGCATCGATAACCTGCCGGCGAGAGACCGCGAACTGCTCCGCAACCGCACCTTCGGCTACATTTTCCAGTTCTACCACCTGCTGCCAGAACTCACGCTCCTCAACAACGTGCTGATGCCGGCGTACATCGCACACTCGACCATCGACTGGTGGAAGAACCGCTCGAAGTGGCGGTCCCGGGCGTTGGAACTGCTCGATCGCGTCGGCCTTTCGCATCGGTTGAAGCACCGCCCGCGCGAACTCTCCGGCGGCGAGTTGCAGCGGGCCGCCGTGGCCCGCGCCCTGCTCATGCATCCGCGCGTGCTCCTCGCCGACGAACCGACCGGCAACCTCGACGCCCAGACCGGCGGCGACATCGTCCGACTCCTCCGCGACATCAACCGCGACGAGGGCGTCACCATCGTGATGGTCACGCACAATCTGGACATCGTCTCCTCGACCGATCGGGTCGTCCGCATGATTGGGGGCGTCGTGACGGACGACACCAAAAGGCACATCCCGCGGCCCGAACTGATGGCGGTGTGATCTCGGCACCGCCGCGCTCCGCTCCGAGGATTCCGCGTCGCGGCTAATCGTTCCTGTTCTGGTTTCATGTCAAACGTCTGGATCAACGGGCAACTTTGAGGCTGCAGCTGGACGACCGATCCGCCTTGCGAATTCTTCCAATTCACTACGAATTCAGGCTCCAAACGGGCCGGGCTGCCAAAGTGTGGCAGCCCAATTCGTTCGGCCTCAACATTTTCCTGACAGCTTCTGCCCAATTCGGGATATTGAGTGTGAATCCGGGTGGGAGTTCACCGTGACGCACGCAATCGAATGTCCGACCGATGAGGCGCTGCAAGAGCTACTGCTCGGGCACGGCGACCCCGCGTCGGCGGACGAGCTCGAACGCCACGTGCTAACCTGCTCGCGATGTGGGGAAGTCGCCGCCGGGCTCCATGCGGAAGATTCGATGGTGAAAGCCTTCCGCCAGGTGGCTCTCACGGGCGACACGCCGGTGCCGCGACTCACCGACACGCTCGTGCCGGTCTTCCAACGGCTCCGAGCGGCTCCGGATTCGGGAGCAACGGGAACCTGGACTGGGCCCGCCACCGAGGCGTTCCTTGCACCCGCCGAACTGCCCGACGAGATCGGTCGGCTCGGGCCCTACGCGATCCACGAACTGCTCGGCTCCGGCGTGAACGACTACGACGACGCCGGGCTGAAGCTCACCGCGGCGGCCAAGGACGCCAAGGACATCTTCGATGCGCTCGACCGCGACTGCGTCGGCACGGAGAACCGCTTCGGCACTGCGAAGGGCGAACTCCTTCTCGACAAAGATGCGACGCGCGACCGCGTGCTGAAGGCGTTGACCGATGCTCGAAAGGCCGCGAAGCCGGGCGATCTCGTTGTGATCTTCTTCGCCGGACACGGTGTGAAGCAGGGCGAATCGTACTATCTGCTCACCCGCGAGGCCGACCCAAGCAAAGACTTGAAGGGCAAGTCGCTCTCCGGCGACGACCTAAGAAAGGTCTTGGCCGAGATTGAGTGCCCGGTCCTGCTCGTACTCGACGCCTGCCATTCGGCGAACGCCGTCCGCAGCTTCCGCCCCGCGACCGACGACCTCACTCGCTCCTTGACCGACGACTCGGTCGGCGTGACCGTACTCTCCGCGGCGATGGCGCACGAGGTGGCGGGCGCGACGGCCGAGAACGGCCACTTCACCACGGGACTGCTGAAGGGGTTGAAGGCCGGCGAAGGCGTGCCCTTCGACCCGTACGAACGGCAGCTTTACGTCCACCACTTGTACTCGGTCGCGTTCAGCGAGGTGCGGCGGGCGACGAACGGGAAGCAGAACCCATTCTTGAACATGCCTTGGACCGTCCCGCCGTTACCACTGCGCGAGATCCCGGTCAAGTGACTGAACCGACCCCTCTCCGCTATACTAATCATCTGTACCCTTATGGGGGCTGGCTCACTTCCGTCGAGGCCTGAGACTTCGCATGGATACGCAGACGATCGTGGTCCGCGGCGCGCGCGAACACAACCTCCGCAACGTCAATCTCGAACTCCCTCGCAACAAACTCATCGTGTTCACCGGCGTCAGTGGGTCGGGCAAAAGCTCGCTCGCCTTCGATACGATCTATGCGGAAGGTCAGCGCCGTTACGTCGAATCGCTGTCGAGCTACGCCCGCCAGTTCCTCGGGCAACTTGCGAAGCCGGACGTCGACTTCATCGGAGGCCTGTCCCCCGCCGTCAGCATTCAGCAGAAGACGGCTGGGCGCAACCCGCGCTCCACCGTTGGCACCGTCACGGAAGTCGCGGATTACCTTCGCGTGCTCTACGCTCGCCTGGGCATCGGCCACTGTCCGAAGTGTTCGCGGCCCATCACGGCCCAGACGCGCGAACAAATCATCGGCCGCATCCTCGCCCTTCCTGAAGGCACGCGATTCCTCGTGCTCGCACCGGTCGTGCGCGGACAAAAGGGCGAGTTCAAAGACTTCTTCGCCGACATGATCAAGCGCGGCTACGTCCGCGCCCGCGTCGATGGCCAGCTCGTGAAACTGACCGACGACCTCAAGCTCGACAAACGCATCAAGCACACCATCGAGATCGTGATCGACCGCTTGAAGGCCGACGCGAAGAACCGCCCCCGCGTCGCGGAAGCAGTGGAACAGGCGCTCGCACTCGCCGAGGGGAATCTGATTATTTCGGTGGAGACAGATCTGGCGAGCGGGGGGCGTCAGCCCCCTGATGCCTCGGAATCAGGGGACTCACGTCCCCCGCTCGCCACGGACATCCTCCTCTCCGCACACTACGCCTGCACGCACTGCGACATCAGTTACGAGCCGCCGAGCCCGCAACTGTTCAGCTTCAACAGCCCGCACGGCATGTGCCTCGATTGCGACGGCCTCGGCAACAAATTCACGTTCGACCCCGACCTCCTGATTCCCGACTCGACTCTGAGCTTTACCGACGGCGCGATCCCCATCGTCGGACCGCTCAAGAGCATGGGCAAGTGGCGCAAGCACATCTTCGAAGGCGTCGCAAAATCGCTCGACATCGACCTGAAGAAGCCGTGGAAATCGATGCCCGAGGACAAGTGCGATCTCCTGCTTCAAGGCAGCGGCGACGCGCACATCGTGTGGGAATGGAAGCAGCGCGGCGGCAAGGTTTGGAAGCACGGCGGCAAGTGGGAAGGCATCGTGCCGCAGTTGCTGTCGCAGTTCAAGAAGACGGCCGCCGGCCCGCGCAGGATGCAACTCGAGAAGTACATGCGGATCGTTCGCTGCCCCTCGTGCGGCGGTCAGCGCCTCAACCCGCAAGCCCGCGCCGTGAAGGTCGGCGACAAAACGCTCGTCGCACTTGGGGCCACACCCATCGGCGACCTCGTCCCCTGGTTCGACCAGTATCGCGATTCGCTCGACGAGATGTCCCGCACCATCGCGGGGGAACTGCTCAAGGAAATCCGCGCGCGCCTCGGCTTCCTGCTGAACGTCGGTCTACACTACCTCACGCTCGATCGCGCGGCCCCGACGCTCTCCGGCGGCGAAGCCCAGCGCATCCGCCTCGCCGGGCAGATTGGCAGCGGCCTCGTCGGCGTGCTCTACGTTCTGGATGAACCGAGCATCGGCCTGCACCCGCGCGATAACGCCCGTCTCCTCGCCAGCCTCGAACGCCTCCGCGATATGGGCAACACCGTGCTCGTCGTGGAACACGACGAAGAAACGATGCGGGCCGCGGACTACCTCGTGGACTTCGGCCCCGGCCCGGGCGTTCGCGGTGGGTACATCGTCGCGGCTGGTCCACCCCAGGAGGTATTGGCGAACAAGGAGAGCCTCACCGCGCAGTACCTGAGTGGCACGAAGGAAATCGCCATTCCCGCGAAGCGCCGACCCATTTCCAAGGATCGCAAACTCCGCATCGTCGGTGCGAAGCAGCACAATTTGAAAAACGTGAGCGTCGATATTCCTCTGGGCGTCTTCGTCTGCGTCACCGGCGTGAGCGGTTCGGGGAAGTCTTCTCTCGTCAACGACATCTTGAAGGAGGCGCTCTCGGCATCCGTCTTGGCGAGCGGCCGGCGTGAGCCGGCTGTTGGGGATGCCGAGGAAGACGAAACTTCGCACGCCGTCGGGGCCCACGAGAAGATCGAAGGTGCCGAATACATCGACAAGGTGATCGACATCGACCAGCGCGCGATCGGCCGCACGCCGCGCTCGAATCCTTCCACTTACATCAAACTCTGGGACGAGATTCGCGCGCTCTATGCCGAGATGTCCGACGCGAAAGTTCGCGGCTACCTGCCCGGACGCTTCAGCTTCAACAAGCCCGGCGGCCGCTGCGAAGCGTGCGAAGGCAACGGTTCCAACAAGCTCGAAATGGACTTTCTCGCCGATGTGTGGGTCACGTGCCCCGTCTGCGAGGGCCGGCGCTTCAACCGCGAAACGCTCCAGGTGAAGTACCGCGGCAAGTCCATTCAAGACGTGTTGGAAATGGAAGTGGCCGAGGCGCTGGAACACTTCGAACACATTCCCAAAGTGCGGGCGATGGTGCAGACGCTGCACGATGTCGGGCTCGATTACATCAAGCTCGGGCAACCGTCGCCGACGCTCTCCGGCGGCGAAGCCCAGCGCATCAAACTGGCCAAGGAACTCGTTCGCCGCAGCACCGGCAAGACGCTTTACATCCTGGACGAACCGACCACGGGCCTGCACTTCGAAGACGTTCGCAAGTTGCTCGAGGTGCTGCACAACTTCGCGGAGCAAGGCAACACGGTGCTCGTGATCGAGCACAACCTCGACGTAATCAAGACCGCAGACTGGGTGATCGATCTCGGCCCCGAGGGCGGCTCCGGCGGCGGCAAGATCGTGAGTACCGGCACTCCCGAAACGGTCGCCAAATGCAAGGAGTCGTTCACCGGCCAAGCGCTCGCGCCGATTCTGTTCCCGCAGAAAACCCCACGGACCGCCGTCCGGGGGCTTGCGAAACCCTCTACCCAAACCGAGTACATCACGCACCTCGAAATCGAGGGCGCGAGCCAGCACAACTTGAAGCACGTGTCGGCGAAGTTGCCTCGCGATCAAATGACGGTGTTCTGCGGGCCGAGCGGCTCGGGGAAGAGTTCATTGGCCCTCGACACGATTTATGCGGAGGGTCAGCGCCGCTACGTCGAATCGCTTTCGAGCTATGCGAGGCAGTTCCTCGGGCAGGTGCAGAAGCCGCGAGTCGAACACATCTCGGGGCTGTCGCCGGCGATCAGCATCGAGCAGAAAACGACGAGCAAGAGCCCGCGTTCCACCGTCGGCACCATCACCGAAATCTACGACTACCTGCGAATCCTCTACGCGCGTCTGGGCCAGCGGCATTGTCCGAGTTGCGGCCAAGCGGTCGGCACGCAGACCGCCGACGAGATCGTTGACAAGGTGTTGTCACTCCACGAGGGCACGAAGCTCTACATCATGGCCCCGCTCGAACGTAAGGGGCAGGAGAAGTACGAGACGCTCTGGGAAGAGATTCGCCGGGCCGGGTACGTTCGCATGCGGGTGGACGGCAAGAGCTTCGGAGTGGACGAACCGCCGGCGATCGACCATCGCCGCAAGCACAAGATTGAAGTGGTGGTCGACCGCAACGTGGTCAAGGCCGGCACGCGGACGCGGGTCGCGGAAGCCGTGGAACAGGCCCTCGACTTGGGCCGCGGCGTCATGCACATCGGCTATGTCGATGCGGACAAAGACGAGACGAAGTGGAAGGTCGAGAAGTATTCGCAGCACCTGGCGTGCGACCGGTGCAACCTGAGTTTCGAGCCGCTCAACCCGCATCACTATTCGTTCAACAGTCCGCTCGGCTGGTGCCCGACATGTGAAGGTCTCGGGGTTCAACACGGGGCCAACGCGAACCTACTGGTTCGTGACACCGCGTTGTCACTGCGGTCGGGGGCGCTAGCCGGTTGGCCGTCGTTGGACGCGGGTTCGCCCTGGTTGCCGTTCGCCGAGGCACTCGCGTTTCACGCGGGCTTCGACCTCGACACGCCGTACGATCAACTCGATCCGAGCCACGTTCGCGCGATCTTGCACGGCACGGGTGAAACATGGCTACCGATTAGCCGCGACGCGGAGTCCTCGAAGCGGAGCGCGAAGCGCGTGCGTTCAGTCACCGCACCGCCAGTCAAGTTTCAGTACAAGGGGCTGTTCCCCGCGGTGGACGAAGCCTCGCGCGTGTCGTTCGTCTATCGGCAGCGCCTCGAACATCTCGTGGACGAAGTGCCGTGTGCCACGTGCCAGGGTTCGCGCTTGCGTTCGGATGCCGCCGCCACGCGCTTCACGGGACTGAGCCTCGGCGAGCTTTGTGCCAAGCCTCTCGGCGACACGCTCGCCCACTTCCGAAAGCTCGACCTCTCGAAGCACGATCGCCAGATCGCGGGCGAAGTACTCCGCGAGATCGGCAACCGGCTGCAGTTCCTCGTCGATGTCGGGCTCGATTACCTCTCGCTCGCCCGGTCCGGCCCCACGCTCTCTGGCGGCGAAGCCCAGCGCATTCGCCTCGCCTCGCAGATCGGCAGCGGGCTCACCGGCGTCCTGTACGTGCTCGACGAACCGACCATCGGCCTGCACCCGCGCGACAACGAACGCCTGCTCGTCGCCTTGAAGAACCTCCGCGACCTCGGCAACACGCTTGTGGTGGTCGAACACGATCGCGAGGTGATCTCGGCCGCGGATTACCTGCTCGACTTCGGCCCCGGCGCAGGCGACCAGGGCGGCGAAATCACAGCGGCCGGCACGCCGAAGCAGGTGCTCAAGTCGAAGGACTCGCTCACGGGGAAATACCTCTCGGGGAAGCTCGCGATCCCGGTGCCAACGAACCGACGCGGGATGGTTTTGGCGAACCGGCGACGTGAGTCGCCGGGTAGCGCATCCAACCCGGCGACTCACGTCGC
>JAYTGN010000189.1:0-5227 GCA_043733485.1 Gemmataceae bacterium
AGCGACCGGGTGAATCGCGCGTGACCCGGTCGCTCACGCGACTCGGCTCGCCACGCGCGGCTACTTCCCGTACTCGTCCTGCCATTCTTCGTACCAGGCCATCTGGACCGCCAAACGCGATACCCTCAGGCCAAAGAGAGGTCGAGATTATGGCGCAGCTTGTCGGCCAAAATTGCGTTCACTGCGGAGAGAGAATTTCCGACGAACTTGAAAGCCGATTCTGTGAGAAGTGTGGTTCCGCCGTTCACGATCGTTGCATTCGCACTCCAGACTTTGTGGGCTGCCCGGGATGTGGTACTCGACTCCCTTCGCCCGGCCCCGTTACCTGTGAAGGAGGGAGTGTCCGAACCAAGTTCCCTTTGAGAACCCGTGCGTTTTTCGTCGCCTTCTATTCGATGGCAGTGGTATGGGGAGTGCGAAACGTATCGCAGCAGAAAGAATCGAGCCTCGACCTGATTTGCTCTCTGGTTATGGCCTTGGCTCTCGGCATGTGGGCAATCGCGGATGCACGTCATCGAAGGTACTCGATCCCACTCCTTGCCCGCCCTTGGTTCGTTCTCCTTGCGGGGCTAATCGTGCCAGCCTACGTACTCTCGACTCGAGGTTGGCGTGGTGCGGTGTGGGTTGTCGTGAACTCGCTCTGTTGGTACGGCGTTGCCACCGTCTCCATGTATCTCAGCTGGTCTTTGATATACAGCCGTTGACTTCGCCTTTCTCGGACAGGAAACAACGATCTGAAGGACCGCTACTTTCCATACTCGTCCTGCCACTCTTCGTACCAGGCCATCTGGATCGCTTCCAGGAGCTTTTCGTTCGAGCCGTCCGCTTTGCCCTCGAAGCCCTCGATGTTCATCACCCACTGGCGCAGGTCGGTGAAGCGCACCGTGAGCGGGTCGAGCGTGTCGTACTGCTCGAAGAGCTTCTCGCCGAGATCGCGCGAATCGGTCCAGGTCATGGTTGCTCCTTCAAGGCATCTTCCGTCGAGCCGGCGAGCGACTTCCGCACCACCTCGTTCATGATCAGAGTTGCCAGCGGATTCGTGGCGGCACCAAAGGCATCGACCGCCGCCTGAAGTGCGTTCAGGTCACTTCCCGCAAGTGCGGTTCGCAAGGTCGTTGCCGTCGCTTCGATGTTGGCACGCTCCGCGGCGGTGAGCCGATGCCCGGCGTCGGCGAGCGCCTTGGTCGTGTGCCGCAGGTCGGCTTCCGCCTTGTTCTTCAACTCGATGAAGCGCCGGGCCGCGAAGTCGCCGGCCGCGTTCTCGATGCTCTCGTTCACGAGTTGCTCGACCTCGCCGCCGGTCAGGCCGTGGGCCGGTTGCACGCTCACCTCGGCCTGCGCGCCGCTGCGGTGCTCCTTGGCCGTGACCTTCAACATGCCGTTCTGATCGACGTTGAACTGAATATCGACCTGGGCGAACTGCGCCGGCATCGGCGGAATGCCCGACAGTTTGAACGTGCCGAGGAAGCGGCAATCTTTTGTCAGTTCGCGTTCGCCCTGATAAATGTTGATGAGGATGGCCGTCTGATTGTCGACGAACGTGGTGTAGCGCGTGGCCGCGCGGCACGGCACCGTGGTGTTGCGGTGGATGAGTTTGTCGACGACGCCGCCGAGCGTTTCGAGGCCGAGCGAGAGCGGCACGACATCGAGCAGCAGCACGTCGCGGCGGTTACCGGCGAGGATGTCCGCTTGAACGGCGGCTCCGAGCGCGACGACTTCGTCCGGGTTCAGATCGGTGTGCGGCGTTCGCCCGAAGAACTCGGCCACCCGCTTCCGCACGTACGGAATGCGGGTCGAGCCGCCGACGAGTACGACTTCATCGACCTGCTTCGTCGTGATGCCGGCGTCCTTGAGTGCCGAGCGGCATTTGTCGATGCTGCGCTCGATGAGCGGCTGGATGATCGCTTCAAATTCGGCTCGGGTGAAGGTGCGTTTGAAGGCGAGCGGGGGGCGTAAGCCCCCTGATTCTGAAGCGATTGCGGTCGCATCAGGGGGCTTACGCCCCCCGCTCGCCAAGTTCACCGCGAACTCGACCGTCTCCACATTCGAGAGTGCAATCTTCGACTTCTCGGCGGCATCGCGGAGGTGTTGCAGTAACTCCGCTCGGGGTGGCACAGGCATTCCTGCCTGTGTACCAGGTTCCAGATCGATTCCCATTTCGCGAGCGGCGACCGCCATGAGTGCGCGGTCGAAGTCGTCCCCGCCGAGGTAGGTGTCGCCGTTGGTGGCGAGCACTTTGAAGACGCCATCGGAGAGCGCGAGTACGGAGCAATCGAAGGTGCCGCCGCCGAGATCGTAGACCACGACGGTGCTGGCCCCCTTGCGATCGAGGCCGTAGGCTAGTGCCGCCGCGGTGGGTTCATTGACGATGCGAAGGACATCCAGGCCCGCAATGCGGCCGGCGTCGCGGGTCGCCTGGCGCTGCGAATCGTCGAAGTAAGCGGGCACCGTGATGACGGCCTTGGTCGGGTTCCCGGCACGTTTGCGGACTTCGCGCAGGATCATGGCCGACAGTTCTTCGGGCGTGTGTTCGTGTCCGGCGATGTTCACGCGGAGCACTTTCCGGCCGCCCTCCATCTCGCGTTCGACGATCTGATGCGGGATCAGCTTCAGTTCCTTCTCGAGGTCCGCGAGGGTGCGGCCCATGAGTCGCTTGACGCTGAAGATCGTGTGTTCGGGATCGGAGAGGGCGCGTTCGCGCGCGGCGGAGCCGACGAGCACGGTGCCGTCTTCGTGGAAGCTGATGGCGCTGGGAATGAGCGCGATGCCGCGCTCATCGCGCACGGCAACGGGCCGGCCGTTCTCGACGTAGGCCGCGAGGCTGAACGTGGTACCCAGATCGATGCCGACAACGGAGGGGTTGGTCATGGGGTTCGCGGTTGAATCTGGAAGGTGTTCTGCGATCGCGGGAAGCAGACGTCGAACTCCATGAAGAAGTTCGTCTGTCCGAGAATGAGTGGGACGTCGTCGCGCTGCATCCAGGAGAATGCGAGTCGCACGGGTGGGTAGGATGCGATCGCGACTTCGAGGAGGACTCCGCGTGTCGGTGTGGAACTAAATGACCCGCTTGCAGGCGGCAGTGAGGGTAGGCGATTCCAGTTCAAACCGAGTTGCAAGCCAATCGACAGCGGTAGAACCGAGATGTCTGATCCTGAATCGACCAAGCCGAGCGCGGAAATAGATTGAATCCCATGCCGCAACTCGATGGGCAGCAAGGGCCGAAAGATTGGCAACGGCCCCGGAACAATTCGGTACGGAAAATTCGTCGCGTTACTCATGCCTTACGCTTCTCCGCTTCGAGCATTTCCAGCAAGACCGCAGCAGCTTCGGGCGCGTAGACAGGTTCACGGACCTCGAATACCACGCCAGGCGGAAAGCACTTCGTCAGCAACTCCTCGTCGGACGAAACTTCGCCCACTTCTTCCTTCAACGTCTGCATGAGCGAGACCTGCTCGCCCCGCGGCATCGCCTTGACGGCGTCCAAGATTTCGGAGAACGACATGGCAGGCCTCCGGCACAATCGAAGTGGGCGATAAGGGACTCGAACCCCTGACTTCCTCCTTGTAAGGGAGGCACTCTAACCGCTGAGTTAATCGCCCGAGAAAATGCACCTCACGCGGAGCGTGAGGACTACGCTCAACCGATCGCATGCGTGCCGTGGGTTACGGCGGCCCCGGCCCGGAGGGCCGCGGCGACCAGGGTCGCCTCCGCGATCTCGGTATCCGTGCAGCCCGCCTGACGAGCCTTCTTCGCGTGAATCTCAATGCAGTACGGACACTGCGTCGTCATCGCCACGGCAATGGCGATCAGTTCTTTGTACTTCGCCGGGATCGCGCCGTCCTTCATCGCGGCGGCGTCGAATGCCGCGAACGCGGCCATCGCGTCCGGGGCCAGTTCCTTCATCGTCTTCAACTTCTTGAGATTCGCCATGTCGTACATGGTGGACTCCTGGAAACTGGGTTTCTCGTGGCGCTCTCAGAAACCCGGTTTCCAAAGCAGAAACCGGGTTTCGATCAGTCGGCGTTCAGGTCGCGGATCAGGCCGCGGACGTATTTTGCGGCATTCAACAACGCACGAATCTCAATCAGCACCTTCGCACGGTTCGCGGCGTCCGCCGGCATCGCTTCCAGTTTCGCGAAGTGCTGGCTCACCTCGGTGAGCAGTCCTTCATAGCGACCCGCGAACTCGTCCTGAAGTTCGACCAGTTTTCCAGAACAAGGTGAATTCTCGTCCCGCGCCTCTTCCACTTGTTCGCGGGCTTCGAGCATTTCCGCAAGGAACGCCGGCGGCATCTGTTTCTGCTCGGAGGCTGTAGGACCCCCAACGAGTCGCAGCAAGTGGTCGGCCCGCAAGAACGGATCGCGAAGGGTGTTGTACGCCTCGTTGAGGGCGGCCGACAGTTCGAGGCTGGCGGCCAGGTCCGCGGTCGCGCCGCCGAGGTGGTAGTCCGGGTGAACGGCCCGCGATCGCGCGAGATATTGGCGCTCGAGTTCGGCGGCATCAAGCGAGAACCGCCCCGGAAGGCCGAGGCGGGTGAAGTAGTCCGTCATCGGAACTCCGGCGGCTGACGCCCGCCGGCTCGCCAGGTCGTTACATGGAATAGGAGCTGCCGCAGCCGCAGGTGCCCTTGGCTTGCGGGTTGGTGATGGTGAAGCCGCGCTTGTTCAGGTCGTCGTGGAAGTCGACGATCGCGCCGTTCAGGTAGAGCAGCGAGCGCTTGTCGACGACGACTTCGATGCCGTGGAATTCGAACTTCTGGTCGGTCTTTTCGTCGAACTTCGGGTCGAGGTCGAGCTTGTTCTGGAAGCCCGAGCAACCGCCGCCTTGGACGCGGAGCCGGAGGTAGAGCGGCTTGCCGGCCAGTTCTTCGTCCGATTGCATGTCGGCGACGTGCCGGCGGACTTCGGACGCGGCCTTTTCCGAGATGATCACGGGGCAGGGAACATTGCTGACCATCGGGGCCGATTCGGCAACGGCGGTATTGCAGCAACCGCCGGCGTCTTTGGCCTTGGCGGCGGGGGCGGTGCTACAGCAGCCGCCGGAGGTTTCGGCGTGGCTATGATCGTGCGGATGATCGTGAGCGTGGGTATGGGTGCCCGGGGCTTCGGCAACGGCTGTGGACATGGTATCTCCAAGAATGAAGGGTGTTCGGGAAGTTACGCTTTCAGTGTATCAGATCGGTCAACCGGCTTGAAGGATTCAATCAATGCGCGGCGACAAGTTCGCC
>JAYTGN010000190.1:0-30600 GCA_043733485.1 Gemmataceae bacterium
TCTGCTTTGGAAACCGGGTTTTTCGCAGAGAGAAACCCGGTTTCCAAAGCAGAAACCGGGTTTCAGTCATTCCGCCGGTTCGATCTCGGCGTACATCGAGCCCTTGCACCGCGGGATGCGCGGGTCCGGGCCGAAGCCGTGGATCTGCTCCTGCTTCAATTCGGCTCGTTCCATGCTCGTGGTGCAGACGATCGCCCGGCCCGTTTGGTCCACGGTCCGAGCCAGTTCGAACCCCTTCTCGACCGGATACGCGAAGAGTTCCTTCAGCATGAGGATCACGTATTCGTACGAGTGGTCGTCGTCGTTGATGAGGATGACGTTGTACGGCGGCTGCCGCCGCGTGCGCGTCTCTTCCTCGACATCGAGGTCCGGCAGAACGGCGGGTCCGCTGCTCATGGCGATGCTCCTACAACTGGCCGCACTCGGCGATGACGACCTTCTGCGACGTGGAGCCGCTGCGGCTGCCGACCGCCTCCACCGCCTTCACCACGTCCATTCCTTCGACGACCGAACCGAAGACCACGTGCTTGCCGTCGAGGTGGGGGGTATCGACGGTGGTGATGAAGAACTGGGAGCCGTTGGTGTTCGGGCCGGCGTTGGCCATGCTGAGCAGGCCGGGAGTCGTGTGCTTCAGGGTGAAGTTTTCGTCGGCGAACTTCTCGCCGTAGATGCTCTTGCCGCCAGTGCCGTTGTGCTTGGTGAAGTCGCCGCCCTGGAGCATAAACTGCTGGATCACGCGGTGAAAGGTACTCCCTTTGTAGCCGAAGCCTTTCTCGCCGGTGCAGAGGGCGCGAAAGTTTTCGGCGGTCTTGGGGGCCACGTCGGCGCGGAGTTCCATCACGATGCGGCCGGCCGGTTTGTCGCCGATGGTCACGTCGAAGAAGACTTTGGGATTGGCGTCGGGCATGATTGATCCTTACGGAGGTGGCGCGCAGCGCGCCGTTTCGGAGAACGGTGCAAACTCGTGCACCTCAGGCATCGTAACGTTTCGTTCGGGTCAGACCAGTTGCAGGTCCCGTGCCGGTGCCGACTCGGCCGAAGACGACGAGGGCAATGTCGTCGTTTTGCGGCCGGCCGTTGGCGTGGCGGCGCACGGCTTGAATGATCTTCTCTCCGACCCGCTTGGGCGTCAGGATGGCCGTGGCGTCTTCGTCGGGAAGCATGCAGCGATCGATTCCCTCGGCACCGAACAGCTCCCCGGACGGGCTCATCGCGTCGGTCACGCCGTCGGTGAAGATCGCGAGGATGTCGCCGGGTTCGAGCGTCAGAGTCACGGATTCGTACTCGAACTCGGGCATGATGCCGATGGGCAGGCCGGATTGCTCGATGGTGATGACGTCCGCGAGTTCGCCGGTTGCGTTGCAGTACAGGCGCGGGCTCATGTGCCCGCCGTTCGTGATCGCGATCGTGTGCGCTTTGGGGTCGAGCATCGTGGCGGCGAGTGTGACGTAGCGATCGCCGAGGCCGCCACCGCGAATCATCTGGTCGTTGAGCAGCGCCATCGCCTTGGGCGGATCGGATTCCGTCAGCAGGCAGAATCGCACTTCGGAACTGAGTTTGGCGACGAGTAGCGCGGCGGGCACGCCCTTGCCGGCGACATCGCCGACCACGATTCCGAGCCGCCCGTTGGGCAGGTGAATGTAGTCGTAGTAATCGCCGCCGATGGATTGCGCCGGCGAATAGTGCGAGTAGAACTCGTACTCGGGCACCTCGGGGAAACTTTGCGGCAGGAAGCCGAGTTGAACCGCGCGGGCCAGTTCGATTTCCTTCCGATCCTTCTCGCGATTCAGAACCGTCTCGTGCAGTTTGGCCTTCTCCACGGCCACGGCCGCGAGATTCGCCACGATCGACAGCAGGTTGAGATCGTCGTCTCGGAACTTCTTGGCGCGGTCTTGCGTATCGAGCTGGATGGCGCCGAGTGCCTTGCCGTCCGGCGAGACGAGCGGCACGCACATCACGGAACGGATGCGGAACTCGGCGATGCTCGCGGCCGGTCCGAGCGAAGCGTCGGTCGAGGCATCTTCGCTGAGGTACGATTTGAGAGAATCGACGGCCTTCTTCACGATGGTCTTGCTGAAGCGGCTCTCGTCCAACCCGGGCCGACGAGCCTTGGTCGCCTTCGGAATCGGCTTGCCCGTCTCGTCCAGCAAGATCACGAAGCAGCGATCGGCCTGGCGAAATTCCTTCAGCAGCGTCTCGGCGACGTGCTCCAGCAGCGGTTCGAGATCGAGTATGCGCGAAAGGCTCGTGCTGATTTCGAGCAGCGCCCGAAGCCGGTCCGAAGACTGCGTGTCCAGGAAGCTCTGCGCATTGACGCGACTGCCGGTGGCCTCGATCGTCGTCATGCCGCCCGGATCGTCCTCTTCTTCCTGTTCCTTCTTCATCCACTCCGGGATTGGCGGCGGTTCCTTCACCCGCTCGTCCTGAAATTGAAAGAGGAAGTCGCAAATCTTGATGCGGTCGAGTGCCTTCAGGGCCGTGCGATTCGTGACCTGCTTGCTGTTGACGAAGGTGTTGTTGCGGCTGCGGAGGTCTTCGATGAAGTAGTTGCCGCTCGTGCGGGAAATCTGGGCGTGGCGGCGGCTCACGGCGTGGTGCGGAATCACGATCTGGCAGGTATCGGCATCGCGCCCGACCACGAACATATCGCCGTCCAGCGAGATGGTCTCACCGGGGGATGCACCGCCGGGCGACTTGAGCAGGATCAAGGAAGGCATGGGCAGGTCCGGCGATAATCGACGAGGAGGAAACAACCGGGTATCGTACCACTCCGATGGTACAGCCCTTGCCGCTCGAACGCAAGGAAACGCCGAAGCTCGCGGGCCGTTTGCGGCATCGGTGTCGGATCGCTCCCGCAGACTCGGCTTTACGGCCGCATCGGGGGCGGCAGTTCTTCGTAGCTGGGAAGGACGGGCGGGACGCCCGGCGGCGGCACTCCGGACGTTAGCGGCTGACGGCCTGGGATCGGCGTCGAAGAGTAGGGCACGCCCGGTGCCGTGGGATGCGGAAGTGCCGATGTCATGGGGCGCACGCTGATGTCGCGATCGGCTTCGAACATGCGGCCATCGGTGGACGTGAGCCGAACCGCGACCCGCACCTTCGAGGTCGTGGGAAACTGCTGCCACTGCAGCGGCACGAAGTAACCCGTCGCGAGAAGCCCCGACTTCCACGTCGAACGCAGTTGCTCGGCAGACACTTCCCAGGTTCCGATCAATCGCTTCAAACCATCCGGCCCATACTCCCAGGCACCGATCGTGGCGCGGCCCGCGGCTTTCACCGCGGACTTGTCTTCGTCCGTGGGCACGATCACGACCATGAGATATTCGTCGCCGGGGATCGCGTCGTCGTCGACGCCACCGGTGCCTCGTGCCAGTGCGATCTCGCGAATGCCGCAGGTGCCGCCTTGCGGTGCGGGAGCCATGCCGGGGATGGTGCCGCGGCTTTGCTCGTAGGCGCGGTTCATTTCGCGCGAGCGGTCGAGGGCATGTTGCGCCTCGGAGAGTTCGCGGTTGCGAGTGCGAAGTTCGGCCTCGATGCCGTCGTACTTGGTGTTGGCTTTGCAGCCCAAGAGGCCGAGAGAAATAGTGAAGCACGCCGCGAATTGGCGGACGAACCGGCCCAGTTTGCGACGGGGAACATGCATCCTGCAGCCCGGTACCCGGTGGCACAGACATTCCTGTCTGTGCTCACCCAAACGAACACAGACAGGAATGTCTGTGCCACCAATGAATCAATCCAACGCCGGACGGGCGATCAGTTGATCGGCCGGCATCCGCTCCAGCACTTTGTCGATCAACCCGAAGTTCTGCGCTTCCACCGCCGACATGAAGTTGTCGCGGTCGGTATTCTTCTCGATCGCCTCGACCGTCTGGCCCGCGTGCTTCGCCAGCAGTTGGTTCAGGGTCCGCTTCGTGCGGATGAATTCCTTCGCGTGAATCAGAATCTCGGTCGTCGTTCCCTCGGTGCCGGCGAGCGGTTGGTGAATCATCACGCGGGCATTGGGCAGCGCGAAGCGCTTGCCTTTGGTTCCCGCCGTGAGGAGCATGGCTCCCATGCTCGCGGCCTGACCCATGCAGTAAGTCGCAACATCGCAGGCGACGAACTGCATGGTGTCGTAGATCGCCATGCCCGCCGTGACGCTGCCGCCGGGGCTGTTGATGTACAGGTGAATGTCCCGCTTCGCGTCCTCGAACTGCAGGTACAGCATCTGAGCGACGATCAGGTTCGCCATCTCGTCCTGGACCACCCCTTGGAGGAAGATGATTCGGTCCTTGAGCAGGCGGCTGTAAATATCGTAGGCCCGTTCTTCGCGGCCCCGGCTTTCCACTACGATCGGAATAAGAGGCATGGTCGGAACTCCCTGGTATTCGGGGCGGACCGCCACACCCTCTGAATCGGGCGGCGAGTCCGCGGTTGATGAGCGAGTGAATGAAGGTGGTCGCGGTTTCCCGCGCCGCCGTCCGGACTTGCCAGACGTGACGGGGATGACGGTTGGTTGGTGGCACGGGCATTCCTGCCTGTGCTGTTTGTACTGCACAGGCAGGAATGCCCGTGCCACCATTTCGCTTACTTCTTACCTTCGTGCGGTACCTTCGAGAGGACTTCGTCCACGAGCCCGAAGTTCTTGGCTTCAATGGCCGAGTAGTACTTGTCGCGGTCGGTCTCGCGGGCAATCACTTCCAGCGACTGCTTGGTGTGGATGGCGAGAATCTCGTTGAGCCGTTCGCGTTCCTTCAAGATCTCGGCCGCTTGAATCTCGATGTCTGAAACCTGCCCGCCGACCTGCCCGTAAGGCTGGTGAATCATGACCTTGGAGTTGGGCAGTGCGTAGCGTTTGCCGGGGCTGCCGGCGGCGAGCAGGATCGCCGCTCCGCTCGCCGCGATACCCATGCAGTACGTGAGAATCGGGCACTCGAGAAATTGCATCGTGTCGTACATGGCGAGCGTGGCCGACACCGAGCCGCCAGGGCTGTTGATGTACATGTGAATGTCGGCGGTCTTGTTCTCGTACTGCAGGAAGAGCAGTTTCTGAATCGTGATGTTGGCGAGGTAGTCGGAGATGATGGGGCTGCCGCCGGTTTCGGGGCTGGAGCCGACGAAGACGATGCGGTTTTCGAGCAGCAGGTCGCCGAGCGTCATGGTGCGCTGGCGGGAGTATTCGCGGGAACGCTGCAGTACCGGCTGAATCGGACCGGCGCTGAGTTCAAACGGGGAGAACATGGCGGACCTCTTACTCGGAAAGTTCCAGGTTCCAAGTTCCAAGTTCGGCCTGCGGCCGTCTTAACTTGGAACCTCGAACTTGGAACTTGGAACTACCAATACTGTATACAGGCGGTCAACTGGCAGCGGGCTCGTCGCTCGCGGGTGCTGCGGCCTTCTCCTCGGGAGCGTGTTCCGCTTCCGGGGCGGCCTGAGCCGAGACCGTCGACACTTCGCTCGCCTGTTCCGCACGCTGCTCGGGAGTCAGTTCGTAATCCTCGAAGGTGGCCTCGGCGAGAACCAGGTCGAGCGCCTTGCGTTCGAGCAGGTCCGTCGCCAAAGCCTCCATCAGGTCTTCCTTCTCCATGCGAGCGCGCACCTTGCGGGCGCTCTCGTTGCTCTGATCCGCGAGCCGATCGATCTCGTCGTCGATGTCGCGATCCTCGATCTCGATCTTCTCGACCTCGGCGATCTTCTGAAGAACGAAGTGTTCCTTGAGTGCCGCGGAGGTGCTGCGAACTACGTCTTGCTCCAGCAATCGCTGGCGACCGCGAATCTGATCCTCGGACATCCCGGCGTTCCGCATCTCCATGACCTTGCGGGCCAGCGTGGTGCGGGCCTGACGGCGAAGCATGTCTTGAGGCAAGTCCCAGTTCGCGGTCGTGGCCAGCAGCGCGAGTACCTGGCTGCGGGCTTCCTGACGTTGCGAGTATTCGAGCTTGCGGTTGAGCAGCACCCGCACGAAAAGATCGAAGGCCTCGGGCGTACTGACGCCGAACAAGTCTTCGAGCAGGTCGCGGGTCAGTTCCGGCGGGCGAACGGTCTTCACATCCTTCACGGAGAAGGCGGCTTGAACCTTGCGGCCGCGGAGTGCCTCGACGCCGAGTTCCTGGGAAAGCGTGATGTCCACGGTTCGCTCGTCGCCGGCCTTCGCCCCTTCCATCTTCGCGCCGAAGTCTTCGGCCACGCCGTCCGCCAGGGCGAGTTGCTTCTCGACCTTGAAGCGGACCTCGGTGAGCTTGTTGAGTTCTCGGTCGCCGAGCTTGATGGTCACGTCGGCCGTCACGTAGTCGTCGAGTTCGACGACGGGGACGTCGCCGTCCTTCGGAGCGAGTTGTCCGTAGGGCTCGAGGATGCGCTTGCGTTCGCGGGCCACTTCGGTTTCGGTGTACTCGTGAATCGGGCGGCGGAGCTTGAGTCCCTTGTAATCCGGCAGGTCGAACTCGGGGCGAACCTCGATGTCGAACTCGTAGATGAACGGGCCTTCCTTGGGGATGGCGATCGCGTTCGGGTCCAGGTCCGGAGGGCTGAGCGGCGAGATCGATTGCTCTTCCGCGAGTTGCTCGAGGCTCGCCATGAGGACTTGCGTCTTCACTTCCTCGGCCACCGAATCGTAGTAGCGCTTCTCGATCATCTTGCGGGGGGCCTTGCCGGGGCGGAACCCGCGAACTTGCGGCTGATCGCTGAGCGTCAGCTCGGAGAACTTCTCGTCGAAGCGCTCGTCGATCTGGGCGCGCTGAACGGTGACCTTGATGTGCTTCTTGCACGGTCCGGCGTCCTTGATCTCGACCTCTTGGTCGAGCTTCTCCGGAGCCTCCGGATCGGCGACGGCCGTGGCCGCTCCGTCGAATTCCGGAAGTTCCGGCACTTCCGATTCCGGCGTGTTTTCGTCGCTCATCGTGCTGCTCCGCTAAACGAAGAACCGGGAAGCTGGTGGGGCGATTCGCCCGCGACTTCCCGGCCCGCGAGAAACTTCAAGTTGAAGGAAGGCTTCGTTGGGATTTCTCGAACGTGGTGAGTTTATGACATTGGCATTCGTCGGCAAGCGGTTCCGCCGGCGAGTCGAGCCGCACGAGCGGCCGGGTAGCGATCGCCGGCAGCGATTCTGAAAGCCGGATGAGACTTTCCCGAAGCATGGATAGTCAGGCGGTGTGGGGTCGGGTAGGATCGCAGATGGAAGAAGCCCGCGTTTTGGAGGATCGGCCCATGTTGTTCCGACGCACACCTGCTGCCGCGCTCCTTGCGCTCAGCGCGATCGGGCTCGTGTTCCTCGATCCTCATACGTCGACCGGCCAGCCGGGAGGCGGAGGTTTCGGCGGCAAAGATCGAGGCGGCGGCGGCTTCGGCGGCAAGGGCGGCAGTGGCAAGAATCCGTTCACCGATCCTGAGACCGTCTTCAACTTCTATGCGAGGGGCGGAGACGTCATCGACTTCTCGCGGATGGACGCGAACATGAAGGCCTTCGCAAAGTCGGGCTTCGAGAAAGCCGGCCTGCCCGCCCCCAGCGATAACACCGTGATTACGAAGGCTCAGTTCGTGGATAGCTTCTCGCGGGCACTCGCGGCCAAGGGCATCACGCCGGGCGCTCCGATCGGTGGAGGTGCTCCGATGGGTGGAGGCCCGCCGGGAGGCGGTTTCGGCGGTGGCGATCGACAGGGTCGTGGGTTCGGTGGCGGTGGCCCAGGCGGAGGCTACGGCCCTCCAGGCGGAGGAGGCCAACCTCTGGTCATGACCATTGGTGGAAGTGGACCCATGCAGCCGGGCGGAGGCGGCTTCGGCAGCAAAGGCGGCGGCTTCGGAGGAGACAAGGGCGGTGGCGGCGGCTTCCGAATGACCGATCAGGACATCGAGAAGCGCTTCGCCGACTCCGACTTCAACCGCGACGGCAAACTCTCCTACGACGAGATCAACGAGAACAGCCCCTTGAAGTCGGCCTTCAAGGAATCGGACACCAATCAAGACGGATACATCGACCTCAACGAATACAAGGCCTACATTGCCGCCCGATTCGGAGGCGGTTCGGGAGATGCTAACGCCGGCAGTTACGGCAGCTACGCCGGCAACGGAAACTACGGCAGCAACGGACGCGATCCACGCAACGAGAAGAAAGAAGAACTCGTCGTCGCCATCCGCTACGGCAAGCTTCCCGTCGGGCTCCCGAACTGGTGGGATTCCCTCGACACCGACAAAGACGGCCAGATCGGGCTCTACGAATGGCGAGCCGATGGCCGCGATGTCAAAGAGTTCCAGAAGATGGACCTCGATGGCGACGGGCTCGTCGCACCGCAGGAATGGCTCCGCTACAACCTTCTCAGCGCGGAGCAGGCCAAGGCCATTGCCGCCCAGGAAGAGATCGGCGGTTCGAGTGAAGGCAAGTCCGGTCGTCCTAGTTTCGGTGGCGGCTCGACTCCGAGCTTCGGCGGAAACAAGGACAAGGGCGCGAAGGGGTCGGACGCCAAGGGGTCGGACACCAAGGGCTCCGACAAGGACGCTAAGAACCCATTCCGCGGCAAGAAGTAATTTTTCCTTGGGTCCGCGGCCGTCCCGGCCGCGCGTCTCTCCGTTCAAGAAACTGAATCGGTCGTCCAACCGACTCTCGCGTCGAAATGCGGGCGGGACGCCCGCGAACCCAGGGTTCCGCAACAAGAAGTAATTCGTTCGCGTCTACCTCACGAGCGGTCGCCATCGTAAGATGTCGACCGCTCGTTCGTTTCCTCCGTTACACTCGCAGGAGCCTCGGATGGCCAAGTCGTCCAAATCCTCGCTCGCCCTCACCCGCGAGGAGTTCCGCACCACGGCCAAGCCGATCCCCGTCGTCATGGGCGGCAAGGAAATGATCGCCATGGTGAAGGAGTTCTCCACCGGCTCGCTCGGCTGGAACATCAACGACAAGATGCTCGTGGACATCGGCGGCAAGCCCGTGATGGTGCAGGTCGGGTTGAACCTCACGATCATCGGCAGCAAGGATTTGCCTCAGGATGCGGCTTCGCCTACGGCGCCTCCTGCCGCAGCACCGGCGGCTCCTGCTACGGCACCAAAGCCACCAGCGGCAAACGGCGAAGCCGACTTCTAATTTCTGTTCGGGAACCGCGACCGTGGAACAGATCCGCTCGCACAGTTCACCACAGAGGCACGAAGATCACACAAAGAAACACAAAGGTTCGAGATGAACTTGCTCTTCTTTGTGTGCCTTCGTGTGAACTTTGTGCCTTCGTGGTGAACGAGCGTTTACGAATCCTACACTGATAAAACAGAGCCTAATTTCTGTTGGTAGTCCGCTCCCTCCGGGAGCGGCTTCCGCACTCGGAGAGTGCGGACTACCGAGATACCTTGCGAGGCACGCCCGTGGACATCGTCGAGTATCGCGGCTGGAAGAACAACCTCCGCCTCAGCAACGGCGACGTCGAACTGATCGTGACGCTGGACGTGGGTCCGCGCGTCATCAGCTACGCGTTGCCGGGCGGCTTCAACGTGATGAAGAACTACGACTCGCACATGGGTGGCACGGGCGAGGCCGAGTGGCAACTCCGCGGCGGGCATCGCTTCTGGCTTGCGCCCGAAGACCTCACCCGCACCTACTTCCCGGACAATCGCCCGGTGAAGCACGAATCCATCGGCCCCGAGGCGGCCCGCATCATCGCGCCGCCGGAAGAAGAATACGGCGTCCAGAAGACGATGGAACTTCGCCTCGCCGCGAAAGGCACTCGCGTCGATGTGAAGCTGAAGGTGACTAACACCGGGAAGACACCCACCGAACTGGCCCCGTGGGGCCCCACGGTCATGGCTCCCGGCGGCATGGAGATCATCCCGCTGCCTGCGAAGGCGCCGCATCCGGGCAGCACGAAGAACGCGAAGTCGCCGGCCGACTTCGCCCCAAATCAAGAACTCGTGCTCTGGCCTTACTTCGACTTCGCGGACACCCGCTGGACCTTCGGCAAGAAGTACATCTTCCTCCGCCAGGACGTGAACAAAGGGCCGACCAAGATTGGCCTCGCACATCGCATGGGCTGGGTCGGTTACCTCAACTCCGGCGTGCTGTTCGTCAAGCGCTTCGATTACCGCGAGGGGGCGATCTACCCGGACCGCGGCACGCGCTATCAGACGTTCAGCTACGAAGAGATGCTCGAGATGGAGACGGTCGGCGAACTCGTGACGTTGGAACCGGGGCAGTCCGCGGAGTTGAACGAATCGTGGGAACTGCACGGGAACGTGCCGCCGGTGCAGACCGAAGCCGACGTGGACCGCCTGATCCTGCCGCTACTCTAGCTGGGGCGAAACCGCAAGCGGCGTCATTCCGCCGCCTGTAACTTTCGCATGATCCCCTTCAACTCCGGCTCGTCGACGCGCTCGATCGCTTCCTCGATCGTCACCCAAATCCGCTCGCGCGTGGACTTCTCCGGCCACGCGTCCTTCACTTCGATCACGGTCATGCGGAAGACGAGCACGTGGTGAACGAGGTCGAACTTCTCGTAGTGGTAGCTGCCGAGCGACGTTCCCTCGATCGTGCCGATCAGGCCGGCTTCTTCCCACGCCTCGATAATTGCGGCCTGGGTCGCCGTGTGTCCCGGATCGATGAGCCCTTTGGGAATGACCCATCGGCCGGTGGTCCGCGACGTGATCAAACAGACTCGGCCTTCGTGAAGCGGAATCGCGGCGGACTGGCGAATGGGATCGAGCATCCGGGTTCCTCGGTGAGATGTTTTCATCTTATCCGCCGGCGCGCTTCACCTTGTAGCCGAGTTTCTCGAGTTCGGTGACGATGCGGTCGCGGTGATCGCCCTGAATCTCGATGCGGCCCTCTTTCGCGGTGCCGCCGGTGCCGCACTTCTCCTTCAACGTCGTCGCCAGTTCCTTCAAGTCGGCCTCGGACAAGGCTAGGTCAAAGACGGTGGTTACGCCTTTTCCGCGCCGTCCGGCCGTCTCGCGGCCGACCTTCGCCGCGAGCAGTTTCTTGGGCGGAGCCGGTTTTTTGGATACGGCCGACGTCGGCTTCGCACTCACTTGGCCGTCGGCGATCCGCGACACGAGATTGGCCACTTCGCCGGCAATCGCGAGAGTCATGAACGGACCGGGGCGAACGTCCCACTGCTCATCCACCGCAAGCGAGGTGTCGAAGCCGACGCGGTAGGCCGCATCGGTGTCGGGTTCGTGTCGCGCGATCCAGGGTAGGTCGTGCCGCCCAGCGGCGTCGTTGAAGGCGGCGACCGCGGCGCGGGCTCGCTCCGCCGGCTCGGCTTCCAGGAAGAGGATGATCTTTCGAGCGGAAATCGACATGCAGCCGATTCTAGCAATCCGAGGCGGGCCGACTTCGGGTGGAACATGCATCAACGAAAAACGCGGAGGTCGACTTCGACCTCCGCGAGAGAACTTCGCGAGCATTCGATCACGCGATCTTCTTGCCGGCGGGCTTCTTCTCGAACAACTTCCGTTCGCCGCGGACCACGTCCTGAGTAATCGTGTACTTGCCCTTCTGCTCCAGATCGGGAAGCTCGTACATCACGTCCATCATTACGTCCTCGACGATCGACCGCAGGCCGCGGGCACCCGTGTCGCGGGCCTTGGCCAGCTTCGCGATCTCCTTCAAAGACCCCGTGTCGAACTCGATCTCGGCACCCTCCATCTCGAAGAGCTTCTGGTACTGTCGCACCAGGGCGTTCTTCGGCTCGGTGAGGATGCGGATCATCGCCTCCTCGTCGAGCGGATCGAGCGGGGCGAGAACGGGCAACCGGCCGACGAACTCGGGAATCAGGCCGAACTCGATGAGGTCGTCTGCCGTCACCTGATTGAGCAGTTCGCCGAGCGACCGTTCGCGCTGTTCTTGTTCCACCGCACCGAAGCCGATCGACTTGCGGCCGAGCCGCCGGCTGATGATGTCGTCGATTCCCACGAACGTTCCACCGCAGATGAACAGGATGTTCGACGTGTCCACCTGGATGTACTGCTGCTCGGGGTGCTTGCGGCCGCCCTGCGGAGGCACGTTGGACACGGTCCCTTCTAGCATCTTGAGCAGGGCTTGTTGCACGCCTTCGCCGGACACGTCGCGGGTGATCGACACGTTCTGGCTGGTCTTGGCGATCTTGTCGATTTCGTCGATGTAGATGATGCCGCGCTGGGCCGCTTCCACGTCGAAATCGGCGGCGTGGAGCAACTTCAGGATGAGGTTCTCGACGTCTTCGCCCACGTAGCCAGCTTCGGTGAGGGTCGTGGCATCGCCGATGGCGAAGGGCACGTCGAGCACCTTGGCGAGCGTGCGGGCGAGGAGCGTCTTGCCGCTCCCGGTCGGCCCGATGAGGAGGATGTTGCTCTTTTCCACTTCGACTTCGCGGGCACCGCCGCCGAGGCTGAGCCGCTTGTAGTGGTTGTGAACGGCGACGGAGAGCACCTTCTTGGCGCGCTGCTGGCCGATCACATACTGATCGAGACGTTCCTTGATGGAACGCGGGGCGGGAATGTTCGACGTGGACTGCTTGGGTCCGCCGCGTCGCTTCTTTTCCTGGTCGATGATGGACTGGCAGAGTTCGATGCACTCGCCGCAGATATAGACGTCGCTAGGACCTTCCACGAGCGGCCCGACATCTCGGTGCGAGCGGCGGCAGAAGGAGCAGTAGGCGTTGCGATTGCGTCCGGCGGTGCCGGGCGGCTTGCGGCCGCCAGTGTCGCCGGTGGTGCGGTCAGCCATTCGGGCTCCCGAAGCTGAGTCGTGAGTGCGGGCAGTTTTTACAACTACGGCCGTTCGTGCGGTCCGCGTGCCCTCACACACGCAGTGCTCGATCGGTTCGCCGCGGGGATCCGGGCCCGCGGGGAAGATTGCGACGAGTCCGAGCCCCGTCTTCAGCCAATCATACCGCCGCGCGTTTCCAGTTCATCACGGGTTCCGCAGAACTCGCGCAATCCGCTTGCCGCAACGGCCCGGCCCTGACGGTTCTAAGTGCAAGGGCGAATGGGGAAATCATGCGGACGGCGAGGTTCCTCCGGGCGTTCCCGGAGGCGGGGAATTCGTCGGCGGACTCGTGGGGGGATCGTCGAAATAGCCGGGCGGAAAGGGCCTCGGCACCGGTGAAGTCTGAGAATTCGCCTGCGGCGCGGGCTCGGTCGCGGGCACCGCCAACGCGACGACCGCCGGGTTCTTCACGCGGTCGGCCACTCGCAACCGAAGCCGATTGTACTCGGCCTCGGTAATTTCTCCACTCTCGTACATCGCGCGGAAGTCCGTCAATTCCAATCCCGCTTCGCGCTCTTCCATCGCGGCCCGTCGACGCCACTTATCCACGATGGTAATCACCAGCGCTCCCACGAGCAGTGCTGCGGCTAGGCCCACGGAGCCCCAAATGATCTCCGGGCGATCGAACGGCGAACCCACCGGTTTGTTCTGGGCGAAGAGGACCAGAGAAAACATCGCGAACCTCGAACGGAGGCACCGGACCGAACAGATTCAGGGTATCCCAATCAACGAACGGTGCCAAGACGCGCGAGCCGCGACTGACGCACGGCCAACATCCGCGACGCGATTCCGTTTCCCAGAACGATGAGCGAGTTAGAACTACTTCAACTCGAACTCGACCGATTTCGTCTGAAGAACTTTCCGTTCGGGTGTTTGATACTCGACCGTAAATCGATAACGACCTGCCGGGAATCCTTTCGTATTGAGTGAGTGCGCAATCATCACGAGTCCTTCAGGCTTGATGGATGGGGGACTGAAAATTCCACCCCCACCTTGTGCATATTTTTTCCCCTCACGAGAGGACCCTGCCGTACCTTCCGCCACAATCGTTGAGTCGTTCCCGAGTCGTTCGATCCAGAATTGGTAGTACCCCACGAATCGAAACACACCATTCTGCAGCTTTTCAGTCGGCGGACATAGCTCCAGCGCACTCGTGTTCTTCAGTTCGAATTGAATTTTTAACGAATCTCCTGCTGCGTGTGGCATCTCGCCGAGGAGACTTCCGCCTCCGAGAGTGAGAGATTTGTAGACGTCCTGCATATTGGTTGTTTTACCCGCCGGAGTATTGACGGTTGTCGGCGGTGTCGGCTCCGTCCCAGTTCCAGTTCCACTTGGCGTCGAGGAGGTCGCTACTTTCGGCTTCGCCAGCGGTGCCTTCGGCTTCGGTTCGTCCTCCTTCGCGACCTGCGGGGCGGGCGGTTTCAGGGCCACGTAGGCGGCAGTCGACAACCCCACGACCACCAGCAACCCGCCGATTCCGGCCGCGATCCACGGAGTCAAGTTCCGGGATTTTCCAGTGGCTCGATCCAGGGACACAGTTGGACCGGTGGCAACGTCCTCTTCCGTCGTTTCGATCTCGGCGAATGGATTGGGGACGGTTCCCACCGGGATCGCATCGAGTGCGATCGCGTGAACCGAGAGCTCGGCCGAGAGGCCGAGTTCGATTTGCCCCAGCTCGGCGACCGCGACAGCGGCGCTCGGCGTGCGTTGATCGGCGTCCTTCGCCAGCATCCGACTTATGAGCAGATTCAACGCCGGTGGCAGGGGTGGCGATACGTACGCGAGGCCATTGGGATGATGCGAAACGACGGCGAGCAGCACTGCGGTTGTGGACGTGCCGTGGAACGGGAGGTGACCCGTGGCCATCTTGTAGAGGAGCACGCCGAGGCTGAATAGGTCGGCGCGGGAATCGACCGGTTCGCCGCGCGCCTGCTCGGGGCTCATGTAGGCCGGGGTGCCGAGGATTGCGCCTGCCGAGGTCAGCGGCTCGTCGTCAGTCGCAACGGGATCGATGTCTGCCGCGGCCCGGGCGATACCGAAATCGAGTATCCGGACCCGCAGGCTTTCGCCCTCGAGCCAAATGTTCGCGGGCTTAATGTCGCGGTGGATCAATCCGGTGGCGTGGGCGGCGGCCAAGCCTTCCGCGATTTCGCGGCCGATCCGCACGATGGCGCCGAGCGGCGGTCGTGCATTCGCTTTCAAGGCGATCGCGAGCGTCATGCCCTTGAGCAGCGGCATGGCGATGAACGGCGGATCGTGGTCCTCAGCCACGTCGAAAATCGGGATGATGTGGTCGTGCTCGACGGCGGCTTGCGCCTGGGCTTCGCGAATGAACCGCGCCTTCGCCGTGCGGTTGGAGGCGAGCTTAGGCAGCATCACTTTGAGGGCGACCTGCCGCTTCAACGAGGGATCTTCGGCGCGAAGCACCATTCCCATGCCGCCGTATCCCAAAATGCTGAGGACGCGATAGCGACCGAGCCGGCCGAGTTCCGCCGGGTGTCGGGGCGGCGAGAGAAACGAGAGCGTGGACGGATCGAAATCGGGAGGTAGTGCGTCCGCGGCGAAAACACCCGAGTCAACCGAATGAGAAAAGGAGAGGTCGCGTGTGATTTCCTTAGGATCGGGCAGCACGGCAGGTCTCCGCGGCAATTTCACTTCCTTCAAACGCGCCCTCAGTCTACTACCCCGCTCGGTGATTGTCACGATCTCTCGGATCTCTCAACACGCCACTCGGCCCCAGGTACCCGATCGTGCCTGCGAGTCGCATATAACACCCTCACCTTCAATCCCACCATGAGTCGCACTCCCATGAACCCGGCTTGGCGAACGCGATACGAACTGGCCATGGATGCCGCCCGCAAGGCCGGCGACCTCGCCCGAGGCTTCTACGAAACCACCTTCGACGTCGAGAAGAAAGCGGACAACAGCCCCGTCACGATCGCGGACAAGCAGGCCGAGCAACTCATTCGCGAGATGGTGACGCAGCACTTCCCCGACGACGGCTTCCTCGGCGAAGAGTTCGGCGACCAGCCCGGTGCTTCCGGCTTCCGATGGGTCATCGACCCCATCGACGGCACCCGCTCGTTCGTGAGGCACATCCCGATCTGGGCCACGCTCATCGGCCTCGAACACCGGGGCGAACAGATCGGCGGCATCGCCTACATTCCCGTGTTCGACCAGATGTATCGCGCACTCCGCGGCGACGGAGCGTACGTCAACGATCGCCGCATTCAGGTCTCGAAGGAAGACAAACTCTCCGAGTCGCTGATGTGCTATTCGAGCATCCGCTGGTTCCAGGGTGCGGGCCGCGAGAAGACGTTCCTCGAACTGGTGTCGAAGACGCAACGCCAGCGCGGCTTCGGCGACTTCTACGGCTTCGTACTCGTCGCGGAAGGTGCTGCCGACCTCATGCTGGAACACGGCGTCCACGAGTGGGACGTGGCGGCACTGAAGGCCATCGTGGAGGAAGCCGGCGGCACCTTCACCGACTGGAAAGGCACCCCGACCACCGCGACGCCGGACGTGCTCGCCACCAACGGCAAGTTGCACGCGGCCACGCTCGCCATCCTGAATCGAGAATAATCGGCTCCCACACTGGCGATTCCCCTTCCGTGCGGGTATCTTCCTGGAACCGTCTTTCCGACGCCGGGTGGCACCGTGCTTCCAGCCGGTGCAGGAGGTACAGCACCGGCTGGAAGCACGGTGCCACCCAATCCCACCCACAACCGGGTGGAACCGTCTTTCCGACGCACAACGAGGTGCTTCGTGGCTCATATCGTGCTGATCAATCCGCGCTTCGAGACCTCTTACTGGGGCATCGAGCACGCGCTGCCGATCTTTCGCAAGAAGGCCAACATGCCAGTCGGGTGCCTCGCCCTCCTGGCGGCACTCACGCCGTCCGAACACACCATCGAACTCGTCGATGAATGCGTCGAAGAGATCGACTTCGACAAGATTGCGAAGGCGGACATCGTCGGGCTCACGGGCATGATCGTGCAGCGCGCCCGGATGCGCGAGATTCTCGTCGAACTGAAGAAACGGGGCGCGTTCGTCGTGGTCGGCGGGCCGTGGGTCACGGTGAGCGAGAGCTACTTCGGCGACCTCGCGGACGTCATCTTCGTGGGCGAAGCCGAAGAAACCTGGCCGAAGTTCCTCCAAGAATGGAAGGGCGGCAAGTATCAGTTGCGCTACGAGCAGGCCGACAAGACGAACATGGCGACGGTGCCGACTCCGCGTCTCGATCTGCTCAAGACCGACCGCTACCTCTTCGGCAGCTTGCAGTTCTCGCGCGGCTGCCCCTTCCAGTGCGAGTTCTGCGACATCATCGTCACCTTCGGCCGCAAGCCCCGCGTCAAGACGCACGAGCAAGTGCTCGCCGAACTCGATCGACTCTACGAAACCGGCGTCCGCGAAGTCTTCGTCGTGGACGATAACCTCATCGGCAACAAACGCGTCATCAAGGAACTGCTCAAAGCCGTCGTCGATTGGCAGGTGCGGCACGACTACGCGCTCTCGTTCTTCACCGAGGCCTCGCTCGATTTGTCCGACGACCCGGAACTGCTCCAACTCATGAGCGACGGCAACTTCCTCGCCGTGTTCGTGGGCGTCGAATCGCCCAGCGAAGAGGCCTTGCGCGAAACGAAGAAGTTCCAGAACGTCCGCAAGGGGGGAACGCTCCTCGAACGGATCCACACGATTCAGAACTCGGGGCTCGACGTTTGGTGCGGCATGATCGTCGGCTTCGACAGCGACGACGCGAGCATCTTCGATCGGCAGTACGAGTTCCTCGTGTCCGCACGCGTCACGCAGTCTTCGGTCGGCATGTTGCACGCGATTCCGAAGACACCGTTGCACGCGCGGCTCGAGCGCGAGGGCCGGCTCGACCTCTCCGATTCGCCCGAGTGCGGCACGAACGTCATTCCCAAAAACATGAGCCGCGAGCAACTCCGCGACGGGTACATCCGCGTGATGAACGACCTCGTGGAACCGGAGTCGTTCTTCGACCGGCTCGATTCGCTCTACGTGAAGTCGAAGATCCCCTACGCACCGGCGCGGATGGCGTTTCGCCGCAAGCACCGCTGGAAGCAGTTCAAGGCGGGAGCGTTCGACATCGCGCGGGCTCTTGCCTTATTCGCGAGTCTGATGTGGCACGTGAACGATCCCGTGCTTCGCCGCGAGTATCGGAAGCGACTTCGCGGCGTGATCGCGGCGCGTCGCGATCCGGGGCTCGTGATGTACTACCTCATCAAGTGCGCCGTTCACTTCCACTTGTACAAGATGGCGCACGGGCTCGCGTCGGGCCGCATGGTCAGCACGTTTGAAGCGGCCCCCGCCCAGAAGGCCGAACCAGCCGAGAAGCTCGGTAGCCGCTTGCGGATTCGCGAGCGGCCACGCAGCTATTCGAAATCGACATAGCCTTCGCGCGACTTGCCCATGAAGTTCACTTGCCAATACTTGCCTGTACTCGCGTCCAGGCAGGTTAGCCAACCGCTCCCATAAGCACAGGTGTCGATGCAGACCGCGCCGGGGACGACTTTCACCTCACCGGACTTCTGGGAAGTGTGCCCGCAGATCACCGTCTTGCCGGAATGATGCCGCATGTCGTCGGCCAGAAACTCCCAGTACAGCATCGAGTCCGACTGTTCGTGCATGTCGAGATCGCGGTGTAAACCCGCGTGTACGAAGATGCGGTTCTCGGTTTCATGGAAGTCGTGTAGTTCGTCTTTCAAGAAACACCAGTGTTCGTAGGGCACGTCTTGGAGTGTGCCCGAGCGCCCCGGGGCGTTGCCGTAGGAGCCGAGGGTTTGTAGCCCGCCGACGCCGCACCACATCTTGTAGTCGCCCTGCCCCTCGCGGGCCGCCACCATCATCACTTCGTGGTTGCCGCGAAGGCAGACGAGGTTCATGCCGCTCTGCTTTAACTCGATGATGAGGTTCAACACGCCTCGGCTATCGGGGCCGCGATCGACGTAATCGCCCAACAAGACCACCTGATCCTCGGCCGTCGGCTTCACGAAGTTCAGCAGATCGTTGAGTTGAAGCAGGCAACCGTGAATGTCGCCGATCGCGAGAAGTCGCATGGTGGGGCTCCGGGATGCGCTTCGCTATATTAGCAGGATGCCGATCATTCTGTTCGATATCGATGGCACGCTCATCCGTTCCGGCGGTGCCGGGAAGGACGCGATGGAAGGCGCTTTGCGCACGGCCTTCGGCCTCACCGAGATCAAGGATGAGGTGCCGTACAGCGGCCGCACGGACATCGCGATTGCCCGCGACTTGCTCCGCGTTCACGGCTTGGAACAAACCCTCGCCAATCGGACGAAGTTGCAAGAAGCGTACCTCGCGAACCTGCCACTCAGCTTAGGCGCGGGCAGCGGACTGGTACTCCCAGGCGTGAACGATCTGCTCGCCGCGCTCAGGGATCGCGAGGACGTGGTGCTCGGGCTACTCACTGGGAACATCCGCGTCGGAGCCCGGGTGAAGCTCGGGCACTTCGGCCTGTGGGATTACTTCACCTGCGGCGGGTTCGGCGACGAACACTTCGACCGCGACGATGTCGCCCGCATGGCCCTGCGCGAAGTGCAAACGCACGTGGGTCGCGAAGTCGATCCCGCAGAGGTCTGGGTGATCGGCGACACCCCTCTCGACGTGCAGTGTGCTCGGGCAATCGGTGCGAAAGTGGTTGCCGTAGCCACCGGCTGGCATCCCGTCGAGGAACTGGCCGCATGCCGGCCGGATCGCGTCTTCGCCGATCTCTCCGATCACCGGAGCGTGCTCGGATTGTGGAACTGAATCATGCCGGAGTTGCCCGCCCCGAGCCTGGAGCAATACACCGAACTGGCCGAGATGGCCGGCGGCTTCATCCACGACATTAAGAACCACCTCGGCACGCTTTCGCTCAACTTGCAACTGTTGGCGGAAGACTTCGAGACGCCCGAGAATCAGCGCGAACGCCGGGCTTTCGAACGCATCACGCGGCTCTCGGAGGAGTGCGCGAAGATCCTCGAACTGTCGAACGATTTCCTCCGCTTCGCACGAATTCACGAACTGATACTCGTGCCGACGCCGCTGGGCGTGGTCGTGGAGCGCATGATCGACTTCCTCACACCAACGGCCCGGCAGCGCGGCATCGAGGTCAACTGGTTCGCCGCACCGGACCTGCCACTCGTGCGCCTCGACCGCGACTCGTTCGAACAGGCACTCTTGAACCTGATGCTCAATGCGGAGCAGGCGATGCCCGACGGCGGCACTCTCTCGCTGTTGGGTCGCGCGGAAGGCGATCGCGTGTGCCTGGACGTAATCGACACCGGCTGCGGCATGACGGCGGAGATGATCGGAAAGATCTTTCGGCCGTTCCACACGACGAAGAAGAATGGCACGGGCCTCGGATTGCCGACGGCCCGCAAGGTGATCCTGGCTCACGGCGGCACCATCGACGTGCTCAGCGAGCCGGGCCACGGAACCAAGGTGACCATCTGCCTGCCCGTGGGCAAGGTCGAAGCGCTGGCATAAAACAGAATGGCTTGGTGGCACAGGCAAGAATGCCTGTGCAGTGCCTCGAACACAGGCAAGAATGCCTGTGCTACCAGTTGGAGTTCGCCATGTTCGCGCTCGCACTCTCCGCGTCGTTTATGCTCCCTCCGGCACCCGCGCCGCGGATAAAGGCCGAGACGGCTCTCGCCGCGATCAAGCAGGCGCTGCCGTTGCTCGTGCAGGCCGCCGAGGGGCACGCCGAACAGAAGACGTGCTTCGCCTGCCACAATCAGGCCTTCCCGATGATGGCGTTCGCCACCGCCAAGACTCGCGGCTTCCCAATAGCCGAGGGAATCTTCAAGGCACAGACCGACCACGTCGCGTCGTTCATCGCCTCGAATCGCGACAAGTTCAAGAAGGGCGAAGGCACCGGCGGCGCGGTCGACACCGCGGGCTACGCGATCCTCACCCTCGAACTCGGCGGCTACAAACCGGACGAAAACACCGAGGCCGTCGTCGAGTACCTTTTGAAGACGCAAGCCGATCGCGACCACTGGCGAACGGCTTCCAACCGCCCGCCCTCCGAGGCCAGCGACTTCACGCCGACATACCTCGCACTCCGCGGCCTCCGTCATTGGGGCACGAAGGACCAGAAGGAACGCGGCGCGAAACGCGTCGAAGCCGTTCGCGGCTGGTTGCTCAAGGCGAAGGCCAAGGACACCGAAGACCGCGTCTTCCGGCTCTTCGCCTTGAAGGAAGTCGGCGCGGACGAGAAAGAGATCGCGGCCGCCGCGTGGGAATTACTCAAGACACAACGCATCGATGGCGGTTGGTCCCAACTCGACTCGATGGAAGCGGATGCCTACGCCACCGGCTCCGCGCTGGTGGCGTTGCATCAGGCGGGTGGCTTGCCGACGGATCATCCGGCGTACTCACGCGGCGTCGCGTTCCTCGTGAAGCATCAAAACACGGATGGTTCGTGGTACATTGGCTCCCGCTCGAAGCCGTTCCAGGCGTATTATGAGAGCGGCTTCCCGCACGGGAAGGATCAGTTCATCTCGGTCGCCACCAGCGGTTGGGCCACTACCGCGCTGTTGTTGGGAAGTAAGAAATGACGGCTCGACGGCTCGATGGAAAAGAACTGGCGAAGGCGATGCGGGCCGAGATCGCCGCGCAGGTCGCGGCGCGCACGTTGCTCGGGAAGAGGTTGCCCGGCCTCGCGGCCGTGATCGTGGGAGACAACCCCGCCAGCCACGTCTACGTTCGCAACAAGCACAAGGCGTGCGCCGAGGCCGGTCTCGCGTCTTGGGTTCACAACCTTCCCGCGGACACAACCCAAGCGCAGTTGCTCGACCTCGTCGCCCAGTTCAACGCGGACCCGCAGGTTCACGGCATCCTGGTTCAATTGCCGTTGCCGAAGCAGATCGACGAAGGCACCGTGATTCGCGCCATCGCTCCGGCCAAGGATGTCGATTGCTTCCATCCCGAGAATCTGGGCCTGCTCGCGGCCGGGCACCCTCGCTACTACCCCTGCACACCGCACGGAGTGTTTCAACTACTCGTTCGCAATGGAATCGAAACGGCAGGCAAGGAAGTGGTGATCGTCGGCCGCAGCAACATCGTCGGCAAGCCGCTGGCTTTGATGTTGGCTCAAAAGCGAACGACCGCGAACCCCGCCGGCGGCGACGCGACCGTGACCATCGCCCACACCCGAACCCGGAACCTGGCCGAGGTTTGCCGTCGTGCCGATATTCTGATCGCGGCCGCGGGGTCGCCACGCATGATCGCGGCGGACATGGTATCGCCCGGTGCGGTGGTCGTAGATGTGGGAACCAACTCCGTAGACGGCAAGCTCGTGGGCGACGTGCATCCGGATGTCGGCGAAGTCGCGTCGTGGCTCTCGCCCGTTCCGGGCGGCGTCGGCCCCATGACCATCACAATGCTGCTCGCGAACACGCTCGCTGCGGCCGTGGACATCGATGGCTGAGCGCGGCCGTACGGTCTCCATCAAATGCCGCGGGCGGCTTCGCGACTTGCAATCGCGAAACCGCCCGAGTTGAGGGAGTGTGGGGTCGCCACGCCGAACGCTTTAGAAGAACAAGCCGACGCCGAAGTTGAACCCGTGGAGCAAGCGGAAGGCCTGGGTGTCGTAGCGCGGGTCGATGGCTCCCATGTTGAACCCGATCGGCTCCGTCATGTTCTTCGTGTTGAAGAAGCTCATGGCTTGGTAGCCGAGCCGCACTTGCACACCTTCCACGGGATACCACCACATGTTCACAGCGGCGTTGGCGTTGGGCACGAGTGAAAACTCGTTGTTGCTGCGTTTGGCGCGAGTCGAGCGATCACCGAGTTCGTACGTGGTCCGTTCTTTCACCACGCCCAGGAGCATGGCCCCACTCAGATCGACGCTCATCGAGAACTGATTGGCGATGAAAATCTCGTGACCGGTGCCGACGAACGGACCGTACATCCGTTGCGAGAGGGTATTGGTGTAGAAGGCGGCGTCCTGCGGGTTGGAAGTTCCGTCCACCGAGTAGCTCCGCGTCAACCATTGGAAGCGTTCGAAGAACCAGGCGAATCGAACGCCGGCCGTGCCGTAGACGCGGCTATAATCGGTTTGGAAGAGCGGCATGCGACCGCCGACATCCGCCTGCTGGTAGCGCTGCGTGAACTTGATGTCCATCGTGCTGGCGGCGTTCCAGATGCCGTAGGTATTGGAAGCTCCCGATCCGGGAGGATCGTAGGCCGTTTTCACGCCGGGCCCGGCGAACTTCGGCGAGAAGTTGTAGACGCCCGCCACGAGGAACGTGTCGCTCTGATCGGCTCGGCTTCGAGCGTACGGCGTGGCCAGCGTGGCCCCGGCCGAGTACTGTGCGTTGAACAACTGAAGGTAGTTCGCATACAGTTGTGTTCCGTCGTCGAACTTGTAGCCGCCTTCGATGCGGAATCCGGGCGAGTAAGTGGTGCGGCCAAGCATGTCGGTGCTCAGCGCCACTTGGCGGCTTCCCACGTACGTGCCGGGCAAGCCCGTGATCCGGCCCGTGGAATCCACGAAACCGCGGTAAGCGACGGTTTGGTCGCCCAAGGTCCGCGTCATCGTCAGGTAGACGAACTCCACGGAGGTGTAGAATCCCGCGTCGCCGGCGTGGCCGGTTGGAATCGGGATCGTCGGCTCGGCGTTGAGCGGCACGTCGAACCCCGAGTTCGATTGCGCTCGCGCCGTAATCGGCAATTGGTGATACGGTGGCGAGCCGCTGGCGTCCGGGCCTTGAGCTCGGCTGCTGCCGGCCCCAACTACCACGGCCGCGGCCGCGAGCAGGGCCCCCTTAATGAACCGCTTACACATAACCCGCATCCCCCTTCACGGCGTGGACGACAGACTCACTTCGGGCTCCCCAACCCAAGGCGAGTCGCGGCACTCGGTCTCCCGATGGCCGTTCCCCTACTTCGCGCTCAATGGCGGAAGTGGCGGCGACAATAGCGGCCACGCCAATCGGGTCAAGCGCGTTTCGCCCCAAAATTGGCCCCACTCCCGAGAAAAAACAACTTCTTCGCCCCCAATTCGTCACACTGGAGCGGGCGTGGGGAAGCAGCGAAACGGCGAGCTTGAACCCGAGCCGCGAGACTGGTGAAACGGCGCGAATCGGGTAAGGCACGAACCGAGGATTCGACATGATCTGGCGACGCGGGCTCCTCCTGGCGGCGATCCTGTTTCCATTTTGGGAACGGGCTGTTCACGTGCTCGGCGAGCATTCAGGGGTGGCACCGGTTTCCAGCCGGTGTTGCATCAGTGTTGAAGAACACCGGCTGGAAGCCGGTGCCACCCAGAAACTGCCCGACTCCGCCGCCGTCGATCGCGTCCTCGCGGATGCACTCAAAGCCTGGGACGTGCCCGGTGCCGCACTCGTCGTCGTTCGCGGCGACAAGGTGCTCATCCTCAAGGGCTACGGCCAAAAGAGCCACGAGAAGCCCGATCCCGTCACGCCGGACACCCTCTTCCCGCTCGCCTCATGTACCAAAGCCTTCACCTCCACGCTGCTCGCCATGCTCGTCGATGAAGGCAAACTGCGCTGGGACGACCGCGTTCGCGATCACCTGCCCGGCTTCAAACTCTCCGATCCGAATGCCGATGCACTCGTCACGCTTCGCGATTTACTTTCGCACCGCACCGGCGTGCCCGGCAACGACCTCCTCTGGTACCGCTCGCCCTGGACCATCGACGAAGTGCTGAGCAAGGTGGATCGCTTGCCGCCGACGTACTCGTTCCGCGACGGCTTCGATTACAACTCGATCTTCTACATGGCGGCGGGTCGGGCCGCCGCAAGGCGGGGCGAGCAGCCCTGGGAAAAACTCGTGAAGGAACGCATCGCCGAACCACTCGGCATGACCGGTTTGAAATTCACGACGAAGGAAATCCCGCCCGACGCCGACCGGGCCACCGGCCATCGATGGACTTTGGGTGGCACCGTGCTTCCAGCCGGTGCTGCATTACTTCCACCCGGAGTGAAGATCGCGACGATGCCGGCTTACGAGATGCCGGAGCCGAACCCATCCGGTTCGATCCACGCCTCGGCCCGCGACCTCGGAGCGTGGCTGAAGTTCCACCTCGCCGGCGGCACAGTTCGGGGCAAGCGACTCGTCTCGGAGAAGAACCTCAACGAAACGAAGCTCCCGCAGGCGATCATCCGGCTCGAAGGCAATGCTCGCGCCATGAACCCCGACACGACCCAACTCAGCTACGGGCTCGGCTGGGTCGTCTCCGATCATCGCGGCAAACGCGTCCTCGCTCACGGCGGGCAAATCGACGGCTTCCGCGTCCAAATCACCCTCCTTCCCGACGAACAACTCGGCTTCGCGCTCCTCAACAACCTCCACGAAACCCGCATGAACCAGGCCGTAACCAACTCGCTCATCGACCTCTATTGCGGGCTGTCGCCGCGAGGCTGGAACGGATTCTTCTCGAAGATCGTAGCCGACGCCGAGGTTGCGAAGCGGGCCGCACTCGAGGCGCGGAACGCGGCGCGCAAGCCCGGTACGAAGCCGAGCTTACCTGTCGCCTCTTATGCCGGCGACTACGAGCACGCGGTCTACGGGAAGCTGAAGGTGCTGGAGAAGGACGGCAATCTCGCGCTGGAGTGGAGTACCTTCCGGTGCCCGCTGGAGCACTTCGAAACCGACCGCTTCCGCATCACCGAAGGCTACTTCGAGGATCGACTCGTCGAGTTCGCCGGCGATGCGAAGAACGCGACGGCCATCCGATTCAACGGGATGATCTTCGTGAAGAAGTGAAAATTCCACCGACGCGCGGCGAGGTTCCGAGGATTACTTACTTCGGTCCCTGGGAGCGCGGCTTTCCCGGACGCGATGAGGAATGTTCGGTCGTTGCGGCGGAGACGGCCGCGATCCCAGGTGAGGTCCGAATGTCCACCAGCGTCATGGATGGTTTCTTGAACCGAGTTCGTGCGGCCGCGAACCCGAACGAAGACTCGCGCACCGATTCGCAACTCCTCGCCGAGTTCGGTCGCAGTCGAAATGCCGCCTCCTTCAACCTGCTCGTTTCGCGTTACGGCCCGATCGTTTGGTCGGTCTGCCGGCGGCTGAGCGGCGACCCGCACGCGGCGGAAGATGCCTTCCAAGCGACGTTTCTCGTTCTCGCTCGAAAGGCGGATTCACTTCGCCCCCTTCACTCGGCCGGCGGTTGGCTGCACCGCACCGCGGTTCACATCGCATTGAAGGCACGCGCCATGAAACTCCGACGGGCTCAGCGCGAATCGCAGGTGCAGTTCGATGTTGCAGCATCGAACGAGTTCGAGCGCATCGACCCTGCCGCACTCCTCGCCCTCGACGAGGAAATTGCCCATTTGCCCGAGCGATTGCGAGAGGCCGTGGTGCTGTGCGAGTTGCAGGGAGCATCGCGTCGGGAGGCTTCGGCACGGCTCGGCATCGCCGAGGGAACCGTTTCGAGCCGCTTGGCCGCGGCGCGGAAACGACTGAGCGAACGCCTGCGGAAGCGAGGCCTGGGGCCGTGCAGCCTCGCCGGGTTGCTCGCGGCAAGTTCCGCCGCGGTTACCGGCGTACCCGCCAAGTTGATTGCGGCGACGGTCGAAATTGGCACCGGTGGAAAGTCGCCCGAGCCGGTATCCGTTCTTGTCGAAGGAGAAATGCGAGCCATGTTCCTAAAGACGATCCTCTACTCGTTCCTCGGTGCGGGATCGCTCCTCGCTGCGGCGGTCGGCCTTTGGCCGACACCAACCCAAACCGCGGTGGCCAGCCCACTGGCCTCGATGATGGCCCCCGTGCCGAAAGCTGTGCCGCGCGAAGGGGTGATCGTCCTTTCGTCCTTCCTGCCGCCGGCGGCCGAGGTTCTCACGCCGGCCGGGGTCGAGGTGAAGAAGGTGGCCGTCGGAGCCGCGGCCACTCCCCCCATCAACCCCGGCGAGAAACCCGTCTGCCTGCTGTGGCGGCCGCGCCTGTCGCCGGACGCAAAGCGAATCATGGCGTTCAAAGTCGAGCCGTCCGCACCCCAGACTGGGCCCTACACGCTGGGCCACCTCTGGGTCTTCGATCGCGACTCGGAGGATGGCCCGACCGAACCGCTTCTTTCCAACCTTCGGATGCCATCGGCGGTCTGGTCGCAAGACGGGACCAAGCTGTATGGTTCGTCTATCGACAAGGAGAAGGAGGCCGACCCGATCCCCAAGACCGGGCCGTACCCGCTCGTCTGCTGGACGCTCGATGTGAAGACCCGAGTACAAACCGCGCTGGCCGTCCCAGCCGGGCACCAGATCGTGGACCTGTCCCCGGACGGCAAGACGCTGCTCACCGTTCGCGAAACCGAATGCGCGAAGCCCTGGCTCCTGGAGACTTACCTCGTGCCCCTGGCAACGCTGAAGCCGAAGCGACTGACGGAGAAGCCATTTTACGGGATGCGGTTCTCGCCGAACGGCGCGCGTGCGATCGGTGCCCAGATCGAAGAGCGGAAAGACACTTCGCCGAAGTTGCGGCCGGTCACTGTCTCCGTCGCGGACGGTTCCGTGGTTGCCATCCGGGTGGGCGACGAAGTGGATGCCGTGTACCACGCGTGCTGGTCTCCGGATGGCAAGCGTATCGCATTGATGTGGCACGAACTGATTCCCCAACCGCCGGGCATCCCGATTCCGGTTGGAGGCGGTCCTTGGGCCGCTACGCGCGTCACGGTTTGCGATTCCGACGGAGGGAACGCCAAGGTGATCGTTCGCCGCGAATGGGATCTGTCGATCACCGGGCTGGACTGGAAGTGACGAGACGGCGAGCCACTTCTCGCTAAAATGGAATCGCACGAGAGGAGCTTCCAATGTCCACCGCCGTTGCACCGCCACCGATCGCACTCGCACCTGCGATCACGCCGCCGCCGGTTTCGGCGTTGCCGTTCGCGGGGGCATCGTTACGCAAGTTTACCGTTGACGAGTACCACGAAATGATTCGGACCGGGATCCTGAAGGAAGGCGATCCCGTCGAACTTCTTCAAGGTTATCTGGTACTCAAAATGGCACGCAATCCCCAGCATGACGGCCCGATGGATTTGTTCGAAGGTGCCATCAATGCCATGATCCCTGCGGGCTGGTTTCTTCGAATTCAACGTGCCATCACGCTCGGCGAAAGCGAACCGGAGCCGGATTATGCATTGGTTCGCGGAACTCGTCGGGACTACCTCGCCCGGCATCCTGAACCCAAAGAGATCGGGATCGTCGTCGAGATTTCAAACACGAGCCTCCAACGCGATCGGAGCGAGAAATCGCTCATTTACGCACTCGCGGGCATCCCCATTTACTGGGTCGTGAACGTCGAGGATCGCAAGATCGAGGTCTTCTCGAACCCCTCGGGTCCGAGTGATGTTCCCGCGTATGCCCAACGCGTCGAGTACGCCGTGGGCGAGTCGGTGCCGCTCGTTCTCGATGGAGCCGAGGTCGGTTTCATCGCCGTAGCCGACGTCGTGGCCTGAACTCAATTCCCCGTTCATCAGCGGGATCGCGCCGCCTACCGAACCGTATAACCCGGCTGCGGCGACAGCGGAGAATTGTGCGGCCCCAGGCGGTCGTGAAGGAACAACCACTCTTGCGACGTGCCCGGCGGGACCATCGGCTGCTCCCGACTCGGAGCACCTTCAAACCGGAGCTCGGCTTCCTCCGCGACGAGCGGATGTTCCACCCGTGCCGCCGATTCGCTCAACGCGGCCGCGATGGCGTCCACGGTGCGAGCGTGCGTGGGAAGCGAGAAGTGCCCAGATCCCGCGACGCTGATTCCCTCGGCAGCCGCATCTTCGAGCGAACCCAAACCCGAGCGGATCACGAGCGTCTGTCCGGCCTGCCGGCAGTTGGCCTTGGTTCCCGCCGGGTCGAGCAGCACCACGGAATCGATGGGGATGTTCCGCTCGGCCGCATCGTTGGCCAGGCCGATGGCGGGGCCGCATCCGAAGCCGTAGCCAACGATTACGAACCGCGCCTCGGGATCGCAGCCACGAACGCGCTTCATCTCGCTCCACAACCACCACGTGTGGCAAAGCTCGCCGCGATAGACCTTCTCGTAGCCGCGTTCGGCGAGTTTCAGCCTCAGCCCTTCTAGCCCGGAAGTGCCGGAGGGAATGAGCCCATTGACGAGGAAGACGTAGACGTGCCGGCGCTCGCCGACGGCGGCTTCGGAGTACGGACCGGCTTCGAGAACGGGTTTGCAGGCGTCGTGGCCGCAGGTGACGCAGCCCGTTCCGGCGAGCAAAAGCCCCAGGCTCAAGATCGCGGCCCATTTCGTCCCGTTCATCCCGGCCCCTCCGACTTCGCTGGGTTCGTCTACCCCGCTAAATCGGCAAGACCGGCAGGACCGCGCCAACCGTTGCAGCTTAACAGGCACGATCGGGGCGAAGGCGGCGCGGGTCGTACCGGTTAGCGAAGCCTGGAGGTTTGGGGGACTACTTCACCGTGACCACTCGCCCCGACTTCACGGATTCGATCTCGCGGTGGCAAAGTACGAGGGCATCGCGAGCGAGTTGGCCGCCGAGCAAGTCGGGCTCTTGGCCGCTCGTCACGCCATCGACGGCCGCTTGAAGTTCGTCGGTAAACGCAGCGAGTGGGTCGCCGCCTCCGGGAAGGTTCACGAGTTCGCTCTTGCCGTCCGCCGTGAGCAGCTTGAGGGCCGTGCCGCCGGAATCGTAGAGGAGCGAAGCCCGCTCCAGATAGATCTCAAACCCGTGAACGAACGCCCGACCAGCCATGCACACCGCCCCGCTGGAACAGGTCACGGACGGACCACCGGGGCCGTACAGATACGACGTGGTGAGGTAAGTCACCGCGCCGCCTTCCACCGTTCCAATTGAGAACACTTCCTTCGGCACACCGCAGACGAGGCCGATAAAATGCGTGTCGTGAATGTGCAGGTCCACGGCGGGGCCGCCGGTCTTTGCCGCGTCCGCGATGTCCGAAGACCAATCCGGCTTCGCGATGATGCGTTTGAAGTGCGCTCCGAGGAGTTTGCCGAACTTGCCGCCACGAATCGTCTCGGCCGCGAACTTGAACTCGGGAAAGAACGGCAGCACGTGCGCGACCATGAGCATTTTCCCGGACGCTTTTGCGGCCGCAAGCATCTTGTCCGCTTCCTGCGGCGTCAGCCCGATGGCCTTCTCCACGAGTACGTGTTTGCCCGCCTTCAAGGCCTGAATCGCGATCGGGGCATGTTGATCGGTGACGGTGCAAATGTCGATCAGGTCGATCTCGGGGTCGGCGAGCATCTCCGCGAGCGCGGTGAATTTCTTCACGCCGGTCAGATCGACTTGTCCCGGCTCGGGTCCGAAGTTGCCTCGCGTCTTGCTCCAGTCACCGGCGAGTTTGGCGGTATCGCGGCTGCACACGGCCGCGACCTTCGCACCGGTCAATTTCTGACTAGCGAGGAAGTGAATCCGACCCATGAAGCCGATGCCGACGATGCCAATTCCGACCATTTCCGCAACCTCTCGACGGTGAGTGCTTAGCGAGTTTGCACGCCTTGCTCGGCTCGGCCCGGTTACCCTATGCTACTGATTTCCCGTCGCTTCCAAGCGGTTGGCAGGGCTTGTTCGGAGTGGCTTGAAGCCGGAGTACCCGAGGATGCCGCCCGGTTTGCGAAACGTGGACTGATGCGGGTGTGCGAGGGTGTACCAACGATTCTTGGAGTCCAGCCAACCAGAACCAATCGAGGCTGTTCGATCTTCAGGCTGAAGGCCTGGGATTCCTTAGCCCAGGGCAACGCCCCGACGCATTAAACATCTTCGGAAGCGTGCAAAAGGCCTGGAAATCGTGAGATTCATGACAACTTGACGAGCCACCTCGTCATGCTCAATTGAGAAGAATCTCTTGAATCTAAGCCGTAAAGCTTGCCCCACAAATGGTTAGTGACCGCCGAAGATGTTTAATGCGTCGGGG
>JAYTGN010000191.1:0-13448 GCA_043733485.1 Gemmataceae bacterium
CGACGTGAGTCGCCGGGTTGGAGATGCAACCCGGCGACTCACGTCGCCGGTTCGCCTGGAATGACAGTGTTTGCCGACTGTCATTGGCCCCATGCGCAAGCACAGGGATGAAACCCTCGCTTGCGCGTCGGGCTAACAAGCCGTTACCCGGCATCGCCAGGACTGTCCGCATGAGTTCCTTACGAACACATCAAGGTGGGGAGAGTCGCTGGAACTGCGGCGCGATGGCGATGTACGGCAAGCCGAGCAGCTTCTTCACGGGGATGAACTCCCCCAGATCGTTCCCTTCCACGCAGTGCCCGATCCACTGCAGCACGTAACCCATCGCGATGGCCCCCACGCCCCAGTACCAATCGAGGACGAACAGCAGCGTCACGCCCGCGAGCGCCAGCGGGATGCCGAGCAGGTGTATCCAAAAATTGAAGGCGTGCTGATGGCGTTCGAGCCAGTTGCGACGGGCGCGGCCCGCGAAGGAATTCAACTTGCGGGCAATCGAGAAGTTGTGAGCCATGGGATTCGCGGTTATTCCTTCGGCTTCGGCAGGCCTTCGGGAGGCCAAGCTTTCTCGGCCGGGTCGTGGAAGTAGCCGGCGTATTCGGTGCGGGTGCCGTCGATCTTGGAGGTGACGAGGAAGCCGTAGTTGGTGTCGGGCTTCCAGTCGAAATCGAAGAACGACTGGCCGCCGGTGCCCTCGCCGCCGAAGCGGCCGGTGCGAACCTTCTCGTCCTTACTTTATCGAACATCATCACTTCTTGATGAGCAAGCGGCCGGTGTAGTCGACGCGGTGGAGGTAGAACTTCTGTTCGAGTTGGTCGAAGTATTCGACCACGGCTTTCTTCGCGCCCTCCCAGTGGCCGAAGTCGTCGATGATGAGGATGCCGCCGGGCTGGAGCCGCGGGAAGAGGTGGATCAACTCGTGCTTCGTCGATTCGTACCAGTCGGTGTCGAGCCGTAACAAAGCAATCGGCTGCTCCGGTGCCTGCGACGGGATCGTCGATTCGACCGGCCCGCGCACGAGGTGAACGCGCTCGCTCGGGTAGCCGGTCGAAGCCATGTTCCGCTGCACGTCTTCCATCCCGGCCACGCACCAATTCACACCCGTGCGGTTCGGATCGTTGTCGAGGTGAACCTGAGCCAGCGTGCCATCCGGCGTGCGGTCCGCGGCCGTCGGCGGAGTCATGCCTTCAAAGGTGTCGTAAAGGTAGAGGTCGCGAGTCGCGTCGCCTTCCTGGGCCAGCGTGAGGGCGGCGGCCATGCTGCTGCCGCCGCGCCAGACGCCGCACTCCACGTAGCAGCCGGCGATCCGCTGCTTCACGACGAAACGAATCGCCTGGATGAGCGCCATCTGCCGCTCGACGCTCGTCATGGTGTACCCGGCAACCGCTTCGATGATCGCGCGGTCCTCGAGCGTCACATCGGCGGGGAGCTTCGCGGGCCTCGGTGGCTCCGGATAGCGCACGAGGTCGAACCCGATCGCCCGCAGTGTACCGCGCACCAGCCGTTTCATCCGAGCCTCCCGTCAATTCGGTCGTCCCAATTGTTCTAGTACCTGGAGGCGGTTGCTCGGAGGGAAGCGCCCGCCATACAACGTACAGACGGACCGCGACTCGCGCCGCTCCACGAGATTTTCCATGCTCATCGGCATCGCCTTCACCCTGAAGCCCGAGGGCCCGCCGCCCGCTGGCGCTCCGGACGACGTTCACGAAGAGTACGATTCGCCCATCACGGTGAAGGCGATCGGCGACATCTTCCGCTCGCTCGGGCACACCGTCCGCGAACTCGGCGACGGCCGGCCGTTCCTCGAAGCCGTGCTGCGCGAGCCGCCCGACCTCGTCTTCAACTTCGCGGAAGGGTCCGGCATCTCGCGGTCGCGTGAAGCCCGAATCCCCGCCGTCTGCGAAATGCTCGGCATCCCGTACACCGGCTCCGACCCGCTCGCGCTCGCCGTCTCGCTCGATAAAGACATGACCCGCCGACTCGCCGAAGCCGCCGGGCTCACGGTGCCGAAGGGCATCACGATCTCGTTCCCGCACGAGCCGTACGACGGCGACTTCTCGGAGTACTTACCCGTTCTCGCGGAGGCCGGGCTGCCGCTGCCGGTGATTGCGAAGCCGGTGTGCGAAGGGTCGAGCAAGGGCGTGCGGAGCAAGTCGCTGATCCTCACCGCCGAGGAACTCGGCCCCACGGTGCTCGCGCTCTGGAACGACTACCATCAGCCGATACTCGTGGAGGAGTTCATCGGCGGCGACGAAGTGACCGTCGGCATCACGGGGAACGACCCGCCGCAGCCGCTCGGCATCATGCGCGTGATCCCGAAGAAGCCGACCGAGCACTTCGTCTACAGTTTGGAAGTGAAGCGCGATTGGAACAACACGGTGGACTACGAGGCCCCGGCGAAGCTGCCTCCGGCGGTGACGCAGGCGATACTGGCGGACGCGCTTTCGATTTTCTCCGCGCTCGGTTGCCGAGACGTGGCGCGGGCCGATTTCCGCATCCGCGATGGCGTGCCGTACTTCTTGGAGATCAACCCGCTTCCCGGTCTCAATCCCGAGTCCGGCGACCTCTGTTACCTGGCCTACCGCTTGGGCCTGACCCACGCGGACCTGGTGAAGCAGATCCTCGACGCAGCGATGAAGCGTTACGGGATGTGAGGCGAATCGCGCTCGAAGCGGACTCCGGGTTCTTGCGACGGAGTGATGCGTGCGGTATCTTCGTGTTCATGCACGAGGTCACGCGGGTTTTGGAAGCAGTGCAACGCGGAGACGCCGGCGCGGCCGCGCAGTTACTGCCCCTCGTCTACGACGAACTTCGCAAACTCGCCGCGGCACGGCTGGCCCGCGAAGCGCCCGGCCACACGCTCGACGCTACCGCCCTCGTTCACGAAGCCTATCTCCGCGTCGCCGGCGAACAGCAGTTCGATCATCGCGGCCACTTTTTCGCGGCGGCGGCCGAGGCCATGCGCCGCATCCTCGTCGACAACGCCCGCCGCAAGAAGGCCGAGAAGCACGGCGGCGGGCTGAACCGTCACGATGCGTCGGAGCTTCCCATTGCCGCTCCGGAACCCGCCGAGGATTTGCTCGCTTTGGACGAAGCGCTGGAACGGTTCGCCGCGATCGAGCCGGCGAAGGCGGAACTGGTGAAGCTCCGCTACTTCGCGGGGCTCACGATCGAGGAAGCGGCCGACGCTCTGGGCATTTCGCCGGCCACGGCGAAGCGGCACTGGGCGTACAGCCGAGCCTGGTTGTTTCAGGCGATTAGTGCCATATAGCCCCCGGCTTGCCGGGGTTCCGGAACCCGGCGTAAACGCCGGGCTAAATAAATGAGCCAGTTCGCGCCCGGATTTCGCATTGCTGGTATCACCACTCCGCTCGGGGATTCGCCATGACCGACGAAACGATCTTCGCCACCGCTCTGGGAAAGCCGGACCGGGCCGAACGAACCGCATTCGTGGCCGAAGCGTGCGGCTCGGACCCGGAACTGCTTCGCCGCGTTGCAGGCTTGCTGGCGGCGCACGATAAGGCTGGCGAGTTCCTCAACCGTCCCGCCGTCGGCCCGCTCGACCCGGAGGAGGCCGCCACGCTGGCCTATCGAGCGCCCGGAGCCGACGCCGGGGATGGCCCGACTTGCACGCTGGGCGAAGGGTCCGAGGGCGAGCCGAACGAAGGCCTCACGTTTCTCGCTCCGCCGCGCCGCCCCGATTCCCTCGGACGCATCGGCCATTACGAAGTGCTCGAAGTCCTCGGCCGCGGCGGGTTCGGCATCGTCTTCCGCGCCTTCGACGAGGTTCTTCAACGAGTTGTCGCGGTGAAGGTGCTGGCTCCGCAGATGGCCGCCCTGTCGCCGGCCCGCAAGCGGTTCCTCCGCGAGGCCCGCTCGTCCGCTCAGGTTCGCCACGAGAACGTGGTGCAGGTTTACGCGGTTGAAGAACAGCCGCTGCCGTTTCTGGTGATGGAGTACATTCCCGGCGAAACGCTCCAGCAGCGGCTCGACCGGAATGGCCCGCTGGAGGTCGCGGAAGTGCTGCGGATCGGGCGGCAGATCGCGGAGGGGCTCGCCGCCGCGCACGAGCGGGGGCTGATCCACCGGGACGTCAAGCCGGCCAACGTGATGATCGAAGGAGGCCCGCAGCATCGGGTGAAGCTGACCGACTTCGGGCTGGCCCGCGCGGCCGACGACGCGAGCATCTCGCAATCCGGCGTCGTCGCCGGCACGCCGATGTACATGGCCCCGGAACAGGCCAAGGGCGAATCGCTCGACCACCGGGCCGATCTGTTCAGCCTCGGCAGCGTGCTCTATCAGATGGCGTCCGGTCGGGCACCATTTCGGGCCAATAACACCGTCGCGGTGCTGAAGCGCGTCTGCGAGGACACGCCGCGACCCATCCGCGAGATCATTCCCGAAACGCCGCAGTGGCTGTGCGACATCATCTCGAAGTTGCACGCGAAGAACCCCGATGAACGCTACCAGTCGGCGCGAGAAGTCGCCGATGTGCTGGCGGATTGCGAAGCGCAGCTCAAGGCCAACCCCAAGCTGAAGGATTTCTCCCGCATTCCGCAAAGCAAGCCGGCCCCGCCTCGGCGGCAGGCGCGGCCGGTCTTCGCCTTGGTCTGCGCTTTCGTGTCGCTTCTGATTTTCGGCATCTGGCTCAACCCGTTCGCCGCCCGAAACGCAGCGGAAGTGAACGTCGCGAAGCAGGAAACGCCGCTCCCGGCCAACGAGGATGGTTTCGTCCCCCTCTTCAACGGCAAAGACCTGACGGGCTGGAAGGTCCATCACGACCAACCGGGGAATTGGCGTGTGGAGGATGGAGTACTGATCGGTCGCGGTCCCCAGCATTCCCACCTGTTCACCGAGCGAAGCGACTACCGCGATTTCCACCTGCGCCTCGAGTACCGCGCGGACCACCAGGATACGGATAGTGGCGTGTTCTTCCGGTGCGGCTTCGACGTTTCCCGCATCTTTCCTCCCGGGTACGAATTTACCCTGGGTCGCGACTACGATGGATCCCTGTACGAGACGCCCTTGACGCGGCTGTTGGGCAATCTCCTGACCCGGAGTGCGCCAACCGAGGCAACGGCGCACGAGTGGCGGACGATTGATATCGTGGTTGTTGGCCCCCGGTTTACGGCGAAAATTAACGGGCTCGTAGTTGTAGACTTTACCCACCCGGGGCCCGCGCATCGGATTGGACATATCGCTCTTCAACTCCTTAACCCGAGTCCCAGTTCATTCGTCCAGTTTCGCAAAATCGAAATCAAGGAACTGCCGCCGAGTCCATCCGATCAGTCCTTAGCGCTCACGGCGATCGACAACTCCTCCTGGGGCACGTTCGTCGATCCAACCGATAGTTGCAAACTCGAACGCGGTGCCAAGCAGCTCGCGATCACCGCCCCGGGGGATCGGCCGCGCGACCTGAACACGCTTCCCGGCCGCAACACGGCCGCTCCGCGGTTGCTCGAGGAGGTGGAGGGGGACTTTAACATCGTGGTGTCCATCCCGCCGTTCCCTGCCCCGGCCCCGAAAACCTCGCACTACGGAGACAAGGGCTTCAGCTACCGCGCTGCCGGGCTGGTCGTCATGGTCGATCCGAACACGTTTCTTCGATTTGATCGGGTGGCGACCGGGGAACAGCTGTCCGGGCAGCCATCCATCCAGGTCGTCGGGTACGCGGGCGGGAAGCAGGTGGTAGGCCAGAAGCGGTTGATGACAGGTTCGGTGTCTCACTTGCGGATCGCGCGCCGCGGGGATGCCCTCACGGTCTGGTCACGGGACGACGAGCGGCCTTGGGTGGCAGGAACGCCGGTGACCGGTTTCGCCCTCCCGCCGCGGGTCCGCATTGGAGTGTCCGTGATCAATAGCGCCCGGGAAGACTTCACCGCCCTGTTCGAGAACCTGATGTGGAATCAGCCGGTATCGCAGACGTTTAAGAACACCCTCGGCATGGAGTTCGTGATCGTGCCGAAAGGCAAGTCGTGGCTGGGCGGCGGCAAGGACAAGCTGGGCGACAAGGAGGTAAAGATCCCGGCCGACTTCTACCTGGGCAAGTACGAGGTCACGCAGGAGGAGTGGACTCAGGTGATGGGGGAGAACCCCAGCCACTTCTCGCGCACCGGCAACGGCATGGACGCGGTGAAGGACATCCCGGATGCGGATCTGAAGCGATTCCCGGTGGAGACCGTGACGTGGGATCAATGCCAGATATTCGTGGAAAAGCTCAACAAGCTGGAGAAGGAGACGGGCTGGGTGTATCGGCTGCCGACGGAGGCGGAATGGGAGTATGCGTGTCGCGGAGGCCCGATGGCGGACAAGGCGGACAGCGCCTTCGACTTCTACTTCGCCAGGCCGACGAACACCCTGTTGCCGGACCAGGCGAATTTCGACAAGGGACTGAATCGGACGTGCCAGGTAGGTGCCTACGCCGCGAACCGCTTAGGTCTGTTCGACATGCACGGCAACGTGTTCGAGTGGTGCGACGATACCTTCAAAGACCACCGCTTTAGTGATTTGCACCGAGTGCATATCGGCGGCTCATGGCACGCCGAAGTCGCTACTTGGTGCCGCGCCGCCGGGATTGTCGCGGGTCCGGCAGACCAAAAAGCGAATTTCATCGGCCTGCGTCTGGCCCGGGTTCCGGCCGGCGCTCCTTCGCCCGAAGCGAAGACGCCGCTCCCCGCCGTCGCCCCGTTCACCGACGCCTACGTCCAGCGCATCGCAGCTCTGCCCGCTGCCGGGCAAGTCGAGGCAGTTCGCAAGGAGTTGAGGCGGCTCAATCCCAAATTCGACGGGAAACTGGAGCACAAAATCGAAGGCGACGTGGTCACGGAACTGTCCGTCAACACCGACGAGGTGCTGAACATCGCGCCGGTGCGGGCACTCGCGGGGCTGATTTATTTTGATTGCCGCGGCACCTATCCCAACAAGGGAAAGCTATCGGACCTTTCGCCCCTCAAGGGAATGACGATTCGCCGATTGGATTGCTCATCGACGCAGGTGGCCGATCTCACGCCATTGACCGGCCTGCCGCTGACCTGGCTGCATTTCAACCACAATCCGGTGTTCGACATCTCGCCGCTCAAGGGGATGCCGTTGGACAACCTGGGATGTGCGGACACGAGGATGTCCGACCTGTCACCCCTCAAGGGGATGAAGCTCAAATCGCTGGGGGCACAGAATCTTTGGATGACCGATTTGTCGCCGCTGGAAGGGATGCCCCTCACGGCTCTGGACCTGTACCACACCGGCGTGACGGACCTCAAACCGCTCCGGGGAATGCCGTTGGAGGGTCTGAATCTTCATGAAGTCCCTGTGTCTGACCTCTCGCCACTCCAGGGCATGACCTCTTTGCGAACTCTCCAGTTGCAGGGGAGTAAGGTCTCGGATCTGACCCCGCTCCAGGGGCTGAAGCTGACAGACCTCATCCTCCGGGACAAGCAGATAACCGACTTGTCGCCGCTGAAAGGGCTGCCGCTGGTGAGGCTCATTATCCACGGCAGCGGCGTCAGCGACCTGACTCCCCTGCAAGGCATGCCTCTGCAAGAAATCCGCCTGACCCCCAAAAACATCACCCAGGGCCTGGAGATCCTCCGCGCCATGAAAAGCCTCAAAACCATCGGCACGGGCGACGCCAACGAAGCCTGGCCGGCGGCGAAGTTCTGGGAGCGCTACGACAAGGGGGAGTTCAAGGAGTAGCGTGGCGGATGCGGAGGGGGTGGTGCGACTCACCGCAACGCCCTCACAGGAAGTCCGCGATCGGCGGTAGTTCGTTCGGGTTCGGCTTCTTGAACGGCGCGTCCTTCGGCCACGGGGCCGAGGGGTCGTACCAGTACCATTCCGCCCGGTCCTTCACGCACAGCCGATGCGACTTGCCGCCCAGGTCCGCCTTCGCGCGGATGAGCGTCCGTTCCGGAATGCCCGCCTCGGCCGCCGCCGCATACAGTTCCGTGGCACGGCGCGGGCCGCGCGCCAACTCCGCGTGCAGCCACGCCACCGCCCGGTCGCGCATTCGCAGCGGGGCCTCCGGCGATTCACCCAGCCCGTCCGCCGAGAGCGAGACCGTCCCCGTCCACTCCACCACCGGTCGGTTCGAGGCGTCCGACTTGATCCGATAGCCGAGCGACGGCACGCCCCCGGCGACGTTGGTCTTCGTCACCGCGAGAACGCCCCGCGCCGGATCGTCCGGGTGCCGCGCGGCCAGCAGACCCGTTCGCGCCGCGGCGATGATTCCCATACTCCCTTGCCCGCGGTGGACGGCCCGCGCCGACCCCGTCTTGCGCAGGTGCCGGACCATCAGGATCGCGCAGTCGGTTCGCGCCGCCAGCGCGGCCAGTGGGCCGAGCCCGCGGCGAACCAACTGATCGAGGTTCGCCGCGACTTCCGGCGGGAGGAACGCCATGATCGGATCGATCACGACGAGGTCGGCCGAACGGGCGCGAATCAATTCCTCGAGCGCCGGGATTTCATACGGGAAGAAGATCGGAGCGCCGTCGCCGGAGACGACGTGGACCCGATCGAGATCGGCTCCAGCGGCCTCGGCCCGCGGGCGAATCGTGTCGGCCGTGCCGTCCTCGACGCCGAGGAGTAACGCGACGTGCGGCCGGGCCGCCGCGGTGCCGTCCGGGAGCGCGGCGCCGCGACTCAGCCGCGCGGCGAGGTCGATGGTGAGGAGCGACTTCCCGATGCCGGGGTCGCCGTCCAGCAGTGCGAGCTTGCCGCGCGGGAGGAACGATTCCCACAGCCAGTGGATGCACTCCGGACGGACGAGCGAGAGCGGTTCGGACGAGAGCATCGGCATGTGAGCCCCCTTCGGTGAGATAGTATACAAATATACACATCTGGCGGGATTTGCACACAAACCCCGCTTTTAACCCCTGTTATTGTGTAGCCGGTTCGGTTTTTGTGCAGGTCAGTTGGACCGCTTCCGGCAAGCCCACGAACTTCGGATCGGTGCCGCGCTCGTAGAACGCGGAGATAAAGCAGCAGATGTTGTGGCAGATGAACTTCGCGAGCGTTTCGTTCTTCATTGCGAGGTCCGTCTTCGCCCGCAAGCTGTCGCCGAACTTCCGCTAAATCATGCTGAACGTGCTTTCGACCATCGACCGCCGATGGTAGTGGCTCATGTACTCTTCCTTGTTCAGCGCGAAGTAATGGAACATCATCCCGTAGAGTCCGCCGACGCTGCCCGTGGCGGTTGACTTGAACGCGGCGTAGAGCGTTCCGCCCACGCCATCGACCGCATCGAAGTCCTGCACCCTGAAGGGGTGCGACTCCGAGATTTACGCGGTCGTCCGGTCGCAGCCCTTCAGGCTGCTGCTCGCGTCACGCCTCACCCAGGGCGTTGCCCTGGGCTAAGGAATCCCAGGCTTTCAGCCTGAAAACCACTTCTCCGATGACATTCTCGAACTCACCTCAAGTTTCCATCGGTGTGGAAGCCCTCATCCGGGAAGTCGATCTGGGAAACACCAAGAATGGTTGGCACACCCCTCATTCCCGCTTGCACCCGGCGGCGGATCGGTCATGCTGGGGTGGGGAGGGCCGGACGATGACTGATGCAGCTTGGGTTGGTATCGCCGTGTTGGGCGGGATCTTCGTTCTCGGCGCGATTGTGGCACACTCCATGGACCGTTCAACTCGGCGATACGAAGCACAGGCCAAGATTGCCGACGCACAGGCCAAGACTTACGATGAGCAACTTCGGCGGTCGGAAGATCTTCAGCGGAGGGCAGAGGAACAACAAGCCCGCTCCGAAGAGCGAGAGCGAAGAGACGATCAGCAGTTGCAGCGTCCAATCGAACTTCTTGACCGCGTTGAATCGCTGGTCAAGCGTCTTGAGGATCGCTTCGGGCAGTGAGCGATGGGTTTTTGTGCAACTCACCTCGGTTTTTGTGCAACTCGGCTTCGGTGTGCAAAGTCACATCTGGCGGAGGCGGTCGAGGTGCGATAACGGTCAAGATGGCCAGGTGGGATACGTGGCCATCTTGGCAATGTTACCCCATCCGCTGCTTCAACTCCGCGTCCACCGCGTCGAGGTAGCCGTCGGTCGTTAGGTGCGGGGCCGTCTCGCCGATCAAGAGCGCCAGGTCCTTCGTCATCTTGCCGGCTTCGACCGTATCGACGCAGACCTTCTCCACCGTCTCGGCGAACTTCACCACGTCCGGCGTGTCGTCCATCTTGCCGCGATAAATCAGGCCGCGCGTCCAGGCGAAGATCGACGCAATCGGATTGGTGCTCGTCGGCTTGCCCTTCTGATGCTCGCGGTAGTGCCGCGTGACCGTGCCGTGTGCCGCCTCGGCCTCGATGATCTTGCCGTCCGGGCTCATCAGCACGGATGTCATGAGCCCGAGGGAGCCGTAGCCCTGAGCCACGGTATCGGATTGCACGTCGCCGTCGTAGTTCTTGCAGGCCCAGAGGTAGCCGCCGCTCCACTTCATGTTCGCAGCCACCATGTCGTCGATCAGCCGGTGCTCGTAGGTCAGCTTCTTGGCCTCGAATTGCGACTTGAACTCGGCGTCGAAGATCTCCTGGAACAGGTTCTTGAAGCGGCCGTCGTAGATCTTCAGGATCGTGTTCTTGGTCGAGAGGTAGACGGAGTAGTTGCGGCCGATGCCGTAGTTGAAGCAGGCGCGGGCGAAGCCGCGAATCGATTCGTCGAGGTTGTACATGGCGAGCGTGACGCCGCCGCTCGGAGCCTTGAAGACTTCCTTCTCAATCACCGGTCCGCCGTCGGCAGGCGTGTAGGTCAGCTTCACCGTGCCGGCACCGGGGAAGAGAATCTCGCTGGCCTTGTACTGGTCGCCGAACCCGTGGCGAGCCACGACCACGGGCTTCGTCCAGTGGGGAACCAACCGCGGCACGTTTGAACAAACGATGGGCTCGCGGAAGATCGTGCCGTTGAGAATGTTCCGAATCGTGCCGTTGGGCGACGGGTACATCCGCTTGAGGTTGAACTCCTTCACGCGGGCTTCGTCCGGCGTAATGGTCGCACACTTCACGGCGACGCCGTGTTTCTTGGTGGCCTCGGCGGAGTCGAGAGTCACCTGGTCGTCGGTGGCGTCGCGGTGCTCCATGCCGAGGTCGAAGTACTTGAGGTCGATATCGAGGTACGGCAGGATCAGCTTCTCGCGAATCTTCTGCCAGATGATGCGGGTCATCTCGTCGCCGTCCATCTCGACGACGGGGTTCTTCACTTTGATCTTGGGCATGGGAACTCCGGGGAGGGCTTCGGAAAGAGATAGGGTAGTTGCGAAGCGAGTGGAGAACAGAAGGCCGTGCGGAACGCGCTTGCTCGGGCTCGTTTCTCGCGGTAGTCTGAAGCGGTTGAACCTGCCTGCGATTCTACCCGCCGATCGGCCCATCCATGAATCTCCTCCTCCGCCTTGCCGCGATCCTGATCCTGAGTGGCACGGGCATTCCTGCCTGTGCGTCCGACGTGAATCCCTCGAAGGTCGAACTCCACGACGCCTTTGAAGGCAAGCAACTTCTCGTTGGGTCGAACGGGAAAGACGCCACGCGGGAAGCCAAGTACGCCAGCGCGAATCCGGCCATCGCCAGTCGGCGACGGACAAGCAGAAGGCGGTGGAAGACGTGCTCTGGGCGATGCTGAACAGCAAGGAGTTCATGTTTAACCATTGATGCATATCCACTTCTCGACGCGGCGGCGCACAGGCCCACCCATTGCGAGGTCCTGGCGTTGCCGCGAGAGGCCACTTGAGGTACGATCGCGGGGTAGGTTCCATTCGGCTCGGAGCGACTCCCATGTCTCGGCTCATTCGCTTTACAATTCCCTTGCTCGTGGCCGGGTTCACCGTCGCCGTCGCAGTACCGGACGAACCGAAATCGAAACCGAACGACGCCGCGCCCGGCGACACAATTGCTTTCGTCTCGCTCGATGTGGCAAAGGCCTGGGAACATCGCGCGTTCGGAGCAGTTCGCGAAGCGCGGGGCAAGCTCGAATTCTCGTGGGTCGTGCAATCGCTCTTCGGAGTCGCCCCTAACGAGATGGAACGCGTGTCGGCGTTCTGGCACTCGGCCGGCAAGGACGAGCCGTTCGTCGTCATCACCGGTCGCAAGGCGCTGGACGCGAAAGCGATCGCGAAGGCGCTGAGCCGCGCCGGCGCGAAGCCGCCCGCCGGACCCATGGGCAAAGCCATCGTCGCGCCGGGGTCCGAGTTCCCGTACCTGCTTCAAATCGACGAGCGGACCGTGCTGCTCGCACCGCAATCCGCCGATCCCACGAAGTTGGAAGCGATTGGCGGAAAGGCCGGACGTCTGACGGCGGCAATTGAGGCCGCCGGAAAGCACACGCTCACCATCGGCCTCGATGTCGCCAGCATTGCAGCGTATCCGCTGCCTGTGGGTGGGCCGCTGCTCGAAGCCGAGACGGCCGTGTTGGTCGCGGACTTGACCGATGAGGGTGGGAAGGCCGAGCTGAGGCTCACCTTCGCGGAACCCGGCCAAGCCAGCAAAGCCGCACCCTTCCTGAAAACGAAATTGGACGAACTTGCGGGATGGTCCGCGGCCCAAGAAAAGCGAGCCACGGAACGCGGCCAAGAAGGCACCGGCTACCCCGCCCCGCTCCTCGATTGGATCGCCAAGACGCTCAAGGGCGTGAAGGTGAAGGCCGATGGCAAAGCGGCCGTCGCCACCGCCGACTTGAAAATCGAAGAAGGGATCACCGCACTTCTGACGGCCATCCCCGACGCGGCGCTGGCGGCACGCGGTTCCTCCGCGGCCGAGAACAACGTGAAGCAGATCATGCTCGCAATGCACAACTATGCGGACGCGAATGCCGCCTTCCCCTCGAATAGTTACGACAAGGACGGCAAAGCGTTACTCTCGTGGCGCGTCCACATCTTGCCGTACATCGAACAGGACAATTTGTACAAGCGCTTTAAACTGGATGAAGCCTGGGATAGCGACAACAACAAACCGTTGAGCCAGACCGCTGTCAAGGTGTTCACGGTGCCGGGGCGGCCCGCGCCGCAACCGTGGGAAACGTACTTCCGCGGGTTCATTGGGCCGAAGGACGTGAAGCCCGAACATCGCCCGTGGCTTCTCGAAGGCCAGACCAAGGGACCGAACTTCCCGGCCCAGTTCGTGGATGGTACATCGAACACGATCCTCATCGCGGAAGCCGCGGTCGCCGTGCCGTGGGCTAAGCCCGACGACCTGCCCTACGATGGCGTGCTGGCGCTGCCGAAGCTCGGCGGGCCCAACGGCAGCTACGTCGCCGGCTTCGCCGACGGAAGCGTGCGCACTTTTCGTCGCGGCCAAATCGACGAGAAGAACCTGCGCTATCTCATCTCCATAGCCGACGGCAACGTGGTGAACATCCCGGACAGGTAGCGTTTCCCGGGGTGTAGCTATAGATTTTGGCAGCTGCCATCTGTTATTCTGTGCGGACTTACGCCAAACAGGAGGCAAGGATGCCATCGCTGACCATCGAATACACG
>JAYTGN010000192.1:0-13428 GCA_043733485.1 Gemmataceae bacterium
CCCGGAAAAGCGGGTTCAGTTCTTGGCCTTCAGGCTGCGACTGCACCGGCTGGAAGCACGGTGCCACCCGGAAACTGCACCGGCTGGAAGCACGGTGCCACCCGGAAAAGCGGTCAGTTCTTGGCCTTCGGGTGGGGTCGCGGTTTGCTCGGCCCGCGCTCGGCGGGTTTGCTGGGTCCGCGCTCGGAGGGCCGTTTCGGAGGTCGTGCGCCCTCGGTGGGCTTGTACGGAGGTCGCGAGCCTTCGGGGCGGCGCGGGCCGGCCGGACGGCGCGGGCGAAACGGTTGCTCGTTCGGGGGCGGGCTCGTTCGCACGGGGCGCTCGCCGACCAAGTCGCCGGGCCTCTCGGGCTCCTTGTCGCCGCCCTTCGCGATCTTCGCCTTCGCCGTCTTCACCCACTGCTGAAGCTCCGCGAGTTCCGGCATGCTCACGCGGCGAGCCTTCCCCTTCGGCAACTTGTCGAGCGTCACCGGGCCGATCGCAATGCGGCGCAGCTTCATCACCTTGTGCCCGAGTTGGGCCAGCATCCGGCGAATCTCGCGGTTCTTCCCTTCCGTGAGTACGACTCGCAGCCATGTGCTGTCGCCTTGCGGCTTCATACGGCGCACGTCCTTCGCCCGCACCTTGCCCTCGCTGAGCCAGACGCCGTCGAGCAACTTCTGGATGTCTTCGACCGAAGGCTTGCCGGCGACGAGCACGAGGTACGTTTTCGGGATGCCGAACCGCGGATGCATGAGGTGGAAGGCGAGTTCGCCGTCGTTCGTCATCAGGAGCAGGCCTTCGCTCCCTTCATCGAGCCGGCCCACCGTGTAGACGCGCTGATCGACGTGAGGAAGCAGATCGACGGCCCGCGGCCGGCCCGCGGGGTCGCTGTTGGTGCTGAGGTACCCGACGGGTTTGTTCACGGCCCAGTAGACGAGCCGCTCCGAGCGAACGGGATTGTCGTCGACGGAAACTTTGTGCGTCTCGGGATCGATCTTGAGGCCGAGATCGGAGACGCGATTGCCGTCGACCTTGACGCGACCGTTGGCGATGAGCGTGTCGCAGTGCCGGCGCGAACCGACGCCCGCATGGGCCAGATATTTGTTGAGGCGTTCCATGCGGGCATTGTACGAGGCCACCCGCTTAAGGCTTGCTCGTCGTGCGTTCGGGAGGACCGACCTGCGAACCTTCCAGCCGAGCGATCTTCTCGCGGCACGCCTGCACGTTCTTCTGTAGTTCCTTGATCGTCTCGTCGAGTTGCTTAGCCTGAGCATCGCGGAACAGCTTGCGCTCGAGGTCTGCAGCCTTATTCTTCTCGACCTCTTGCTGCGCTTTTTGAACCTCGTCGCGGGCCACTTTCAAATCCGCGGTGAGGGTCGCGACCTTCTCCTTGAGCCCGTCGATTCCAGCAATGTCCTTCTTCAAGGCATCGAGAACCGCCACGCGTTCCTTCAAGAGTTCGAGCCCGGCGGTGTCCTTTTTCAGAGCGTCGAGCGAAGCCCCGAGATCTTTCTTGACGGTCTCGCTGGCCACGGCGTTGGCCGAGGCGCGCTCGCGGATGGATTCGATGTCGACCTTGTATCCTTCGAGCGTCCGGATGCGTTCGTACTGCGTCTTGATGCGGGCATCCACGTCGTCCTTTTTCGCAAGTACGGTGCGTGCTTCGCGCTCGCGGCTCAACTCGGCCCGCAGATCGCTGATGGAGTTGGCGAGGCTGTTGTAAAGCGTGATGGCCACGAGCGCGACGATGCTCAGAATGGTGCCGCCGAAGACGCGCCAGAACAGCGACATCTTCTCTTCGTCCTTTTTCTCATCGTGCCGGGGCGCGGAAACGGGAGAACTGGTGATCGAACGCGCGGTTTCGACGGCCGTCAGGGTCTCGCCGCCGTCCTGTCGATTCTCGATTTCGCTATCGAGGTCCTGCCCGAAACGCTTTTGCAACATCGAGTTCGTCCTTGAATACGTGGAGGCCCGTGGCTTCGCGCGGAAGCGTTCGTTTTGCTGAACCGGGGAACCTGGGCGAGAGGCTATAACGCCTCGACCTCGCGCTTGCAAGCGATCTCGGGGTTGAGGGGCGTCGCACACTCGGCACGATGCCCGGCTTGCGTCACTCGCGGTTTCCTGCTCTTGTATCGGCCATGTTTCGAGACGTTTCCCACCTCTTGGCTCACAACCCACCCGGTCGCTACGGTGGGATGACCCTCGCGGACATCGACGGCGATGGCCGATTTGAAGTACTCGTGGCCTGCGCCAACGGCGCGAACCGCATCCTGAAATGGACCGGCGGCCAACTGCGCGATGTGGCATCGCCAGCGATTGCCGACGTCGACCGCTCGACCATCGGGATCGCGGCAGGCGATCTCGATGGCGACGGCGAAGAAGAACTTTACCTACTGAATCAGACGCACGACCGCATCCTGCACCGCGACGCGGATGGCCAGTGGCTCGATCTGTTCGAACGACCCGAGAACCGCCAGCACGTCGCGGCCTCGAGTTCCTGTGGCATCGCCACGCTCGACCGGCGCGGCACGGGGCGCTACGGCTTCTTCGTCACGCAGGCGCTTCGGCCACCGCGCCTGTTCGAACTCGGCTCCGATGGCGTGCTCGCGGAACTGGCACGGTCTGTCGGGTTGATTCAAACCGTGCCGGCCGGCAGCATCCTCGCGGCTCCCATTCACGGTGCCCACACGGATCTGATTTGCCTCGCCGAGCAAGGTGCCACGGCCGTCTATCGCAACCTCGGCGACGGCACTTTCGAGGAGTGTGCCGAGCGCGGGAAGCTTCGTATTCCAGAAGATCGAGCCCGCGGTATCGCGGCCGTGGACGCGGACGCCGATGGCCGGCTCGATCTGTTCCTCGGCAACACCGATGGCCCGCACCGACTCCTGGTTCGTCAACCGGACGGCACCTGGCGCGACCGGGCCACACCCGCGCTCGCGTTTCCCTCGGAACTCGGCTCGGTACTCGCCGCCGACTTCGACAACGATGGGCGCGACGAACTCTTTCTCAACAATCGCGGCGAGCGCAACCGACTTTTCCGCCTGCACGATTCCATCTCCCTGCTCGACGTCGGCGACGCGGCCGAGCCGGACTTCGCGGGAACGGGTGCCGCGATCGCCGACCTGGACGGCGACGGAATTCTCGAACTGATCGTCGCCCACGACGAACCCTGTGCGGCTCCCATCGCGATCTACAAGGCTCGAGGAGCATCCGGGAATAACTGGTTGCGGATTCGGCCGCTCACGCGCTTCGGCGCTCCCGCCCGTGGAACACTCGTTCGAGCCTCCGTCGAGGGCCGCATTCTCGTAAAGGCCATCGACGGAGGAAGCGGCGTCCGCTGCCAGATGGAACCGATCGCGCACTTCGGCCTCGGCCGCTGCGATCGGGTCGAGTGGGTGTCGATCGCGTGGCCGGATGGAGCTTCGCTGACGATGCCGAACCCCGATGTGAACTGCAACTATTCCGTACCCTACCCGCGCGGATGAGTCACTTTCCGAGTGCCGCTTGGTAAGCCTCTTCGTTGAAGCCGACGAGCATCGTCCTGCCGATGCGAATGGTCGGAGCGCGGAGGTTGCCGCTGGGGCCGATGAGCTTCGCGAGCAAGGTCTCGTCGTCCGGTCGAGCCTTCTTCAAGTCGAAGGTTTCGACCTTCTTCCCTCGCATCGCGATAAAGGTGTCGATTCCTTCCAACAAACTCAGGGCGTCCGATTCGTCGTAGCGCACGGTGCGGGCATCGACCGATTCCTTCACGGTCGTTTGCGTGCCGTCGAGGTGAGTCTTGGCGCGCTGGCACGTCACGCACGATTTGCGGAAGTACATCCAGTCGATCTTCGCAGGCATGAGGCACCTCGGGATTTTAGCTCTGTTTGGGAACCGCGACCGTGGAAAAGACCCTCACGCACATATTTCACCACAGAGGCACGAAGATCACACAAAGAAACAAAAAGGATCGAGATGAAACTTGCACCTCTTTGTGGCCCTTCGTGTGAACTTTGTGCCTTCGTGGTGAACTAGCGTTCACGAATCTTACACTTATAAAACAGAGCCTAACGTTGAAGGTCCAGTTCGAACGATTCGCGATCTTGGAATCGACCCGCCTCGGGGTGATAGCTTCGCCGTAGTCCGTTCAACTTCCAGCCGTCGATGGCGTATTCGTGGTAGGCCCAGAGGTGCTCCTGGGCGGAACTTCCCACGTCGATCGAGGGAAAGGGCTGGCCTGCACCGGCCGGGAGAACGTACCAGGCGTGCTTGTGGCCGTGAAGCCAGAGGTGGATGCCGCACTCGGCCATCGCGTCGCGCACCCGCTTCCAATCCACGAGGCGATGCCAGCGGGCCTCGGGCTTGCGGGCCCGCGTGAGCAACGGGTAATGGCTGACGACGATCCGCGGGCCGTCGTCGAGTTTCGCGAGGAGTTGTTGGAAGCGCTGCAACTGCGCGTGCCCGACCTTCCCGGTCGCATCCCAGGGAAAGATGTTCGCCCGCGCCGAGTTCAAGGCAATGAGCCAGACGTGCCCGACCTTCCTCGCGAACGGATAGGTGTGCTCCGGATCGACGCGTTCGCCCTGCTGCCAAGCCGAGAAGGCGAACTCGAAGACGCGACGGCGGACCGCCCCAAAGGTATAAAGGTCGTGATTCCCCGGCACGGCGAGGCACGGCGGCAAGCTCGGATCGCCGACGCCGAGCCGTTCCGCGGCTTCGTTCATTTCGCTCTCGAACGCCATGGTGGTCGCGTCGCCGGAGAAGATGAGGTGGTCGAGGGGGCGTTCGCGAAACTCGCGGCGCAGCGCGGCGACCACTTCGTTCGCGAATCGGAAGCGATGCCGGCGGCCGAGGACCGCGACGTTCACCCAGCCGGAGGCCCGCTTGCCAAAAAAATCGCGGACCCGCCACCCGAGCCGCTCGCTCGAGAGGTGAACGTCGCTGAAGTGAGCCAAACGAACCGTCATGCGCCGTTCATCGGGTGAAAGAGAGCGATCCCATAATCAGGATAGCAATCGTGAGGCACCCGCGTGCAGTGATGGCACCCGCCTCACTTCCCCTTGAGGACCGTATCGAAGAGCTTGTACGCTTCCTCGCGCATCTCGTTGGGGAAGTCGTGCTGGCAATCGGGGTGTTCCACCCGCAGGCGATCCTCGTGCCCGTGCAGCTTGAAGATCGGCTTGGCGGCCTTCGCAATCCGGTCCACGCTCTCGTGCTTGAAGTTCGAATCCTTGAGCGGCGCGACGATGAACGTGTGCCGCGGCGCGAGTGACCCGATCATCTCGTGGAAGTCGAATGGGATCTCGGCGAGGCGGCCTTTGTAGTCCGCGAGTTTTAGCATGTAGCGGGTTTGGCACCAGCCGCGTTCGGGCCTCCAATTCTTCTCGTCGCCGCCGTAATAATCGACGTACGAGTCCAGCCCGCAACTCGAGACGATCACCTTTAAGCGAGGGTCGAAGACGGCGGTGTAGACCGAGTTGTGCCCGCCGAGCGAGTGGCCGATGGTGCCAATCGCTTTCCCATCCACGAAGGGAAGCGATTCGAGGTAATCGAGGCCGCGCATGTTGTCCCACACGGCCTTGAGCGTGCCGCTCTCCCAGCCGAGTTTCTTGAGGTCCGGCTGGTACTTGGCGAGCAGCGGGTAGTTCGGCGCGAGCGTGACGTAACCGCGTTCGGCGAGTTCCACGGCATACTGCCGATTCTCCTTGCCGCCGAGCCCGACGACCACGCCGTGGCCCACGGCATCGTTGGTGGGGTGGAGGCAAAGCACGGCGGGCACCTTGGCTTCGCCCTTGAGAACGGCCTTGGGAATGCAGAGGTAAGCGGGAACGCGCGAGCCCGGCTCCGATTCGTACGAGATGAGTCGCCGCACGTACTTCCCGCAGTCCACCTCTTCTTCGACCTTCACGTCGAGCGGGCAGCGCTTCTCTTGGCCCGGCAACTTGCCCATTACGGTTTCCATGCCGCGGACGATCTCGGCGCGGCGCTTGGCCCAATCTTCGACCTTCTCGACCGGCTTGGGTTTGCCGTCGTCGCCGCGATAGAGCAGCAGATTCTCGCGCGGCAAGCGCGGAGCAGGCTCCGCGGTTTGCAGCAGCGTGGCGAGGAACAAACACGTGCGAATCATGATGCCTCCGGGAATGGTCGTTCACTTGCGGCGAAGCCGTTCCGCCACCGCCTGCTGCTTCACGAGTTCATTTTGTAAGTCGGCCAGTACCCAGACGCGGTCCCTTCCTTTGTAGCGAGCCGGGTCGATCGGTTCGCCAATCGCGACGCCAATGGTGCTTGGACCCGCTTGCAAGATCGGCGGCGCCCACCGCGGCCACGTCATGAAGCGATTCCACGCCTCGAAGCAGCCCGCGAGCCCGATCGGCACGATGGGGCACGTCACGCGTTTGATTAGAAGCGAGATGCCGGGTTTGAGCGGCTGCACTTCGCCGGTGTACGTGCGCTCGCCTTCGGGGAACATCAGCACCGCCTGCCCGAGGGCGAGCCGTTCCATCACGGATTGGATGCCGTCCTTCCCCGCGTTGCGGTCGATCGGGATCGCATTCAAGCTGCGAATCAGCGGTGCGAGTACGGGCACCTTGAACAGCGTGCTGCGGGCGAGGAAGGTGAGGTAGCGATTGTTCGACGCGCCGATGAGCACGGGGTCGAGCATCGATTGGTGGTTCGAGACGACGAGTACCGGGCCGCGAGCCGGCATGTTCGCTCGGCCGGTATAGCGGTAGCTGAAGCCGAAGAAGTAGAACGGGAACGCCACGAGGTTGGTGAAATCGTACCAGCGGCGGCCGATCAGGCCCGGACGGTCGAACATTGGCGGGCCACCTCCGCTACGAGTTTCGCGATCACTTCCTCGGGGGCGAGGTGCGTGGTGTCCACGACGATCGCATCGTCCGCGGGCTTCATCGGCGCGAGTTCGCGGGCGGCATCGCGGGCATCGCGTTCGACCTGCTCCTTCAACACGTCTTCGAGCGAAGTGGTCTCGCCTTTCGCAATCTGTTCTCGATGGCGTCGGGCCGCACGGGTTCGCGGCTCGGCCGTGATGAAGAACTTGCACTCGGCTTCGGGGAATACGAACGTCCCCTGATCGCGGCCCTCGCAGACAAAATCGCGACCGCAAGCGATTCGCCGCTGCTCCGCCGCCAGATAAAGCCGGACGCCGGGGATGACGGCAACCTTGCTCGCGCCCTGTGAAGCCTCCGGAGAACGAATGAGGGAAGCGACATCCTCGCCGTTCACGAGCACGCCATCGGGCGGCATCTCAATGTGCAGCGCGGGCAGTTCCGCTTCCACTGCCGAAGCGTTCGACAGGTCGATACCTCGGCGCAGGCACGCGAGTGCCACGGCGCGGTACATCGCGCCCGTGTCGAGGAACTCGAAGCCGAGTCGTTCGGCCAGGAGCGCGGCCGCGGAGCTTTTTCCGGACCCGGCGGGGCCGTCGATCGTCACGATCATGAGCGAGGCCGAGTGCGAGGAAGAGCGGATTTCACACTCGAAACGATATGCGCAATGCGGCCCGTGGAACAGGGTTCGTCTCGGTCAGGCCGCGCGGCGAGAATTCCCCTCGCTGAGTTCGTTCAGCATTTCGCAGTTGAGCACCGACTCGAGTTCCCCGAGCACGCGCCCGGCGGTGTAGCCATCGAACACGCGGTGGTCGAACGCGAGTTGCACGGTCATCTCGCCTTGCCGATTGACGCTGTCGTAGAACAAATTGGACGTGATCGGGATCATCGTTTGGACGAGTTTGACGCGCAACAGGGCCATGGAATTGACGCCGTAGGTGCCGAAGAGCCGGCCCCGCGTCAGCCCGGAGCCGAACATTCCGACGTTGAGCAACAAGCGGCGGAGCGGACGGGGCAGCCGCGTCGTTCGCATCAGGCGGCGGTAAGGGCCGATCGATTCGAGCGGGGCGTTTTTGAACGCGTCCAGCTTGCCTTGAACGGCGTCGAGCGAGAGTCGCTCCGGATAGAGCATCGGGGCGAAGAACACGGCTCGCTCGCCGTCGAGTTCCCGATCCACCACGAGCGAAGCCACGCTGTAGGGTGCCTCGTAAAAGTGGGGCCAAGGGTACGGCATGTACGCCCAGCGCATCTCGGGGATCCGCATCGACACCGTCGCCATCGCCTTGACGACGAGCGTTCCCCACCCGATGGATAGTTGGGTGCGCTTGCGGGCGTCCGCGACGGCCCGGACGCGCAGCGTGCGCTCGACGGCGACCGTCGGCACTCCGGAGGCGAGGTGCATCACGTCCGCCATCCACTTCCGCGGAAGGGACAGGGGCACGTTTCGACCCCGCTCGCCATCCATGTCGAATCCCCGTTTTGGCAACGCGCGAAGAGTACCCCTTCCCGCCGGTTCGTGCCTAGGGCATTCCTAGAAAGAGGTGTGCCTAGAGTTTGGCATGCACGGCTTTTCCAGGCGTACCGGCGACGTCAGTCGACGGGTTGGAAGTGCAACCCGTCGACTGACGTCGACTGACGTCGCCGGTTCGCCAAAAACCCCATCAGATGAGGTGCCTCGCGCGAACTAAGGAACTGGCACGAAATAAATTCCCGATGCTGTTATTTCTGAACAACCAAGAAGCCGAGTAGGGTGGGCCGGACCGCAGCAAATCACGAAGCGATTTGGTCGCGGGAGGCCCACGCGGGGAAGTCGCTGGTGATGCCGCGTGGGCCTCCCGCGATGGCCGCTTCCGCGGCCATCGCGGTCCGGCCCACCCTACGAGCCGCCGTGGCTGAACTGGCACCAAAGAATCGGGCGAGATCGCAAACTATTCCGTGCCCGTTCCCAAGAAGCTCGCTACGTCAGCGACCAATCCTTACGCTGGCGGCTCGAAGGAATGTTCAACATCTTGCGGTACTTCGTGACGGTGCGGCGAGCCACCGGATACCCGGCATCGTTTAGCTTGGTCACGAGTTCCTCGTCCGAGAGCGGGCTCGCCTTGTCTTCGTCGGCGATCAGTTCCAAGAGCTTCTGCTTCATCACTTCGTAAGCGACTTCTTCGTGCGTCTGGTCGTTGACTTTGCCGCCGCCGAAGAATCGCTTAAGCGGGAAGACGCCGCGCGGAGTCTGCACCCATTTATCGTCCACGGCGCGGCTCACGGTCGTGACGTGAACCTTCACGAGGTCCGCGATCTGCTGCATCTTGAGCGGTTGAATGTGCTCGGGGCCAAAGTCGAGGAAGGCTCGCTGATGGTTGATGATGGCGCGCGTCACTTTCAGCAGCGTGTTGCGGCGCTGCTCGACGGCGCTCACGAGCCACTGCGCGGATTGCAGCGATTTGCGAAGCTTCTCGCGGGCCTCGTCGCTCAGGTCTTTCGACTTGTACAGTTCGAAGTAGCGCTTGCTCACGCGGATGTTCGGCACCCAATCGTCCACGAGCCGGGCTTCGTAGTCGCCGCTATCCACGCGCTCCACGATCACGTCCGGGATCACGCGCTGCGTCACGTTCTCGGCATACTTGAGCCCCGGCTTCGGGTCGAGTTGGTGCAGTGCGGCAATCGCCTCCTGGATCGTCGCGATGTCGAAGCGCGTCGCTTTCTGAATCAACGGCATGCGGTTCGCGCCGATGTCTTCCAGGTGGTTGCGAACCAAGATGCGTAGGGCATCGCAGCAGGGCGTGTCCGGCCCGATTTGTAGCAGCAGGCACTCGCGCAAGTCGCGGGCACCGACTCCCGCCGGGTCGAGCTTTTGCACCACGTGAACGAGTGCGTCCTCGACTTCCTCCGCCGTCAGGAGTTCGTCGTAACTTTGCGCGATCTCGCCGAGTGAAACGGAGCGGAAGACTTCGGACTCGGAACCTTCTTCTTCGCGCTTACCGTGATCCTTGCGAACCTTGATTCGCGTGCCGATGTAGCCCGTGCGGTCGATGTAGGTGCAGATGTGCTTGGCGAGTTTCATCTGATCGTCGGCGAGTTCCATTTCGCCGAGTTGATCCGCGAGGTGATCCTGGAGCGATTGCGGGCGATCCGGCATGTTCGCCATCGCGTCCAGCTTGCGGTCGCCTTCTTCGGACAGGGCGGAGCGGCTCCCGCGATGCTCTTCGTTGAAGTGGTTGTCCCAGTCTTTGTTCAATGCTTCGAGCCGGCTGAATTCGAGGTCGCCGGTGTCGTCGTGCTTCATCGGCGCGTCGGGGTTGAACTCCTTCACGGGCGAATCGTTCTGTTCGCCGAGGTGCTCGATCTGTTCGAGGAAGGGATTCTTTTGCAACTCGTCCTCGATCTTCGTGTGGAGATCGACGATGGTGAGTTGCAGGATCTCCATGGATTGGATCATGCGCGGCGCCAGGATCATTTTCATGTCCGGCCGCATCGACAGATCCATTCCGAACCGCATTCCGCTCATCGGCTCCATCTCCGAGGCTGAGGAAACCTGGTTTCTGCTTTGGAAACCGGGTTTCTCATCGCAAGAAACCCGGTTTCCAAAGCAGAAACCGGGTTTCGCTCAAAACGTTCGCCGGCCTTCGAGGGCATCGACCAGCATTTGCGCGTTGGCCAATTCGAGGGACGAACCACTCGGCAATCCGCGCGCCAACCTCGAGACCGCCACTCCGGTACCGGCCAAGAGATTCGAGGCGAAGAGTGCCGTGCCGTCGCCTTCGAGAGTCGGGCTCGTGGCGAGAATGACTTCGCGAACTCCACCGCGACGAACTCGCTCCACGAGCGGGCCGAACGCGAGCCGCTCGGGGCCCATACCGTCGAGCGGGGCGAGGCGGCCACCGAGTACGTGATAGAGGCCGCGGAAGCTACCCGCCCGTTCGAAGGCCGTCACATCGCGAGGCGTCTCCACCACGCAAATTATCGAGGCATCGCGGCGGCGATCCGAACAGACCGGGCAAAGCTCCTGGTCCGTCAGGTTGAAGCATTCCTTGCAGGGGCGAATCTTCTCGGCCACCGCGTGGAGGGCATCCGCAAGCCCGAGTGCGTGGCGTCGGTCGCCGGAAAGCAGAAAATGCGCGATCCGCTCGGCGCTCTTCGGGCCAATCCCCGGAAGCTCGGCCAACTCCTCGAGCAAGCGCTGGATCACACCACTCGGTTCGGACAATTCGAGACCCTCGTTCAGAATGAAATCTGCAATCGCGCATCAACCCATGCCGGGAATGCCGCCTCCGAGCATCCCGGGCGGCAGGCCGATGTTCTGCGCCATCTTGGCCGATTCCTGCGCGAGTTGCTCGCGAACTTTGAGCAAGGCCTGATTGGTCGCGGCGGCCACGAGGTCTTCGAGCATCTCGCGGTCGTTGAGTTGCATAGCCTCTTCGGAGATGCGGACGCTTTGAATCTCCATGCGGCCGTTCACCTTCACGGTGACGTATCCGGCCCCCGAGCTGGCCTCGGCGGTGATGTTGCCGATCTGAGCCTGGAACTTCTGAATCTCGTCCTGAATCTTGCCCCGGTTGCCCATGAGGCTCATCATCGCGCCGAGCTTGTCGAACATGGGTTACACCTCATCGGTATCGAGGGCGGGTTCGCCCTCGGAAGTCTCATCGGATTCTACTGCAATCGGCGGAGGAGCCGCGGGGTTAAAACCGCCATCTACTTCCCAGATCTGAGCGCCCAGCGACTCCGCGGCCTTCTTAAAGAAGGGTAACGCCTGCAAGCTCCGCTTGCGATCACCCACGGGAGCGACTGCCGCGATCGGTGCAGCCTTGGACGCTTCCGGGTTCGGGCCACCGACGGTCTCGATGCGGATCGTTGCGGTTTTGCCGAGCAACTTTCGCAGCGAATCTTGAAGCCGCTGCTGGTTGTGCTCGGTCTTACACGCCTCGTACGCCTGATTATAGCTGGAGTGGAAGCGAATTGCCAGTGCATTTGGCCCGAAAATTGCAGGCGGAAGTGCGGATTTGAGATGAATTGCAAGAATCGGAGACTTCTCGTTCAGGAATTGAAGCAGTTTCTGCCACACCTCCGAAAGCGTCGCCTCGGTCAGTTCTTGCGTCGTAACTTCTTGTTGATCTTGGACCTGCTTCGCAACCGGTCGCCCGTTACCCAGCGGCGTCAGGTCGTTTTTTTTTGAAGGGTCCGCGGAAGCCGCGCTTCCCGCGGCGCGAGCGACCGGCCCCACCGGAATGCCATTTTGCGTCAGCGACTGGAGCAATTGACCGACCGAAAGCAACTCTTCCAAGCGGCTCAAACGCACGACGGCCATCTCCAACAGCACTCCCGCGTGGCTGCTCCCGCGCATGCGGCCCTTGGTCGTCGCCCAGATGTCCAAGCCGGCCAGGATCGCATCCAGGCTCGCCTTCTCGGCTTGAGCCTTGATCGCGTCGCGGACGTTCGGCGAAAGCGGTGCCTCTTCCAGATCGGAGCCCGCTTTCAGCAGCATCAGCGCCCGCCAGTACTCGACCAGTTGATCGACGAGTTCGCTCACTTGCAACCCGCGTTCGACCCAAGTGGTGATCAGGTTCAGGCCCGTCTTGGCATCGTGGGCGAGGATGGCCGTGGCGAGTTCGATCACGCGGTCATCGCCGGCCGTACCCAGGACCGCGTGAACGTGCTCGGCCGTGAGCTTACCGGGACACGCCGCGAGGAGTTGATCGAGGAGCGATTGCGAGTCGCGCATGGAACCCGCGGCTCTCCGGGCCACGAGTCGCAGTGCGTCTTCGTCCGCTTCCAGACCTTCCCGCTTCACGATCGACTTCAACTGCTCGAAGATCTTATTTGGCCCGACGTGCGCGAAGTCGAACCGCTGGCACCGCGAGAGAATCGTGATCGGAAGCTTCTGCACATCGGTCGTCGCGAAAATAAACTTCACGTGCTCGGGCGGTTCTTCCAGCGTCTTCAACAATGCGTTGAACGCGCCCGGCGAGAGCATGTGAACTTCGTCGATGATGTAAATCTTGTAGCGACCGCGAGTCGGGCGGAAGCCGACGTTCTGCCGGAGGTCGCGGATGTCGTCGACCTTGTTGTTGCTGGCACCGTCGATCTCTTGCACGTCGACGTCTTGCCCTTCGGCAATGGCCTTGCAGCTTTCACATTCGCCGCACGGCGTGGGCGTCGGTCCTTTTTCGCAGTTCAGTGCCTTCGCGAGAATCCGGGCCGCACTCGTCTTCCCCGTGCCGCGCGCCCCGGTGAAGAGATAGGCGTGGGCGACGCGATCCGACTGAAGCGCGTTCACGAGCGCTTGGGCGACGTGTTCTTGGCCGATGAGTTCGGCGAACTGCTGCGGCCGATACCGCCGCGCCACCACGGTGTATTCCGCGGGTGCAGCCGTGGTCGTTGATTTGCTCTTCGCCATTCCGAAATCGTACGCGGTACTCGATCCGCGAACAGTGCGAGGCACCGATCGTGGTACCAATGGTTTGGGGACGAACTGCTTTCCAGGCGAACCGGCGCAAGCGATGGAAAGACGCGTGAGCGATTCATAGAGCGAGAGTAGGATCAGGGTCGAGCGCCTACCTCACGCCATGGGAAATCACCGCACGTGGTGGGAAACGCGGGTATTACGTTTGCCTCATGTTTCGGACGT
>JAYTGN010000193.1:0-30390 GCA_043733485.1 Gemmataceae bacterium
TTGAAATCGTCGTCGCCGGCGAGAACGCCGAGTTCAAGTGCAACGGCGATGTCATCAAGAAGATGAAGGCCAAGCCCGCCGCCACAACTTTCGGCATCCGGGCCGAATTCGGAGCCATCGAACTCCGTCACCTGCGAATCAAAAGCGAGTGAACGCCGGATTTCCGAACCTCTTTCCCGAATTTCGGGAACGCGCGTGCACGAGCCGCGTCCGAAAGGTACAATTGCGGAGTGAGGCACCGGGTATCGACCGCCGCTCGCGACGCAACTCCCAGCAAAATCAGATCTTCCGCACACGGCTGATTCACTCCAGCCACCACCCGAGGAACCGTCCATGGATCGCCGCCACTTCCTGAAGCACACCGCCACCGCGGCCGCCGTCGTCGCTCCGGGGATGTCGTTCCTCTCGAACATCGCCGCCCAAGGCGCGGAACTGAAGAAGAAGAACAAGAGCCTCATCATCCTCTGGATGGGCGGCGGACCGGCCACGATCGACCTCTGGGACATGAAGCCCGGTAGCCCGAACGGCGGCGAACACCGCCCCAAAAACACCGCAGCCAGCGGCGTGCAGATTTCCGAGCACATGCCGAAAATCGCCTCGCAGTTCAAGAACCTCTCGATCATCCGCTCGCTCAGCACGAGTGAAGGCGATCACGCTCGCGGCACGTTCCTCATGAACGCCGGCCGCTCGCCCAGCCCGCTGCTCGACTACCCCTCGATGGGCTCGGTTCTCTCCTACTACCAGTCGCTCGACACCGAAGCGATGAAGAACGCGGACATGCCCGCCTTCATGTCGGTCGCGGGCGGCCCCGGCTCGGCTCCCGGCTTCCTCGGTATGAAGTACGCCCCGTTCCAGATTCAGAACCCTGGCACCATGCCGGAAAACGTCTCGCCCCCCACCGGCGTGGACAAGGCGCAGATGGAACGCCGTGCGGCCCTGTTCGGCCGGCTCGAAGGTGGGTTCACCTCGGGCGCTCAGATGGACGCGGCCCGCGCCCACCGCGAAGTCTACGAGAAGGCCCTCAACATGGTCGTCTCGTCCCGCAAGGAGGTCTTCAACCTCGACACCGAGGTGGACGGCAAGACGAAGATCGATCCGAAGCTAAAGGAAGAGTACGGTGCGACGGGACCGGGCGCTTCGGCCTTCGGTCGCGGTTGCCTCTTGGCCCGCAAGCTCGTCGAAGCCGGCACCGCCTGCGTCGAAGTGAGCCTCGGCGGCTGGGACATGCACGCGAATATCCACAACACCCTGGCCACGCGCCAACTCCCCAACCTCGACAAGGCCATGGGCACCCTGGTGAAGGACCTCGAACAGCGCGGCAAGCTCAAGGACACGGTCATCGTGTGGATGGGCGACTTCGGCCGCACCCCCCGCATCAACCAGAACGCGGGTCGCGATCACTACCCGCGAGCCTGGAGCGTCGTGGTGGGCGGTGGCAATATCAAGGGCGGCATCGCCTACGGGGCCACCGACAAGGACGGCACCGAAGCCGTCGAGAAGAAGGTCGGCATCCTCGACCTCTACGGAACGATCTACAAGGGCCTCGGCATCGACCCGACCCCCGAGACCAACGCCAGCGTCCGCGACAACCTCGGTCGCCCGTACTACATCGCCGGCGACAAGGCCACCGAGAAGGCCCCCCAGAAGTTCCTCTCCGACTCCCTGTGGATCCCCGAACTCGTAGGCTGAGCCCGACCGACAACGTGAAACACCGACGGCCACCGGAGCATTCCGGTGGCCGTCGGGTTTTGTTGGAGCTGCAAATCGGTGGGAAAAGCGGGGAGCGCGAAAAGTTAAGCCTTGCTCTTGTATCGGTCGATGGCGAGAATGGCGTCGGCGGTCGTACCGACCGCTGCTCTGAGTTCCCAAATAGGAGTCGCTATGACCTCCAGTCGGTTAACCTCTGTGCTGATGTGCGTCCTCCTCGCAGGTGGGACTCTGCTTACTGCGGATCTGGATCCGATCAGCGTCAAGTTGGACGTGGCCAAGAAGGCGTACATCACTGAACTGGATCAGATCAAGAAGGTATTGATCGACACACTTGTGAAGAAGGAAGAGCTAGCTCGGAAGGACGGGAATAAGAAACAGGTCGATCAACTCGTCTCTGAGCGTGTGGCATTCGAGACGGACGGTACATTGCCTTCTGTGGCCCCCACGAAAGTGTACGTCGGTCAGGTCGCTGCCGCCAGGAAGCGATTGATGAGCAGTTACACTGAGGCGATCAAGGACTATGTCCGTGTCAAGCAGGATCACGAAGCCGCAGCCGTAGAGAAGGAACTGGAAGCGTTCAAGCTGGGAGCGGGCAGCGGGGCCGAGACGGACGACCGCAAAGTCTGGGCAACTAAGGCGGGGATGCGATTCGAGTTCGTGGCCGAAAAGACATGGAAGGAGGTTAACGCTGAGGGCAAGACTCGTCAGTGGACTGAAGTTAAACGGAACCATGATTTCGTGGAGTTGCACCTCCGGGCAGAGGAGGATGCTTACATCCGTCTCCACGCTACCGTGTATTACTGGGGAACGATTGACCGGAAGAATAACGTCCGCCACTGGACTGAGTGGCTCTCCCCAGAGGCTGGCATGGGGAGCTGGAAGCAACAACCATGAGCGGCAGCATCACCGAAACGATGAGCCATAAGCTCACCCGCATGATCATCATCTGTACGCCGGAAGAACTCATGGGGGTATAGCATCATGTGGGAAGACCCCATTGTAGCTGAAGTTCATCGAATCCGTGAAAAGCTCGCGGCGGAATGCAACTTTGACATCGCGGTATTCTTCGCGGGGCTTTACGAGCGTCAAGCGGCGCACGGTGACAGGCTCGTGCAACCACCGAAGCGAGCCGAACCCACGGCGGACGCGGGCCGCCATTCCGGTTCTGCGGAGTCCACGTCGTCCGAGGCGGCCCCGGCAGCTTAGCCGACTATGTCGGCCAGGAGGCGCGGCCCTGCGTGCGGCAGTGAGTCAACCAACAGCATTTGCCGAAGCACTCGATCTCGCCGAACAACTGGATGTCGAGAGTCAGGCGGAACTGGTCGCCGTCCTGAACCGACGGCTCGCGGAACGGGGCCGGGAGAGCGTTGCCGCCACGGTGGCACAAACCCGCCGCGAATACGACGCCTGGCAATGTCGATCCAACCCGCCGACGGATCGGTCGCGATGGTGCGTTCGATGTGCGTGGCGAATCCATTTCGTAGTAGTCCTCCTTCCCCGAACTTTGGAGCCGCTTCGATCGGTTCCGGCCGACGAATACTGATCTTCGTGAATCCCCCAGCTTCGCACGGCACCTCCATCTCAGTTCAAATTGCGCCTTCCGGAGCGGTCGTTCCGACTTTTCTGCAAAGTTCGAGGGTACGGGACGCCGAAACCTTTCTAGCAGGACCGGCCTTCAGGCCCGGAACCACCGCTGGGGGAAATCATGAAGCGAACCGCGACGACATTAGCGCTGCTGGCCGGCTTCGGCGGTGGGTGCATGAGCACCGACGGGCCGAACGGCAAACAAGCCAAGGGGCCGGGCGGGTTCGGCACGGTCACCGTGCCGGCCACCGCCAACGGCGTGCAAGGGCCGAACGGCGAACCGATCCCGTTGGTCGCGAGGACCACGGCTCGCGGTGCGATGCCCAATAGTTCGGGCACGCCGAGTACGGTCGTTTCCGCGACCGGCTACCGACCCGCCGGAAAGTCCAACACCGTCATCCGCGGCTACGTGCCGGGGATCTCGACGGTCGATTCCCGCGTGATGCAGGCGAACGGGAACGAACCGCCTTACGGCCCGCCGCAAGGCGGCATCCTTCCCGTGCCGGGAATGGGGCCTCCCGGAGCCGTCGCCGCCGTCGGGTCCATGAACCCGAACATGCGATCGGCCCCGAGCAACCAGCGAACCTCGATCCGCTTCACCGGCCCCGCCGGCATGAAGATCACGTGGCAACTGCCCAACGGCAGCTTCAACGACGAAACCAGCGGCCTCACCGCGCCGAAGGAATACAACTTCCTCCAAAGCCAGGTCTACCGCCTGCGGCTCTCGCAGATTCTGCCGAACTTCCCGGGGCGGACCTTCTACCCGACGCTCGAAATCTCGCCGGTCACGCCGAAAACGATGACGTACCTGGCTCATGCGTCCGTGCCCGTGACCTTCGCGGATGAAGACTTCCGCCAGGCCGCCGACGGCAACCTCGTGGTGAAGGTGATCTACTTGCCAGACCCGGCGTTCCAGGACTTCGCGGCTCTCGGCGGTGCGGACGAGATCGTCTCGACGCGGTTGGAACCGGGTGCCGACCCGATTGCCGAGGCTCAGAAGCGCGGCACGATCCTGGCCGTGATCCGGTTGGGCAACATCGACCTGGAGAACAAGGCTTCGCCCTCGATGACCGCGCCGCCTCCGGGCATGGGCATGCCTCCGGTGATGATGCCGCCTTCGGGTCCTCGGCCGATGCCGCCGATGATCGGCCCAGGAGGAGGTGCGAAGATTTCGACTCCGGAACCGCTGCCGCCCTCACTGAAGCCGACCGATGACTCGAAGCTAATCAACCTGCCGCCGATTAAGTAAGGCTGGCCGGTGGGTCGATAGTTTGAACGACACGTGGCCGCTTGTGGCTTCGCGATTAGGAACCACCTCATCGCGAAGCCTCAGGCGGCCTCTCAGTAGGGGAAGCCATGAACGTCGCCGTGATGACGCTGATGGGATCGCTGGCGGTTGGCGGCCCGACGGATGCCGGTCCGATTCCGGTTCCCGCGCCGCTGCTCGCGGCCAAGGTTCTTGCGCCGAAGGGCGTCCGCGTGGCCGTGTATCCCGGCTCCGCGATCGCCCGCATCTTCGACGCGCCCATCGTGGTCGGACTCCGCCCCGGCTACTCCTACTGCATGGAACTCTCGAACCTGCCCTACCATCCCGGCAAGGTGCTCTATCCCGAAGTCGAAGTCCGCGGCACGCTCGTTCTCCGCCCCGGTATGAAGTACATGGAGTGGCCCACGCCGCTCCTGTTCACGCAGAACGACATCGAACGCGCCCTACTCGGCTCGGTGATCACGAAGGCGATTTACCTCGAAGATCCGGAGAAGGCGATCCCCGCGGAGTTCGGGTTGAACGCGCCGGTGGAATTGCTGGCGGACACCGAGGAAGTCGCGATCAAGGAAGCGATTGCTAGCGGGCGGCTCGTCGCGATCGTGCGACTCGGGAATCGGCCCCCAGCCGCCGAGTGGCTCAAGGTCGCGGCCATCGACGGCACCATTCTGCTGCCCGGCGAGGGTTACCTCAAGACGCCGCAGTTTCCGCCGACGCTGCCTTACTACGGGATCAATCTCTTCGACCCGATCCTCGGGCCGAAGGGCGCGAACGAAGAGTGCTTCATCGATGGTGGCGACAAAGGCGACCGACTCGGCATCGGCCCCAACAACAAACTCGGCGGCCTGAATACCACCGATGTCGGTGTCGAATACTCGCTCGGAAACAAACGCAAAGTCGCGACCTCGAACGTGGTCTGTCTGTGCGTGCCCCGGTTCGCAATTCAACGTGCGGAACTGGCTCCCGAAGGCTTCGACAGCCAGATCGGGATGAAGGGTTTGAACGGCGCGATGGCACCTCAAGGCTTCCGCGAGCGAGCCGCGCCCATGGCCGAGATCGGCCGCGAGAAGCCCGTGGGAATGCTCGCGCAACAGCGGCCGCGTTCGTACATCGGGCCGGTCGGCACCTCGTTCTACATCGGCTCGAACCGGCCGTCGGTGTTCGGACAGGTGGACGGCATCGCGGTCAAGGCCGCCGTCGTGGAGCCGGAAGTCATCACGGCTTACCCCGGTGCCGCCCCGCTCACCGTCACCAAGTCCGTGGATTCGACCGGTGCCGTGGAATCGGGTTCGATCGTGACCTTCACCATTCGCTACCTGAACACCGGCAACAAGCCGATCTCGGATGTCGTGGTGAACGACAGCCTCAGCGGCCGTCTCGAGTACGTTCGCGGTTCGAACCAGTCGGATCGGGCGGCGAACTTCTCGGCGAGTGCGAACGACGCGGGCTCGGTGGTGGTGCGTTGGGAACTGCCCGGCGTGATCCTGCCGGGCCAAGGCGGTACCGTGAAGTTCAAGGCGAAGGTGCGTTAATGGGCCATGTCGCCGGCCCCGGCGGGCGGAGTTCTCGAGCCGTAGAAGCTGTAGAGCACCGGCACCAGAACCATGCAGGCGATGGTGAAGAGCATGCCGCCGACCACGACCACGGCGAGTGGTCGCTGCGATTCCGAGCCCATCTTCGTCGAGATCGCCGCGGGAAGAAGGCCGAGAATCGCAGCTAATGCGGTCATCACGACGGGCCGCACGAGTTGAGCGGTTCCCTTCCGCAGCGCTTCCTCCAGTTCCACACCCTTCGCACGTAGGCCGTTAAACACGGACACGAACAGCAGCCCGTTCATGACGGCCACTCCGAGCACGGAGATGAACCCGACGCCGGCGGAAATGTTGAAATTCAACCCGGTGATCTTCAGCGCCCAGACGCCGCCCACGACCATCGCCACCACGTTCGCGAACACGACACCGGCATCGAGGAACGAACGGAAGGCCACGTACAGGAGCAGCGCGATGAGGATCATCGAGACGCCGAACATCCGGGCGAGCCGGGCCTCCGCGGCCTCCATCTGCTTGAACTCGCCGCTCCATTCCGCCCGGTAGGGCAACTCGAGCATCGGCTCGATTTTGGCGCGGGCTTCCGCCACGGTACTGGCCAGATCGCGCCCGCGAACCTCGAACTTGACGGCAATCAATCGCTGGCCTTGTTCGCGGTAAACCGTGGAAGCTCCGCGTCTCAGGTAGGAGCCCGACGGGTCTAATTGCCCCTTGGCGTTCAACGGCGTCACGAGGTCGCCGAGGCGCCGCGTGGGTTTACCCGTGAAGATGGACCCGAGATTGTACGAGCTACCGGTGAGCGACACTCCGGGCAGCGAGGTGCCCATCGGCGACACCGTACCGGGTGTGGAACTACTCGGTGCCACGACGTTCCCGACCGGCACGGGGATCGCGAGAATCTTCGACTCGTCGGCGCGAAATCGCAGGGGAAGCCGGACCACGAGCGGAAAGATCTTTTCCCCTTCCTGGATCAGCGTCGCCGACTTGCCACCGACCGCGGCCTCGACGATACCTTGAATGTCCGTGGCGGAAACCCTCCAATCCGCGCACTTCTGGCGGTCCACGGGGAACTCGAGATTGGACTGCCCTTGAACGCGGAAGACGCCCGCGTTCTCGACTCCCGGCACCTCGTGCAGCGCGTCCTTGATCCGGAACGCCGTGTCTTCGAGCGTTCCTAGATCGGGGCCGAAGAGCTTGATGGAATTCTCGCCCTTCACGCCGGAGAGGGCTTCGAGCACGTTGTCGCGAATGATCTGGGAGATGTCCCAATCCACGCCGGCGAACTCGCGGTCGAGCGCTTCGTTGAGATCGCGGACGAGTTCGGGCTTGGTGCGCGGTCGCCCGTATTTGGGAACCGCGGACCATTCCTCTTCACTCCGCAGCGGAACGAATGTCTCGCAGTTGTAGTAGCCGGTCGGATCGGTTCCGTCGTCGGGGCGACCGATGGCGGGAACGATGACCGCGATCTCGGGGAACTGCCGCAGGAGTTTGCGGAGGTGCCGCGACCGTTCCGCGACTTCCTGCATCGAGACGCTCACGGGGAACGTGCCCCGCACCATCAGGTTTCCTTCTTCGAGTTCGGGCATGAACTCGCGGCCCATGGAGGCCGCCACCGCTCCGGTGTAGAAGACGCCTCCGACGAACGCGGCCAGCGCGAGCAACCGGACTCGCAGGATCACGCGGAGCTGTAGGAGAAACAGCCCCTTCAATCCGCGAACCAGGAAGTTGTCCGGCTTCGCCTTCAAGTTCTTGAACAGCAGCAAGCAGAGCACGGGCGACACGGTCATGGAAAGGAGCAAGGCGCCGGCGAGGGCGAAGGCGTACGTATCCGCCATGGGGCCGAAAATCTGCCCCTCCGGCCCCTTCATCGTGAAGAGCGGAAGCAAGGCGCAGACCATGATGATGGTCGCGAAAAAGAGGCTGCGCTGCACCTCGCCGACCGCACCGGCCACACGCTGACCGAGCGTGACGCGGGGAGGATGACCCTCCGAACCGGGCGATTCGGAGAGGGCGCTCTGTGCCGTGAGGTTTCGATAAATGCTCTCGACGACGATCACCGAGGAATCGACGATGATGCCGAAATCGACGGCACCGATCGAGAGCAGATTGGCCGACCGGCCGCGGGCGTAGAGCACCCCAAACGCGAACAAGAGGGCCAGCGGAATGTTGATCGCCACGATCAGGGCCGCCCGGACGTTGCCCAGAAACATGAGCAGAATCGCCGTCACGAGCGCCATCCCGACCAGGAGGTTCTCTTGCACGGTCTCGGTCGTGCGGTCGATCAGGGTCGTGCGGTTGTAGAAGGGAACGATCTTCACGCCCGGGAGCAAGTGGCCGGGCTGGTTCAACTCCTCGATCTTGGCAATCACGTCTTTGAGGGCGGGAAGCGACTCTTGCCCCTTGCGGAGCAGAACGATTCCCTGAATCACATCGTCTTCATCTTCCCATTGGTAGCTCCCGTCGGGATTGGTGAGCGCTTGCCCGTCGGCGCCCTTGAGGGGCCGGCTGATGGCCACGCGACCCTGGCGGGTTTGGTTGCCGACCACGACGCCGTGCAGTGCGAGCGTGCGGTCGTCCACGCGCGGAGTGCCGTCGGGATTCAAGAGCGGTCCGCCATCCACGACTTGATCGATCCGGACCGGCACGTTGTTCACGGTCGCAACGACCACCTGCCGGATTTCGCGGAGCCGTCGGGCTTCTTCCGCCCGCAGGATTTTGGCCGAAGCCACGGGGTCGGTGTTGGCGAGAACGAGTTGCTGCGGATCGCGCCCGAAGCCGATGAGCCCGAGCGAGCGGACCACGACATTTTGTTGCTTGCCGGTGGTGATGCTGTCGCCGCTGCCGTTGCGATTCGCGTCGCCGAGTGCGGTTTGAATTTGGGCGAGCGTCACTCCGAAGCGTGCGAGTGCGTAGGGGTCCGGCTGAACCTCGTATCGCTTCACGGTTCCGCCGATGCCCGTCACGCCGGCCACCCGCGGCACGCGGAGCAACTCGCGCTGCACCACGTAGTCTTCGACCGCCTTCAGGTCGCTGAGCGTGTACACCGGCTTGCCGGTCGCTGGGTCGAGGGGATTGTGCAAAGTGAAACGGAGTATCTCGCCGATCGGCGACGCCGGCGAGATCTGCGGCACGACGCCATCCGGCAAGTTCACCGAGGAAAGCCGGTTGATGACGTCCTGCTTCGCCTGCTCGTAGTCGCGATCGTAGTTGAACTGATTGCGAACGTGGGAGAGTCCGAAGAGCGACTTGCTGCGTGTGGTTTCCAATCCCGGCATTCCGGCGAGGCCGACTTCCAGCGGAATTGTGACTTGCCGTTCGACCTCTTCAGCACTCGCGCCGGGATACTGTGCCACGACCTCGATGATGGCCGGCGCCGGGTCCGGGTAGGCCTCGATGTTGACGTGGGCGAGCGCGTACCCGCCGCCGATCAACAGCGCCGCCGTCACGAGCAGCACGAACAGCGGATTGGCAACCGACCAGTCGATGAGTTTGCGGACCATGGTTCAGCTCATCGAAAGGGGTGTGCCTCTCGCGAAGTAGGCAGGGGGTGGCACCGGCTTCCAGCCGGTGTTCCGGGGTAGCACCGGCTTCTAGGCGGTGTTCCGGGGTAGCACCGGCTTCTAGGCGGTGTTCCGGGGTGGCACCGGCTTCTAGCCGGTGTTCCGGGGTGGCACCGGCTTCCAGCCGGTGGAGCAATCAAGGGGCTTCCCCTGAGCATCGGGCTGTTAAAGTGTTCCGGCTAGAAGCCGGAACCACCCAGTACCGGCTGGAAGCCGGTGCCACCCAGGACTAATTGAATACTTCGAGCGGCACACCCCGTCGAAAGCGGGTGAGTCCGACATCACTTAGGGATGAGGAGCGGGAAGTTCGTTCATCGCCTCATTTAAGAGGAGCGATCCCGCCGTGATGACCTCATCGCCGACTCGAACCGAGCCCGCACTCGTCGCGAGATAGACGACATCTTGAAAGCGGCGAATCACCTTGACCCGCTGGCGCGTGATGGAAGTGCGATCGGTCGCGGATCGAACGAAGACGATGCTCTCCCGACCGTCTTCGATCAGTGCCTCGGACGGGATTTCAATTTCTCCTCGCACCGGCGGGAGTTCCACCGTCACCGTGACGAACATCCCCGACCGCAACGAACCATCGGCGTTCGCCACGACGCCGGAAACCATCGCCGTGTGTTGATCGGGATGGATCACGGCCCCGACGGTGTCGAGCGTGCCCGCGAACGAGGTTCCTGGGCGGGACGGAACGTTAACCGTCCAGCGCGTCGGGTGCGGAAGCGATTGAAGCAAGGGCAGATCTTCTTCGTAAACGTGAGCCCAGACCGCCAAGTGCGAGAGATCGGCCACAAGAAACAGAGGCGTCGAGGGATCGACGATGGCACTGGTGCTGGTGTTGTGTTCGATGAGGATGCCATCGCGGGGTGCGGTCAGCACGGAAAGGGGCCAGCTCGAAAGGTTGCCCGGTTTCGCACTCGGCTTCGCCAAGTCGGAAGCCTCGCCTCGTATTGCCGCGACCTCTTCCGCCGACAGGCCCCAGGAACGGAGGGTTCGCTCGGCCCGAGCGACCGCCACGCGATCCGATTCCACATCCCGCGTCGCATCGCGGATGCTGCGAGGGGGAACGGAGCCCGCACTTGCGGGATCGAGCAGTGCCGCCAGAACGTCCTCGTCGCGCCGCAACTTGGAAAGGGCGTCCACGAGTTCGCTTTTCTTTTCCCCGAGCGTGACACTCGAAACCACAGCCAAAGCTTGCCCCTTGGTCACGCGGTCGCCGACCCGCAAGTTGCGGACCTCGAGTTTGGGATCGACCGTTGTTCCGAGGGAAACCACCTCGCCCGGAAAGCGCGAATAGACGCGGGAGAGAGCATTCTGATCGATCGCAAGAGTTCCCGAGAAGGGCGGCAGCGTTCGCGCCTGACTGGGGAGCGAGGCCATCGCCGTTCGCAATCCCATGCGAGTCGCCGTCTCGAACGGAACGACGATCACTTCGGCCTGGACTCGCTTCATCGATTCAATGGACGACGCCTCCGCCGCACCGATCGAAGCCTTGCCCGCTCCTGGCGAACGCGCCGACGAGGTGCCCAACCACGCAGCGGAACACGCCACCGCCGCGAGAATCAACGAGATCCCAGCAATTCGACCGATCCTCAAAAAGCGGCTTCGCGTGGTGATCATGAGATGAGACCGTAAGAGCCGTTCCTGTTGAAGACAACGTAGAAATTCTTCAATAGCAAAGGCGGTGCCGATGGCGGAATACGGCGCGGAACCACTTACTAGCAATTGACTTCGGCATTTTCTGGCGATTGGTGAGCCTCGCATGCGAACGCCGTTCGCACGAAGGAGTGGTCGCAACCCGTCCAGCGTGGTTGTCGGTAGCGCTTCACGAATATTCGGGTTTCGAGGATCAACTTGCCCCACCGCTTCCGCCGATATTCTCGATACAGCCGTACTTTGAGCGCGGCCGATACGAGGCTACGGGAATGACGGCGAAGCAAAACACCACCCGACGCCTCCTGAAAAAAGCGGCCTGGGGGCTCTGCCTGGGAGCGGCCATTCCCGGTTGCGCGACGCCCGCGGGATACGAGCGCCCCGAACCACCCGTCGATTTCCAGGTTCGAGAAAAGCGAGCCCCGGAGCCGATCACGCGCGGTCAGGTCGATTCCGGCCAGGTGACTCAGGTGACGTGGCTCCGGCCCGGCGAGAGCGCCGAATTCCAGCAGGTGCCGCCGGAAGTTCCCGCGGTTCAACCAAAGACCAATCCACCGGCCGTGAAGCCGCTGGATGTTCCGCCCGGGCTTCCCGGCTTCGACGCGACGCGCCCCGTGCTGCCGCCGGACACACCGCAATTCCGCGCCGAGCGCCTCAAGCTGATCGATTCGCTCTTTCCCGAATTTCCGCCGCTCGGACCCGACCCGATCGTCGATGGAATGCCCGGCGCGAAAGTGGCGACCCTCGAGGAATTGCTCGACTACGCGATGAAGAACAGCCCCGAGATCGTGCAGGCTACGGCGGACGTCGCGGATGCGCACGGTCGCTGGGTTCAGGTCGGCCTCTATCCGAACCCCACGGTCGGGTTCCAGGGCGACCAAATGCTCGACCAAGGCTTTGCCGGGCAGTTGGGTGGCTACATCAATCAATCCATCGTCACGGCGGGCAAGCTCAAGATTGCGCGCTCGGTCGTCCACTTCGATTATTTGAACGCCCGCGCTCACCTTCGCAAGGCGGAGGTCGAACTCGCCCGCCGCGTTCGCGCGAATTACTACTCAGCTCTGGTCGCGGCCGAGAACGTGCGCGTGGGCCGTCTGATCGTCGCCTTCACGGACGAGGTGTACCGACGCCAAGTGGCGATGGTGAAGAACGGTTCTTCGGCCGCATTCGAGGCATCGGCGCTGCTCGCCATCACCGGTCAGGCGGAACTCGGCCTCAGTCAGGCCCGCAATCGCCACACCTCGGCCTGGAAGCAGCTGGCGGCGTCGATCAATGCGATGGACCTGCCGCCCGCGCCGCTCGCCGGTCGGGTCGAAGAAAACATGCCTCGCTACCGGTACGAAGCGCTCCGCGATCAGATGCTCGCCATTCACACCGATCTGCTTGCGGCGAGAAACTCCGCCGCTCAGGCTCAGCGCACCATCACGCGCGAGCAAGTGAAACCCATCCCGGACATCCAGAATCAGTTCTACTTCCAACAAGACACTCAAGCCAAAGCGCTGGGTTTGCAAAACTTCCAGATGGGCGCTCAGATCGGCGTCACGGTGCCGTTCTTCGATCGCAATCAGGGCGGGATCATGTCGGCGAAGGCGCAGTTCGCACGGGCCAACGCCGAGGTGCCCCGCGTGCAGAACGTACTCGTGGGTCAGCTGGCGGATGCGTTCGAACGCTACGAAACGTCCCGGCAGCAGGCGTCGCTTTATCGCGAACGCATTCTGCCGAACCTCGTCACCGCCTTCCGCGGCGTCTACCAGCGCTATCAAGTGGAACCGGACAAGGTGAACTACAACGACATCGTGACGGCTCAGCAGAACCTCGTGACCCAACTCGGGGGCTACTTGCAAGCCTTGCAAGCACAGTGGCAGGCCCAGGCCGATCTGGCGGGCTCGGTGCAAGTGACCGATCCGAACGAGCTATCGCGGGTTACCGAACCCGCCGGCCCCGACACGTGGCCAGATACTTCGCCCCGACGCATACCGAAGTAATCGAGACGGCTCGTTCGAGTCGTTCGCGGCATATACCATGACACGATGTTGCCTTCCGAAGTTACCTTGCACGCGCGTTCCGTCGGGCTCGACCCGGAGATGTTGCCGCGGCACATTGCCATCATCATGGATGGCAATGGCCGCTGGGCTCGGGCGCAAGGAAAAGAACGCGTTGAGGGGCACGCCCGCGGGGCCAAATCCGTCGATGACGTGACCGAGGAATGCTGCCGCCTCGGAATCGGTCAACTCACGCTGTACTGCCTCAGTTCGGAAAATTGGAAGCGGCCCAAGGCCGAACTCGACTTCCTCATGGCGCTCCTGAAACAGTACCTGCTTCAAGAGCGCGACAAGATCCTGCGCCAGAACATTCGCTTCACCGTGATCGGTCGGCGCGAGGGGCTTCCCGAAGAGGTGCTCGCCGAGATCGACGAGAACCAACGCTTAACGAAAGCCAACACCGGCCTCACGCTGTGTCTCGCGATCAACTACGGCTCGCGAGCGGAAATCGTCGACGCCGTGCGGCGCATCGCCTGCCGAGTTCAACGCGGCGAACTCCTCCCCGAACAAATCGAAGAAGCGACCATCGGCGAGTCGCTGTACACGGCCGGAATGACCGACCCGGACCTGCTCATCCGAACGGCCGGCGAGATGCGCATCAGCAACTACCTGCTCTGGCAGATCTCCTACGCGGAACTCTGGGTCACCGAGCGTTTTTGGCCTGAATTCGGAGCGGAACTGCTGCAAGAAGCCCTCCGCGATTATGCGAAGCGCGAACGTCGATTCGGGGGGCTGAAGCCGACATGATCCTGACCCGCCTCATCGTCGGCACCGTGCTCTTCTGGGCAACCGTCGGCTTACTCGTCGTCGATCAGTGGTATCCGCCGTGGTTCCCGTGCCTGTTTGTTTGCCTGATGCTCCTGGGCATCATCGCCACGCGCGAACTCGTGCGACTCTTTCCCGCGGCGCATCGGCCGAACGTGTGGCTCACCGTCGCCGGCGTCTGCGTCGTTCTCGCCGCGAACTTCGCACACCTCGCGTTCCCCTCCGCGGACTCCGGATCGCGGCTCAACGGTTGCGCGTTTGCGCTGATGGGTGCCTTCCTCGCCTCGTTCCTCATCGAGATGTACCGCTACCGCGAACCCGGCACCGCCGTGCCGCGTCTCGCATTCACGGTGTTCGCGTTGACGTACATCGGCCTGCTCGGCAGCTTCCTGGCCCAACTCCGATGGCTCGGAGACCCCGCCCGCACGAGTACCATTCTCGCCCTCACGATCTTCGTCCCGAAGTTCGGCGACATCGGAGCCTTCTTCACCGGCACCTTCCTCGGCCGGCACAAGATGACGCCCCTCCTCAGCCCGAAGAAAACCTGGGAAGGCTTCGCCGGTGGAATGATCACCGCGATGCTGATGTCGATCGGACTCTCGTTCACCGGCGACGTGTTCCAGAATGGGATTGTGGAAGCTGCGGCGTTCGGGCTCGTCGCGGGAATCGTCGGCGTGCTCGGCGACCTTGCCGAATCGCTGATCAAACGCGATAGCCAAAGTAAGGACGCCGCCCAAAGCATTCCCGGCTTCGGCGGCCTGCTCGACGTCGTCGATTCCGTACTCTTCACCGCACCCGTGGCGTACTTCTGGTTCCGCAATTGACCCTGGAACAACCGATGCCCGACACCTCGACTACCGCCCGCGCCATCACCCTCGACAATCGCGACGAGGCGATCATCCTCTTCGGCCCGCGCGATCAGTTCCTCCGCACCATCCGCGATGCTCTCGGCGTGAAACTCGTTGCCCGGGGCGACCTGCTTCTCATCGATGGCACGGCCGAAGCCACCAATCAGGCGGAACGTGCGTTCCAGCAACTTCGCACCGTGCTGCGCAAGCACGGGAAGCTCACGCCGGAAGACGTGCGCACCGTGATCGAAGTCGTGCAAGCCGGCACCGAACGCGGCGCGGGCAGCAGCGTGACGGTCATGGAGTCGGGCCGGCATCTGCGGCCCCGCACCGACGGCCAGGGCCGCTACGTTCAGGCGCTGAAGGCGCACGACCTCGTGATCTGCGTGGGGCCCGCAGGCACCGGCAAAACTTATCTCGCCGTGGGCTGGGCCGTGAGCCTTTTGCGAAGCGGCTCAGTCAAGAAGTTGGTGTTGGTGCGGCCCGCAGTCGAAGCCGGCGAACGCCTCGGCTTCCTTCCGGGGGACATCGCCGCCAAGGTGAACCCCTACCTCCGACCGCTGTTCGACGCCCTCAACGACATCATGGAACCGGAGCAGGTCCGCAAGTACATGGAGAACGACATCATCGAGATCGCGCCGCTGGCGTACATGCGAGGCCGCACGCTCAACAATTCGTGCATTATCATGGATGAAGGGCAAAACGCGACGGTCGCTCAGACCAAGATGTTCCTGACCCGCATGGGGCAGAATTCGAAGGTCGTGGTGACGGGGGACATGACGCAGACGGACTTGCCCAACACGATCCGCAGCGGGCTCGCGGACGCCGTGCAGCGCTTGCGCGATGTCGAGGGCATCGGGATCGTCTATCTGGACGAAGCGGACATCGTGCGGAATCCGCTCGTGTCGCGCATCGTGAAGGCCTACGACGACCCTTCGCCACGAGCCAAACGCCCGCTGTGATGAAAGTCGCCCTCTCCCACAAGGCGAATCGCTTCGGGGTAGGCCTCGCACTCGGCGGCAAAGACCCGCGCGGCCAGTGAGTCCGGCGTGTCCCCGACCCGGATCGGAACGCTTCTCTGCACGAGTATGAGACCCGTATCGTAGGTGTCGTCGGCGAAGTGGACGGTGCAGCCGCTCTCCGTCGCGCCGGCCGCGATCGCGGCTTCGTGTACGCGACGGCCGTACATTCCCTTGCCGCCGAAAGCCGGGAGTAACGAGGGGTGGATGTTCAACACGCGGCGGTAAAACTCGGGCGGGATCGACAGCAACTTCAACCAGCCCGCCAGACAAACGAGGTCCGGGTTGAAACTCCGGATCGCGTCCCAGACTCGCTCGGGCTCGCCGCGTTCGACCACGACCACCGGCAGGCCGGCCTTCTTCGCGCGTTCGATTCCCTGGGCATCCGCACGGCTGGAAACGACGCCGACGATCTGGGCCACGAGCCGGCCATCGGCGATGCGGTCGATGAGGTTCTGCAAAGTCGTGCCGCCGCCGCTGATCAGCACGACGAGGCGAATCGGTTCGGACATGAAAAAACTTCCTACTGGCGCTTCATGGCTTCCAGCGCCTCGGCGGCTTCGGCCATGCCTTGCTCCGAAGCGCGGGTCAGCCACTGAACCGCACCTTCCACATCGCGTTGGGGCACGCCTCGCCCCTGGTCGAGCATGACCGCGAGGTTGAACTGGGCGAACGGATCGCCGCGTTCGGCAGCCATGCGATAGAACTGGACCGCTCGCGCATCGTCCGGAGGTAACCCTTTGCCGCCTTCGTACAGGTATCCGAGAGTGCGCAGGGCTTCGGGATGATTCTGACTCGCGGCCCGTTCGAACCACTCGGCCGCCGCCGCGGGTTCGTCGTGGCCGAAACAAAGCAGTAAGCCGAGGGCGTTCTGAGCCTCGGCCGAGCCGGATTCGGCCGCGACTTCCAGGTCGGCCCGGATGCGGATGATGTCCGACTCGGCTTCGTCGTGGCCGCTTTGCCATGCCTGGAAGAACCAATAGGCGGCGAGGCCGGGGTCGCGCGTACAGCCGGCGTCGCCGGTCGCGTGCCAGCGACCGAGCAACTGCATGGCGCGAGCATTGCCGCCGCGGGCGAGCTGGGCGCAGAGCGTCCGGGCCGGGCCGAACTCCTCGGCATCGAACGCGGCAACAACTTCGGCTAGCGTCGGCATTCCACCTACTCCCAGACCCATTCTTGGATTATCGGGACCGCCTGAAAATTCACCCTGCCCACCCGAAACTCGACGATCGGTGGCACCGTGCCGCCCGAACATTTCCCGACTACTCCAACCGCGACTCGACCAAACTCGTTCGAGTGTTCTAGGCTTTCGATTCAATCGCCTTTTGAGGTCTGCCGTGGGAACCAGTACGCGACTTCGCATGCCCCGCTGCCGCTTCCTCCAAGAGGTGATCAAGAGCGGGTTGCTCGCCCCAGACGATCTCATCGACGTCTTCGCGCAGTACGATCCCGAACAGATCGAAGCGGCGGAGCCTCTGCAAGTTGCCACAATTCTCGTTCGCCGCAAGCTCCTGACGAAATTTCAGGCGATGCAGTTGCTGAAAGGCCGCACCCAGGGCTTCGTGCTCGGACAGTACAAAATCGTGGAAGGCGTTCGCGAAGACCGCGTCGGGCTGGTGTTCCTGGCCGAGAATTCGGAGAACGGCGAGATGGTGTCGGTGAAGGTGCTGCCGACCGACCGCGTTTCGGACGACACGATGTATCGGCCCTTCCTGAGGGAAGCGCGGGCCGCCACGGCGGTGACGCACGCCAACGTGGCCCGCGTACTCGATCTGGGAATCTGGCGCGACACGCACTACGTCGTCACGGAGTACGTGCCGGCCCCCACGCTCGACAAGCTCGTGGCCGAGAACGGACCACTTTCCCCGAACGCGGCGGCTCAAGTGATCGCCCAGGTCGCGGTCGGCCTCATGCACGCACACGCCAAGGGTCTCGTTCACCGCGACGTGAAGCCGGCCAACATCGCACTGTTCCCGAATCGCAGCGTGAAATTGCTCGATCTCGGCCTCACCCACATGCTCGACAATCCGTGGGCGAAGGTGACCAAGCGCATCAACATGAAGGAATACGCGGAGGAGATCGCACACATTCCCCCCGAGCAGGCTTGGGGCTGCGAACTGGACGGTCGCAGCGACATCTACAGCCTCGGATCCACGGCGTTTTACCTCATCACCGGGCTGCAGCCCTTCCCCGGTTCGGCCACGCAAATGATGACGGACCGGCAGATCAAGGACATTCCCAAACCCTCGACCGCCCGGGCAGGCATACCTGCGGAACTCGACGAAATCGTGCGTAAAATGGGGGCGAAAGATCAGCACCTGCGGTTCCAATCCGCCAAGGAACTGGTGATCGCGCTGCGCGACTGGCTGCCGGTTGGGGAATGGTCGGCCCTGGGCCTGCAAGCTGAAGTGAGTCACGAGAAGAAACCGACGGCCCGCGCGGGCCGAACCCCCGTCGGTTTCATCTCCCGAATTGCGTCGCGACTGCGGAAGCTGTTCGGCCGATGATCGGCTCAGTCCTCGCTTCCCCCACCCATCAGACCTTTGAAGAACGCGATCAGCCCCACGACGAGCAGGATCGGCGGGTAGAAGAAAATCCGGTCGTTCATCAAGCCCGCCACGAACCACACCACCGCGATGATCATGGCGAGCAATCCGCCGGCCACGCCGCCGTTCACGATGCTCTTTTCCATCGCGAAGTGCGAGTGTTCCTGGGGCTTCTCCCGCGTCACCCGCGATCGCTTCTTCTTCTTTCGAGGGCGTTCTTCCTCTTCATCGTCGTCGTCGAGGTCGTAACTCTTCCGCTTGCTTCGTGGGCGTTCATCGTCGTCATCATCATCGCGCGAGCGCTCGACGACCTTGGCTCGAATCGGTGCGGCGCGCGGCGCGGGCTCGTCGTCCTCGACCACCTCGAATTGCGGCGTGGGCGCAAGTACGCTGAGCGTCTCGCTGCAAGCCGGACAGCGCACGCGCCTCCCCGCGTGCTCGTCCTTCACTTGGAGCGACTTGCCGCAGGAGCATTCAAATGCAATCGGCATCGCAACCCTCGATCTGCTCGCGTTCACCTTGATATAACCCGACTTGAAGGGAAACGCAAATGTGGACTCGCGAAGTCGTCGAATTCGGCCGTTCCGGGGGTACGGGCCAGTCGAGCCGATTCCGACGATTCCGCCGAGGGAACCGAGAAAACGGCGAAAAATGGAAATCCGACCGCGAATTGCGAAGCAAAACCGTTTAACATTTCTCCTGAAACCTCAGCGGATTCATGCTGGGCCTTTTTGCGGAGCCAGACACCATGTCGAAGAAGCGCGACCCGAAGAACGAGAAATTGCCCGCGTCAGCGGACGAGGTTCCCTTGGCGTTGCCGGAGGAAGTGACGGACATCGATTTGGCCGCACTTTCCGATTCCTCAATCCCCACGGCCGACATCGACCCGGACGTGCTAGATGTCGAGATTCCGACAGCGGCATCCGCGTCTTCCTCGAATCTCTTCGGCGGCAAAATGCCGCAGGCCCACCCGTCTTCGGCGGATTCCGGGTTCGCCAGCCTCGAACCCCTCACGCCGCTTCAGCCGGCTTCGGGCTGGTTCGACTCGCAGGCGGATCAGCCGCTGCCCGGCACGGATGCCATCGAGGCCAACCTCGCGGGGCCGGCGTCGGGCACCTTCGACGGCTCGGACATTTTCGCCGGACAAGCCCCCACGGCGAATCCCAAGTCCGATGTCTCGGACGTGATTGCCGCTACCGCTTACGGCAGGGGGAAGCCGAACTCGGATGCCCCGGCGGCGAAGTTCAATCCTTCCCGCACGTCGAATCTGGCCCTCAACTTCAATCGACCGCCCGCCAACATCCCGGATCAGAACGCGGATGTGGACGTCCCCCTCGCCGATAACTTGGATGGAAGCAACGACTCGCTGTTCGGCGGCGAAGAAGAGCAGATCGATTCCGCCCGGCTCGCACCCACCTCGAAGTTACCCAACGACGACGCGGATCTGGGTTCGAGCCCCGTCGGCGGAATCGATGCTTCCAGCATTCTCGCGGACTTCTCGGAGCCGGGCAGTTTGCCGGGCGACTCGTCCGCCATTCGACTCGAAGCACCCGGTATGGGAGCCACGCTCCGCGAGGAAGACCGAGATGCCTTCGCCGAGGACGGCACCGAAGCGGACATGGAACTGGGCGGCAGTGGCGATTCCAACGACCCCACGCACTGGCACTCGCAAAGCGGCTCCGATCTGTTCGCGGATCGCACCCGGGCCGAGTTCGAACTCTTCCCCGACTCGGGCTCGGTCGATCCCTTCGCGGACGAACTCACCGCCGATCAGCCTTCGCTTTCCTCCGCGCCTTCGAGCATCTTCTCGGGCGGCAAGCTCCCCTCGGTCGGCGGCAGCGCGCAATCCAGCGGCGGCTCCGTCCCCATCGCCAACCCCGACGGTACCGATTCGGTCGAGTTCTCCGATCACCCGGACATGAACGCAGCCGACTCGGGTTCGTTCCACGTGCTGCCCGCCGGTGCCGTCGATTTCAACATGTCCGACGACCCGCACCCCGAGCGCTCCATGCGCATGGAGATTCCCGAAGAAGAGGACGAGTGGGCCGGCGGAAAGACGGACCCTGGCCCTGCGTCCGGCATCCTCTCGCGGCGCAAGAGCTTCGACCCGACCGATGAGATGGCCCCGATGCCCGCGATGCCCGTGAAGGGCCGACCGACCGCCGAGAAGAAAAAAGACCCGTCGATGGAAGTGAATTGGGTCGCGGACGCAGTGGAAGACGAGGCACCGAAGCCCTCGAAGTCGCGACCCAGCGAACCTCGCGAAGTGAGGACGAGCGAATCGGGCGGCGTGAGCAAGCGCGGCCTCGCGGGACTCGCCCTCGGACTGCTCCTCGGCGTCGGCGTCTCGGCCGGGGCCTACTTCTCCGGCGTGCTACCGAACAAAGCAGAGACCAAGAACCTCGCCGATTCGGGAGGCGTTTCCTCCGAAGCGCTGGCCGCTGCCGAGAAACGCATACTCGACCAGACCAAGATCGCCGCCGACTTGAAGACCGAGAAAGAGACGCTCGCTGCCGACCTCAAGTCCGAGAAGGACAAGACCGCGAAGTTCGACAAGGATATGCTCGCCGAGAAGGATAGGGCGACGACCGCCGAGAAGAACCTGCTCGCGGAGAAAGACAAGACCACGGCGGTTGAGAAAGTCGCCCTGGCCGAGAAAGAGAAGGCAACGACCGCCGAGAAGAACCTGCTCGCGGAGAAAGCGTTAACCCTGAAAGTGGAGAAGGACTCCAAGGCGATGCTGGACAAGCAGGCCGGGGAGTCGAAGGTGGAAATCGACGCGTCGAAGAAAGTGGTGGTCGCGCGCGATGAACAGATTGAGAAACTCAAGTTCGACACCCGTAAACGGGACGATGAGATTGCGAGGCTCCAGGATAACAACGCCGTCGTGGTTGGAACTCTCGTGAACGCAAAACTGCTTCCCGAGAAGCACGATGCCAAGCAACTGCTGGAGGCTCTGAAGTCCACAGTCTCCCGCGCTACGGGGCCGGACTTGAGCAAGCTCATTCCCGCCGACCTGAGTGCGGTCGCTGGCACGGGGCTCACCACCGGTCACATTCTCGATCTCGCTTCCCGTGCGAACAAGTCGGATGTGAAAACTAAGGCCGCGACCACCGAGATCGCAAAGTTGAAGGCCGACCGGGAGGTGCAACTGGCCGCCATGAAGGACGCCTTCGAGACGACCATGAAGAAGCTGCAGGACGCAAACCTCGCCGAGTTGAAGAAGGCGAACGACGCGACGAGCGTGGCCACCGACAAACTCAAGGCTGAGCAGGCCGCGAAGTTGAAGGAAGTCGCCGACCAATATGCCATCGAAGTGAAGAAGGCGAACGACGCCAGCGTCGAAAAAGTGAAGGCGATGGAGGTGGCGATCGCGACAGAAAAAGGCCGCGTCGCTGCGGCCGAACGGAAGCTCCAAGCTCTCGGCGGCACGACAACCGTCGCCTCGCAGCAACTGGACTTCCAGGCCAAGCTCGAGGCCTCGCGTAGCTTGGGTGCCGGCATCGCTTCCTACAAAGCAGGCCGCTTCGAGGCCGCGGTGAAGCAACTGGACGACGCGACGAAGCACGACCCGAACGACGCGTTGGCGTGGTACTTCCTCGGTGCGACGCATTGGGCTCAGGGCAAGCCCGATGCCGCCAACGCCGACTTCAAACAAGGTGCGGAGCGCGAAGTGTTGCGGCTCGTGCCGGCCCGGCAAATCGACGACCTGATCAGCCCGATTCAAGGCGCGGCCCGCGACGCACTCACTGCGGCGCGCCCGTGATTCACCGGTTCCTGACAGTCAGAAAAGTAAAGGCACTGGCCAAGGATACCGGGACGATGCCAGTTGTCACCCTCTCCCCGTTGGGCCGCTGGGAGGGGTGGTCTTCATGGAGCCTCGACGACCCGAACGCGACCAGGGATCCCTCATGCCGGCCGATTGGTGGGAAAACTTAAGTGCCATCGCACCGCCTCCGCTGCCCAAGAAGCAGCGGCGCTGGCGCGACAAGTTCCACGAATCGTTTCGAGGGCTCAAGCTCGGCGTTCGCGGGCACTCCAGCTTCAGCGTTCACTTCTTCTTTGCCGCACTCGTCATCGCCACGGCGTTCGCACTCGATCTCGATTGGTTCGAATGGTGCCTGGTGTTGGGTTGCGTCGGAACCGTGATCGCGGCGGAATTGTTCAACAGCGCAATCGAGACGCTTTTCCACGGTCTCGACGCCGAGTCGAAGGCTCGGATTCACGGTTGCCTGGACATCGCATCCGCGGCCGTGTTGGTCGCGAGCTTCACGGCCGCAGCTGTGGGTCTGATTGTGTTTGGGCGAAGGTTGCTGATCTTGGGTCACTTCATCGCGGGATAGTGAGGCGCGCGCGTCGAGCCGGTGCCACCCCGATTCAGAAGCCGCAAGCGGCCACTCCACTCACCACGTCCACTGAAGCCCGAAGCTGATGCCCTGGGCAAAGAAATCCGTGGTGTGGAACTGCGGGGCGGGGTGGGCGATGCCACCCAGCGGTGCCGGGCTCCCCGCCAGCGGGAAGTTCGGGATCCGGGCCGCATCCACGTTCTGGTCGATCGTGCCCGAAGCTCGCAGCACGTTGCTCAGGTAGAGGAAGTTGTACCCGACGAACACGCGCAAGTGCGGCGTGACGTGGTAGCCGAGGTTCAACCCGAGTTCGGGCAGCACGGCGAACTTATTCTGCGTGTGGCTGCCGATGTTGGCACCCGGTAGAGCGAGCAGCCCGCCCTGGTACTGTCCGATCGAGCCGTTCGGGAACACGAGGCTTTGGCCGCCCGCGATGGTCGCGGTCTGATTGACGGTACCCAGTGCGATGGTGGAACGGCCGTTCACGAACCACCGACCGCGGCGCATTTCACCCGACAACCCCACCTGTCCGCCGTAGAAGTTGTTCTCGGCCTTGAACGAATCGTTCACGATGCCGCTCGTGGCCGGAGTGCCGATGCTCATGGTCGAGTCGGCGGTCCGCACGAAGGACTCCGTGATCGAGAGGTTCTCGGTGAAGTTCATGTAGCGGAAGCCGATGAGCCCATCGAGGCGAGCGCAGCCGTTACCGCGGAGGAAGCGGCGGTAGTTCACTTCCGCGCCCCACAGCGAATTATCGAGGTGAACCGCGACGGCGCCGTTGGCGAGGCCCGGTGCGCCGATCACTTCGGAATACGGCCCGAACGGCGCGTTCACGTTGAAGAACGGACGAGCGAGCACGGGGTACGCGTTCGTGTTCGTCGTGAAGTCCGTATTGTTGCGCGCGAGGAACATGAAGCGGAAGTCGATTCCGCGAGCCTGTTCGTCGCTGAACCACCAGCCGCCGCTGAAGCGACCGCCGCTGTGGAGGGTTTGGCCGAAGGTGCCGCCGAGCACGGAGATCGTATCCGCTTGCCCGACGATGCCGTTGGAGGGGGGCAGGCTCGTGGTCACGAGCGTGGGCAGTTGCGTGCTCTTGGTCCACCAGCCGAGGTACTCGGCGCTGGCCCACCAACGCGGGTTGCGGCAACCGGCGAGTCGACCGAGCGCCGGGACGCCGGCCACGGGCACACCCACTTCCACCGGGCAATCCGAGGGGACCATCGAAGGCACGTACGATTCACCCATCCCGAGCATGGGCATTCCGGTCGTCGTGCCCATCGGCACGCCGGGGCTGACCGGCACTCCGCCGGAAACCGGTCCGCGAATCTCGGTGAGATTCGGACCGGTGCCGATCGTGCGCGGCGTCCCCAGAGGAATCGGCGAGCCCGTTCCCGGCTGCGATCCGCCGAACGTGGACGGGTATGACGTTCCCGGCGCGCCCGATGTCGGTGCGTTCGAGAAGAGCGGCTTGCGATCGAGCAGGCCCGCCGGCGTGACGCCCGACGAGGTGTTGTCCGGAATCGCGACCGGCACGCCGAGCCGTGCGGCCCGGGTGGTCGAACTCGCGGGCGATTCGAACGGAGCGGATGGCCGAGTCGGGAAGTCTTGCGCCAACGCAGGGCGAGCGAACACCCCCAGCGCGATCCCGAGCCCGCCGAGCAGAACGCGGCGCATGGTGAGGTCCTCCTGACATTCCGATGGACCCGGCGAGCGAGCGTCGTGCTCGCTTCCCGGCGCGGGTCGTTGCGTTCCACGCAACCGATCCCGGCGACACGTCATGTCACCTCTTGTTTCGGCAACAACGCGTCTGCCCCCCCTCGCTGCTTCTTGCGTCGGCGTCCAGTTTTCCCGCACCCGGCCTGAGTTCCCGGAGTTCGCGGCGTTCCGCAATCCACCGTTGGAACTGGCAAGTTGAGCACGACCGGAACGGCCTGGTTGAAGTCGTAGGGTGGGCCGGAACGAGACACGGCGAAGCCGGGTCGAGTGAGGCCCACGCAGAGAGCCTCAACAGATGCACGTGGGCCTCCCGCAACTTGCATTCGCAAGTTGCGGTCCGGCCCACCCTACGAGTTCACCCGGCCTGGGTATTTCGAGAAGCCGCACAATCCGGGCGAAAGGTTGAAGCCGGGCGACTCGCGAAGCCGAAGAAATTGGCACGACCCACACGGACTGCGTCGAACGCGTAAGGAGATGCCATGGCACGCGCCCGCTGGAAGATGATCGTCCCGACTGCCACGCTCACGATGATCCCGTTCACGCTGATGGCCCCCACGGCGATGGCGTTCTTCCCGCCCGTGGTGCCTCCGCCCGCCGTGGTCGTGGTGAATCCTCCGCCCGTCGTGCCTCCCGTTGTGATCGTGCCGCCGGTAGCCCCACCGCCGTTCATCGTGGTACCTCCGGTGGTGCCGCCTCCGGTGATCGTGGTGCCTCCGACGTCGCCGCCGAGTACGGTTCCGGAGCCGTCGAGTTTGGCCGCGGGGATTGCGGGCTTGACGGCCGCAGCCGGTTGGGCCGCTCGTCGCCGCAAGAAAGCGATGTGATCGACATTTAGCCGCCGGCTTGCCGGCGGTCTGAACGGGTTGAAATCTGATCGCGTTGAAATACCGCCGGCAAGCCGGCGGCTAAATGGTAATGCGGTCGCCGGGCGCGGGCACGGCGACATCGTCGAAGCCCATGTCGCGCAGCATCTCCGCCAGCGCTTCAGCCTGTTCCCGTTCGCCGTGGATGAGCCGCACCTTGCCGACCTTCCCGGCCAGCGGCCCGAGATACGCCACGAAGTCCTCGCGATCGGCGTGGCCGCTGAACCCGTCCAGATGATGCACTTCGATCCACTTGTTCCAATCGCGGCCTTGGAACCTAACCGTCGGCTTGTTCTCCAGTAACCTCCGCCCAGTCGTGCCCTGGGCCTGATAGCTCACGAGAATAATGCTGCACCGCGGGTCGTCCACCAGCACCTTGAGGTGTTGTTGAATGCGGCCCGCATCGCACATGCCGCTCGAGGCGATGATCACGCTCGGCCCCGGCCGCGCGGCCAGCATCGTACTCTCTTCGAAGTTCTCGACGTACTTCACGCCGTCGCCGCCGAGAATGCCGTGGCCTTCTTTCAGAGCGACCGCGATGTCGTCGGACAGGCTGTTCGGATGCGCGCGATAAACCTCCGCCACCTCCGTGGCCAGCGGGCTGTCCACGTAAATGGGCACGCGGGGAATCTTCCCCTCGCGCAAGCCCATCTGCAGGATGTGAATGATGAGTTGCGTGCGGCCGAGGCTGAACGCGGGAATCAGGGCCTTCCCTTCGCGGGCCACGGTGCCGCGGATCGCGGCGTACAACTTCTCGACGGTTTCTTCGAACGAGCGATGCACGCGGTTGCCGTAGGTACTCTCGCAGACGAGCAGATCGGCCGGGGGAATGGTCGCGGTCGGCTTCAAGATCGGCATGTTGCGGCGGCCCATGTCGCCGCTGAAGGCCAACGTGCGCTCGCGGTCCGGCCCAGTGAGCGAGAGCAGCACCATCGCCGACCCGAGGATGTGCCCCGCTTCCACGAACTTGAAGCGGCACGTCTTCGTCACATCCATCAGCTTCCCGTACGGCACCTGCACGACTTGCCGGAAGGCCTTCTCGACATCCGGATGCGTGTACAGCGGTTGAATCCACGGCTCGGCATAGTTGCGGGCGATGTTGAGGTGGGCCGCATCTTCTTCTTGAATCTTGGCCGAATCCGCGAGCATAACGTGCAAGAGGTCGCGCGTCGGCGGCGTGCAGTAAATCGGCCCCGAGAAGCCGTGCTTCACGAGCGTCGGCAGATTCCCGCAGTGATCGATGTGCGCGTGGCTGAGAATGACGGCGTCGATCTGATCCGGGTGAAACGGGAAGTGGGCGTTCCGCTGGCGGGCGTCTTCGCGCTTCCCCTGGTGCATGCCGCAATCGAGCAGGATCTTGTGGTTGCCGACTTCGACGAGGTGCATCGACCCCGAGACACCTCCGGCGGCACCCCAAAACGTGAGCGTGGGTTCGAGCGACGGTGGGTTCTCGGCAGGCTTCATCCTTTCACTATATGGCAGCGTCTCCGATTTGCCGCGATCCTCTCATGCAGTAAGATTTTGGCGAACCGGCGACGTCAGTCGCCGGGTGCGATGGAAACCCGGCGACTAACGTCGCCGGTTCGCCTGCGTCTCGCTCTCGGTTCCAGTCGCATCAATCGTGCGGGGCGTTTCGGTCGGGTGGAGGGCGCGGCCGTGGCAAGGTGCGGGAACTGCGTCTTGTGGAGAGAAAAGGAAATCTGGGCGATCCCGAGGCCGATGGAATGTGTGGCGGGGAGAAGGCGGATGCGAAACGCAACGATGCGATCCCAGGGCGGCGGCACCGCCAGCCCAGGGCTTCCGCCCTGGGCTAAGAAAGGCGGCCGCTCCGCGGCGAGGCGTACTCCGGATTTTCTTCGCCGCGGAGCGGCCGTCTTATTTAGCCCAGGGCGGAAGCCCTGGGAACTCGGGTGGTTGTTGTTGGGCCGGGCGGTGGGTAGGATTGCCCCACGGTTCGCGGAGTGTGCCGCCGAACACCACCGATTCGACAGCGTGCGAGAGGAGTGATCGATGCTGACCCTGTTCGCTCAACAAGCGAAACGAGCCGGAGATGCAGACGCGGCCGCCGGAGTCGGCGGAATGCTACTGTGCATCGGTATTTTCTGGGTGATGTACTTTCTCGTCCTTCTGATTTCTCTCATCGGAGCCTGGAAGGTTTTCACAAAGGCAGGGCAACCCGGGTGGGCGGTTCTCATCCCCTTTTACAACACGTACGTGCTTGTAATCGAGATCGCCAAGAAAGACATGACGTGGTTCCTGCTCTCGATCTTCGTCCCGTTTGCCGTCATCATTCCACTGATGGACGCTGCGGAGAAGTTCGGCAAAGATCGTATGTACGGTCTCGGACTCGCCTTTCTTCCGTTCATTTTCTGGCCGATGCTCGGTTTTGGCGATGCAGAGTATCGCCGTGGCCGAAGCAAGCGTTACGACGACGACGATTACGATGACCGCCCGCGCAAGCGATCCCGCGACGACGATGATGATGACGACGATGAAGACGATCGCCCCCGCCGGAAGAAGCGTCGCTCCGATGACGACGACGATTAATCCTCGACCTGCAGCCCCAGGGTTGTGCTACCCTGGATACATGATTCGATCGGGCCGCGGAAGGCGTCGGCGGCCCGCTCCTGAGGTTCACCATGCTCGACATCGCGATTTCAAAACGCCCCTGTTCCGGCACCCGCCGCAACTTCCTCCGCGTCGGCGGTCTGGGAGCGATCGGCCTGCCGGCGCTCCTTCGCGCCGAAGCCCAGGCCGCCCGCACCTCACCGGGATCGCGGGCCAAGTCCGTCATTCTCGTCTACCTCGGGGGAGGCATCTCCCACCACGATAGCTTCGACCCGAAGCCCGATGCTCCGGACGATATACGAGGCAAGTACACGACCATCGCCACCTCCGTGCCCGGCCTGCGGATCGGCGAGAAGCTGCCGCTCATGGCCAAGGTGATGGACAAGATCGCCCTCATCCGCTCGGGGGCTCACAACAACGACCACCACGAAACGGCCACGAACTGGATCATGTCCGGCCGCTTCGGCACGGCGTTCGGCGACTACCCCGCGATCGGAGCCGTGGTCGCCCACGAGACCGGCTTCTCCGGCACGCTGCCGCCGTACGTGTCGGTTCCTCGCAACCCGTCGTTCACGTGGGAACTCGGTAAGAGTGCCTACCTCGGCGGCCGCTTCGAGTCGTTCAAGGCCGGCGATCCGAACCAGCCCAACTACAAGGTGCAGGACCTTTCCGCCAACGGCCTCAGCACCAAACAGATCGAACGCCGCGAGACGTTGCTCAAGGCCGTGGACGGGCTCGCGAAGCGCGTGGAAGGCAACGACCAGATCGCGACCTACGACGAGTTCCAGTCGCGGGCTCAGCAGATGGTGCTCTCGTCCGAGGCTCGTCGGGCCTTCGCCATCGATCGGGAATCGGAGAAGCTCCGCGACCGGTACGGCCGCAACACGCCGGGGCAATCCATGCTGCTGGCCAGGCGGCTGGTCGATGCCGGCGTCCGCTTTGTGACGGTGAACTACGGCGGCTGGGATCACCACGCGAAGATCAACGAGAGCCTGGACAAGAAACTGCCCGAGTTCGACCGCAGCGTCTCGGCACTGATCGAAGACATGAGCACGCGCGGCACGTTCCAGGACACGCTGCTCGTGGTGATGGGCGAGTTCGGCCGCACGCCGAAGTTCAACAAGGACGCCGGCCGCGATCACTGGGCCCCGGCGGCGTCGCTGCTGATGGCGGGTGCGGGGGTGAAGCCCGGCTTCGTACTTGGCAAGACGGACAAGCAGGGCGCGTACACGACTCAGCGGCCGGTCGCTCCGGCAGATGTGGCGTACACGATCTTCGACTCGCTCGGCATCGACCCGCACAAGCAACTCGTGGCCCCGGACGGCCGACCCATCGAGATTCTGGACAAGGGCGAACCCGTGAACGAGTTGTTTGTGTGACGCCCCGAAACCCGGTTTCTGCTTTGGAAACCGGGTTTCTTGGTAGAGTTCCCGCGAAGCCCCGAAACCCGGTTTCTGCTTTGGAAACCGGGTTTCTTAGTAGAGCTCCCGCGAAGCCCCGAAACCCGGTTTCTGCTTTGGAAACCGGGTTTCTTGGTGGAGACAGTTTCAAAACCCGGTTTCTGGCCTCAAAACCCGGTTTCTGGCCTCGAAACCGGGTTTTTCCAGCGAAAAACCCGGTTTCCAAAGCAGAAACCGGGTTTTGGAAACCGGGTTTCCTGCTCCGGAGATTGCGGTTATGCCAACCCGCATTTTGAAGTTCGAGTCGGGCTCCTATTACCACGTCTACAATCGGGGCTGCAATCGTGCCCCCATCTTTTCGGAACGAGACAACTACCTTTATTTCATGTCCCGAATTCGCGAATATCTCCTACCGCGGACTGCAAGTGTCGTCGCCTACTGCCTCATGCCGAATCACTATCATCTGCTTCTACTCCTTCACGAAAGCGATCTCTCCGCTTCGATGCACAAGCTGAGCGTTTCCTACTCGAAATCGTTCAATAGATCTCAAAACCGAGTCGGACCATTGTTCCAAGGCCCATTTCGCGCGATCGCAATTGATTGCGACGAGTACCTACTGCACCTGACTCGGTACCTTCACTTGAATCCGGTATCGGCTGGTCTCGTGTCGCAGCCGGAGGAGTGGGAATTCTCAAGTTATCGGGAATACATTGGTATTAGAAATGGCACTCTGCCGAAGCCGGATGTCGTACTCGAATTGATCGGGTCGATGGAACGATATCGCGAATTTGTTGGACGTACATCGCACGAAGAGTTGACGAGCGGGTTTGAGGAATTACTACTGGATGATGAGTAATTCGTCACAAGAAACCCGGTTTCCAAAGCAGAAACCCGGTTTCCAAAGCAGAAACCCGGTTTCCAAAGCAGAAACCCGGTTTCCAAAGCAGAAACCCGGT
>JAYTGN010000194.1:0-5175 GCA_043733485.1 Gemmataceae bacterium
CACCGTGCTTCCAGCCGGTGCTCCAACTGCACCGGCTGGAAGCACGGTGCCACCCGAGACGGCAATCTCGAAGTTCCCATAAGGCAAAGTCGAAGCGCCGGGCTGGCTCGACTTCACCTCGCGGGCCAATTCCCAGTGCTGCGGCAGGCTGAAGAAGCTGACCGCGTACGGGCTGGCCGTGGGCACGTCGAGCCCCTCGGTGGCGAGCCGCCAGTGATCGCGCATCACGATTCGCATCGGCCGCAAGGCGCGAGTCGCGTCGCGGTACGCCTTCTCGTACTGATTGTTCGCGAAGTGCTTCTGCGCCTCGGTGTAGTAGCGCTGCGTCTCTTCGAACAGCCGATCGGCCCCGCGAATCGACACCCCCATCCCGGCGAGTTTCGTGTGAACGATTCGCACCTTCTCGTACTCCGCGTTGGCGAGATCGAGCGACCAAATAGCCGCGAGCCGGCCGTAGCGCCGCGAATGATCCTGCCACCACACCACCATCTTCACGTCGTCGGTGAAGACGATGGGAGCGACCATGTCGAACTCGGGAATCGTGAGTTCCGTCCCGCGTGGGCCGCGAGTCGCATAGACGCGCAGGCTCTCGGGGCCGGCCGGCGTGATCAACCACGGATCGTGACCTTCCGGAATCGTCGGCACCACGACCTTCAAGTTGGTCACGGCACCCTGAGCCGGAACGTACTGATCGCCCGGCCCCATCCAGATCGGCAGCAAAAGCGTGCCCTTCTGCCCGACGATCAACGCCGCCTTCACGTGCGGATGATTCGTGTCCAGCCAGACGGTGCGTTCGCCGATGGAACCGGCCGAGAGCAGCACCGGGCTGATGAGGTCGAGTTCGGTGTTGAGGAGGGCCATACCCTGGAGCCGGTCGCGGCCCTGATGGGTGTCCGCGAGGTAGCGGTCGGACCAGAATCCGAGGCCGCGAGCCCCAGAAGCCACGCTGAGGTAAGCGAGTTGCCGCACTTGTTCCGGATGCGGGCCGACGGGATCGTTGAAGGCGAGTTCGGGGTTCGCACCCTTCTCCACGGGCCGGGATGCGAGGTTCGCCGCGTACCATTCGGGCAGGTGATTTTGCACCCACGTCCAGAAGACGGGCCGGCCACCGGTCAGTTCCCGGCGCTGATCGAGCCAGTCGCGATACTTCGTGAGTTCGAGGCTGGTGAAGAGCGGCCAGCGGTGGGCACCGACGATGTCGAGGTACTGGGAATAGGCACCGAATCCATCCCAGAGGTCGCCGCCGATGGGTCGCTTCTTGTCGCCTCGGCGAACCTCTTCGACGGTCTTGTAGATGCCGCGTTGCTGTTCGTCGGTGAGCCCGCCTCCGAGGTCCCAGAAGAGAACGTCCGAGTTGCCGAACTTTTGGCGGAAGCCGTCGAAGGCGGCGAGCCCGTTGCTCGCGCCGGCGTTCGCGAACTCGTGGCGCGGGGCCGAGGGAATCACGAACCAGCCCTCGCGTCCGGCTTCCTCGATCAGTTCCGGAGCGGCGTCGTGCGGGAGCCAGAGCGAGTCGAACCCGGCCGCACGCAGCACGTGCAGCGGCGTGCCCGTGTAGCGGATCGCGCGGAAGAAGTACGGCTTCCCTTCGACCAGCAACTGCCCACCGCGCTGTTGAACCTGCCGCGTGCGAATCGTCGCGGGCTCGCCCTTCGACCCCTTCGTGGTCACGGCGGGAACGCCCGGCCCAGGCTTAACCTCTGGCTTCACCGGCCCGATGTCCAAGTCGTCGATCCAGACATCCACCGTGCCCGCGCCGGAGTAGACGTTCACCACGAGCCGGTCGATGTAGGCATCGGTCGCGTTCACGTTGCGGCCGATCTTGGCCTGAATCGCGGGCAGGTGCTTGCCCACGAGTCCGGGCACGTCTTCGAGCGTCAGCTTCTCCCAGTTGCGCGTCTTCTCGTAACTCTTGCCGACGATCAGCATGGTGAGCGGCGACTCCGGCCGGGCCGGGTCGGGCTCCTTGGGGAACACGACGCGAGCCCGCAACTGCGTGCCAGGCTTCGTCGCCTTCACCCAAACGCTGGCCGAGAGTACGGGCGTTATGGGAGCCTGAGGCGTTTCGTAGAAGTAGTGAACGAAGGCGGCGTCGCCGGTGCCGGCTTCCGTCGCGATCTGAATGTGTTCGCTCGAAGGTTGGCTCTTGAAGGAGAGCGCCGAGATGTCGTGTTCTTTTTCGTCGGCGCGAACGTTGGCGTCGCCGCGCGTGAGAACCGTCTGCTTCCCGGCGAACCCGTGGCGGTGAATCTGCTGCTGCGCGACGGCGGGCACGAACGCGAAACCGACCCCAATCAGGGCGAGTACGGTGGCTCCGAGAATCGGTGCGCGGGTCGGCATGTCTCGCTCCGGAGGCGGTCTTCGGCCCGCCTCCTATAGCGAGAGCACCGACCCGGAGGAAGGGCAAGTCGGGGGCGTCTTGACCGTCGGGTCGAGACCGGGAAGATCGATCCGAACGCGATCGACTGGTGGGTGACGCACTATTCATCCCATCTGTTTCGCGAGCAGGACTTCGACATCGGTGGGCGCGGGCCGTGTAGCCGCGATTTGAACGACGGGGGTCGCACCGGACATTCCTTGCGCGAGTGCGACGAAGGCGCTGACCAGAAGGGCGAACGGAACGAGGCGAGCGACCCAGCCTTGCCGAGTGAGGCCCACGTGCATCGGCTGAGACACTCCCCGTGGGCCTCCCGCAACTTGCATTCGCAAGTCGCGGTCCGGCCCACCCTACGAGCCCTTCAAACGGGTCGATCACGATCTGCCGCTCGCCTTAGGAATTACTCGCTGGCCTCGGAAAGTGCTGCGGGCGGGACGCCCGCGCTCCCAGGGGGGGAGATCACTTCTTCGGCTTCAATACGATCTGCCTCAAGTCCATAACCGCGACGCCGGGCTTCGTCTTCGCCTTCACACTGAGGTTGTATCGGCCCGGTTTCTCGAACGTGAACGATCCGACCTCGCGGGCCTCGAACGCCTGAAAGCCGCCCGTGTCCTTCACCGTGAAGGTCTGCTTTTGCTCGCCGACGGCGAGTTCGACCTCGGCTCCGCCGCTCCCCTTCCCGCAGCCTTGCAGCACTTCGATGGTGAAGGTGCCGGGCTTCTCGACCGTGAAATCGAACTCGGCCCAGTCGTCGCGGTTCACCCAGAAACCGAGCGTGTTCTTGTGCGGGAGCGGCTCGAAGCGGAGCATCACGCCGTGAACGGCTGCGGTGCGTCCCGGCAGCGTGATGGTGCCGTCTTTGCTCGGCGGATTCGGCACGTACTCCGGGTTGGGCGTCGGCATCTTCGCACCCACGCTCTTGCGCCAGGCGTCGAGCCGCGCCGCCAGGTTCGCCGCAATCTCCTTTCTTTCTTCGATCAGATTGCGGCTCTCGGAGAGGTCTTGCTTCACGTTGAAGAGTTCGCGGCGGCCGTCTTCGTAGAACTCGATCAGCTTGAAATCGCCGGCGAGGATCGCGCCGCCCGGCTTCCCACCCTGATTCGAATAGTGCGGGAAGTGCCAGTAAATCGCGTCGTCCTTGCGGTCGATCTTGCCCCCGCGAAGCGCGGGAAGGAGCGAGACGCCATCGACTTCGGAACTCGCTTTCGTTCCGCTCGCTTCGAGAAGAGTCGGGAAGAAGTCGATGCTGCATCCGGCTTCGTTCACGGTCGTGCCCGGCTTCACGTGCCCCGGCCACTTCACAAGCATCGGCACGCGCAAGCCCCCTTCGTACAGGAAGCCCTTTCCCTCCCGCAGCGGCCCGTTGAACGTCGGTGCGAAGGGCGACCCTTCCAGCGTCGCCAGCCCGCCGTTGTCCGAAGTGAAGATCACAATTGTGTCGTCGGTCAGCTTCAGGTCGTCGAGCTTTTTCACGACGCGACCCACGGCGTCGTCGAGGCTTTCGAGCATCGCCGCGTAGACGGGATGGCTCTGCTTGCCGTGCGAAGGTTGACCCGAATACTTCGCGATCACGTCCTTCTTCGCCGCGAGCGGAATGTGCGGAGCGTAGTGCGGCAAGTACAGGAAGAACGGCTTCGCGCGATTCGCTTCGAGGAACTTCTCCGCCTCGGCCGCGAGTCGATCCGTGAGGTACTCGCCGTCTGGGGCACTCTCCAGGCCCGGCATCGACCCGTTCTTGTTCTTGAACGGCGCAAAGTAACTGCGCGGCCCGCCGGTCGAGTCCCCGGCAACGTTCACGTCGAAGCCTTGTTTGGTGGGGTCGAAGCCTACCCCACCGAGGTGCCATTTGCCGATGATGCCGGTGGCGTAGCCGTTGGCTTTGAGAGCCTCCGCGAGGGTGACTTCTTCCAGCGGAAGTTCCTGCCGGATAGTCGGGTGCTTGAGTTTCTGATCGGGACGGTCGGGTCGGCCCGGCAAGAAGGTGGTGATGTTCGTCCGTTGCGGATAGCGCCCCGTGAGGATGCTCACGCGGGTGGGCGAACAGACGGGACAGGCCGCGGAGAAGTCCGTGAAGCGAGTACCGTCCTTCGCCAGCTTGTCGATGTGGGGCGTCTTGTGGAACGTGCTGCCGTAGCAGCCGAGGTCGCGCCCGCCGAGGTCGTCCGCGACGATGAGTACGACGTTCGGTTTCCGTGCCTGCTCCACGGCCTGTGCTTCAGCCTGAATCGCGAAGGCGAACACAATCGCAGCGAAACGCGTCATGATGATCTGCCCCGAAGGGAATGGTCGAGCGGCAACCGCGAGTGTCATGGTACGAGGGGAGGGGTCAGAAAACGCCTCGCGGTATTGCTTACATCGACTACACTTGAAGGATAGAACCTGTGGGGACTTCCGTGTTGGAACGCGTCTATATCGAGACGACCTTCGTGAGCTACCTGACCGCGCGGCCCAGCCGCGACGTAGTCGTGGCCGGCCATCAGCAAACGACTCACGAATGGTGGGACACCCAGCGCGAGAAGTACGAACTCTGCGTCTCTCAGCTGGTCTTTGAAGAAGCCAGTGGTGGCGATCCGCAAGCCGCTCAGGAACGGCTCGATAAGTTGAAAGCGATGACGGAACTGGTGACGACGAGGGATGCGACCGAACTTTCGACCGAGTTGGTTCGGGCTGGGGCATTGCCGGCCAAGGCCACGGCAGACGCCGGGTGCAGTCCCGTAGGTGTCCTTACTTTCCGTTCCGTCCGAGCCGGTGGCCACCCACGGCACGGCCTCGTGGACGTGGCCGCTTCGCGTACCGCT
>JAYTGN010000195.1:0-5173 GCA_043733485.1 Gemmataceae bacterium
ATAGCTGATTCCTTCAGAGGGAACGCAGGAAACCTGTCCCTCCTGCTTGCAGCTCAGAATACACCCGCCTCCAGCTCGCAGCTACGGGACTGCACCCACGGCGAGTTGGCACGCTTCGCGTGATGGGGTAGAATCGCTGTAGTGCTGAACTGGGGCCGTTCGCGGCCCATTGAAACTACTCGTTGGTCTCCGTCCACCGGTCGTACCAAGGAAGTGCTGAACTGGGGCCGTTCGCGGCCCATTGAGACGTTTTGCTCTTGGGGCTGATGATCTCCTTGGTGTTGTTGTGCTGAACTGGGGCCGTTCGCGGCCCATTTGAGACGCTTGCTCGTTTGCGATCAATCGCACCGAAGTTGACCGAATCCCTTTTCCGGAGTCGAGCAATGTCCGAGCAAATGGATCGTATTCGCAAGAAGTTAGGAGCTGATTTCTCGACGGAAGTGGCAGATGTCGATGGCGGTGCCTTCGGTGCCGCTCGGATGGCGAGAATTATCTCCCAGCTCCAATCCCGGCTGGTACCGAGCCAGGGCTTGCGCCCCGGTCGACCAACGGACCCGACTTGGGTGGAGTCGCCCACATAAGGGGTATCCTTCGTTCCAAGGAGTTCCCCGAAATGGCCGAAACGCGACGCGCGTTCACCCGCGAGTACAAGCTGTCGGCCGTGAAACTGGTCACCGAACAAGGTCGCTCCTTTTCCGAAGCGGCCCGCAGCCTGGGCATCGCCTCCGAGTTGCTCCGTCGCTGGAAGGCCGCGTTCGAAGCCGACGGCGCCGAGGCCTCCCTGGACACGGCACGCTCCGTCTTCGTAGGGCGCACTCGCGATTTGTCGGAGGATTTGCCTCATGATGTAAGCGGCGGATTCAGACCGGGCCATTTTCGAGAGCTGGCCCGGGTCAAGGCGCGCGCGACTGATCGCGGGGTGGCTTGGGCCAGAGCGCGCGGCGGATCGCGTTGTTCGCGGCGAGGGGCGGGCCGGTCGGTGTGGTAGCTTGGATGCACGTCGTGATGTGAACCGAATCCATCCGCAAGTAGTCGTCTCGAAGCCAAGCGTCAACTTGGCTTCGAGACTTGACCATCGGGGACAGATACTCCCCAAGGCCCGTGTCATTTCAGTGTTCGACAGCGTTTCGGCCAGAGCCGGCGTGTGGCGGTCGGTTTCGCCGGTGCCTGCTGAAGGGATGCGATCGGCGGTTTGTGCCGTCGCGTCCGCGGTCGCGGTATTGCAGCGAGTCGTGCGTGCGGTCGGCGGCGCGTTGGCGACGGCGGCAGTCGAGTCGCCGGTATCGTTCGAGCGAGTCGGGCCGTGAGCGTCGGCGGGCGCAGCACGTTCGTTATCGCCAGCGGCGACGGGAGCGAGCCGCCGCGGAAGCCGCGACCGCTGACGCGAGCCCGCCGATGGAGTTCATTTCTCCCTCGCGCGAGGGCCAGCGCGCAGCGGAAATCCCCGAAGATTTTGCGGTGCGTTCGTGTCATCGGCCCGGATGCTACGTCGAGTTCGCGGTCCGCCCCGATGATTCGAGCCGTCGTTTTTGCAGTGTGGCGTGCCGGTTGGCGTTACGTCGCGCGCTGGATCGCGAATCGCGTTGGCGATGGCGTCGCCGGCGCGGCTCCGCACGGCGGGTGACACCGCGGTGTCACTCACGGACCCGTCGTGAGTCGCGTCTTTGGCTCTGGAGCCGAGTTCACCGGACGTCTAAAGTCCCACGACCCCAAGAGGGATGAGCGGGTGGCCGCAAGTTTCGTCTTGCGTCCCCCGTCTCCTTTCTTCGGGCGGGGTCGTTCGGGGAAAGTCCGCGCATGGACTGGGAGTACGGCGGCGTTCATCCGGTGCCGTTGGATCGACTGGGCCAGCGGTACCGCCCGACGATCTGAAGGCGACGCACGGGGGGGTGCCGGCGACATTGGGCGGCGACAAGGGCTATGACGACGGCGCGTTCTTCGGAACGCTCGAAGGCCGCAAATCGAACCGCACGTTCCGCTGGTGAAGATGCCGGTGGACCCGAAGACCGTGACGGACAAGAAGCGATTGCCGGGCATCCGGGCGCGTCGTCGGATGAAGCGACGGATGAGGACGAAGGCTTATCAATTGAGTCAGCGTTGTCGGAAGAAGGTGGAGGAGTGTTTCGGGTGGTTGAAGTCGGTGGCAGGAATGGGTCGGAGCCGGGTGGTGGGTCGTTGGAAGTTGCGGCAGTTGTTGGAGGTGTCGGCGGCGGCGTTCAACTTGGTGCGGATGCGGCGGTTGGCTCCTGCGGCCGGTTGATGGGGCGATAAATCACTTCGATTCCGATGCGATCACGAGTGTTGAGCGCGAGAACAGGCTCTCCGAAACGTTCAAAAACGCATGAGATTCGATGTTTTTCCGCACCCTGCTAGGTCACATTCGTAACGACGTCGAAGCGAAGCGTGCGGCCGGGCGGGCTCGTCAGCGGGCGGCGCTGGCGGCGAACCCAGAGCAGAGGGTTACCACCGAGATCACGCGCCAGAGACCAGCGGCGTTCGACCGCGACGCCGTTACCAGGCACCACGGACGACGCCAACCTGTGCGGCGCGTTGGCCTCGGTGCTCTGCAGCACGGCCGCAACGGGGCCCGGCAGCGGCTTGACGGGCTTTTGCGAGAGGTCCGCCAAACGGTTCTGAACGTACGCGGCACGGTCTTCCGCGCGAAGGTAGGGATGCCAGAAGGGCAACGGCGTCTCTCCCGGATCGTAGCGCCACTCCCGCGGCTTCGTGAGGTCGCTTGAAGTCGTGCCGGCGCGGGGCTTCGGCGGCGGAGCAGGGCCGGCCGCATCGCGGCCGTCGAGTGTCCGCTCCACGGCCCAGACCAGGTTCGCGGCTTCGTCGATGCCGATCTGCACTTGCTCGAACACCTCGCCCTGCAACGGCGACTCCGCCACCAGCCAGAGCAACAGTTGGCCGGCTGGCAGTCCCTCGGTCTGAAACAGGCTCCATCCCTTCGGCGGCGTCAGACCGGCCTTGAACGCGTCGTCGCTGTCGGCGTAGTGGCGGCTGAACGCGTCGCGGATGGTCAGATTCTTGATCTCCGTGATCCGGCCCGCTTCCGTCGAGGTCGGGATCAGGAACCAGTCGTCGCTGTGGGAGTAGATCAGATCGACCATCAGCATCGTGGCGGTGTGAGCCATGTCGGGCGGATAGCCGCCGATGTCGACTTCTGCGTCTTCAATCTGCCAGAAACGACTGGCCGGCGCGCCGGGATACTGCAGCGGCGCGGGGAGAACAGGCCGCGGATGGGCGGCGGGGACGAGCACCGGCCCTCCCGCGGCGTCCGCTGCGAACCAGTCGAGCGGGCCGCCCCGGTGGTCGTCGATGGTCAGCAGCGCGTCGCCTGCCGAGTATTCGCGGTGGTAGCTGAGCCGTGCGGAGTCCCAGGCCGACGGCGGGGGATCGGGCGGTCGTTCGCTCAGGACGATCGCGGCGGGATCGAAGCCCAGCAGCGCCGCATCACGCCAGGCGGCGAGGCCGTCGGGCTCGTTGTGAAACGCGCGATAGGGAGGCGCGGGGTTCTGAAAGCGATACTTCACGGCGTCCGCCGGCACACGGCCTTTCAGAATCTGGCCGATGCGGATGCGGCGGCCCATGGTCCACCAGTTGTCCGGCTCGGCTTCGAGATCCGCTTCCGCCGGCTCGAGGTCGGGCCGACGATGCGGCGTCGCGGCGCTCGGATCAATCTTGGCCGTTGCGAGGGTGAACGTCGCGGCCACCGGGGTGCTGGCGTTCTCCCCCTGGTGCTCTCCCATCTGCCATTGCCGGGCGAGGAACCAGAGCGGATCGTACACGCGGGCTTCGAACCCTTCCTGCAAGGCGCGGTCGTCGCCCGAGGGGTGGAGAGTTTCGTAAAGGGTGGCAAGCTTCATGGCGGCCTCCTGTCGGATTCAACCGATGTTCCAGTATTGTGAGTCGGCGTCGAGACGGACACGGTCGGGGCCGGCGGCAGGCAGCCAGACGGATGGCACGAAACCGTGGCCGTCCCGGAGGTCGGTCGGCCGGGTGGCGCGCGCGGGGGCCAGTTCCCGCGTTTCGGCGAGGATCGCGGCCAGGAGTTCGTTGTCGAGGAGTTTGCGCGGCTGGGGCGGCACCGCGATCAGGATCGCCTGCGGGGCCCGGGCGGCCGGGGCGTTGAAACCGAAGGCGGCATACGATTGCCGCTGAAGGAGCGGGACACTTTCGCTGAAGTCGTCGATCAGCCCCACGGCGACTTCAGCCGCCTCCCAGGCTGTTTCCGCCGAGGCGGCGACGACCAGCCGCGGTACGGCTTCCTGACGGCGACGAACCTCGTCGCGGGACGCCGCATTCCTCCCGACAAAACCCGTTCGCCATGGATCACCGGGGTGGCTCATTCGCAGCGTCAACGGCGACGCAACAGGTTGCAGCATCTCCTGCAGTTGCAGGGATTCGATTCGGGCGGCGGCCGGGCGGACGGCCGCGATCTGTGTGAGCCATCCGGCACCGATGGCGCCGGCATCCGTGTCGGGACTCACGCCGGTGGCTTCGACGAATTCTGCCTTTTTCCAGCGGGCGTGGATGGAGAGCCTGCCATCGTCGGCGGCGAGTTCGGCAACGGCTCGGGCGATCGCGGCGATGCCGGTCGGCACCACCAGCCCGCCTCGTTCATCGAGTGGCACGCGGCGGCGGCGGTCGTCGATGGCGGCGCTGATGGCCGTCAGCCATCGATCGCGGTCCTCGTTCGTGAACGCACCGCCGAAGGCGGCCCGCTGAAAGCGGGTCTGCTCGTTGGGATCGAAGCGCGGTGCGATTCCCCAGGCGAAAACTTTCTTCAGGAGCGATGGCAGTTCGGCCTGGCCCCCCGGCGATTTCAGGTTCAGCAGTGCCGTATCTAGCTTGCGAAGGCGGGCGCTGAGATCGGTCCGGATGTCAGTGTCGCGGGCAAGATCGGGGTCGCCGGGCTTGAGGGTGCCACGGATCAGCAGTGCGTCGGCAGGGCGGCTGGCCAGTGAGGCCCAAATCTGCCGCGACGCAAAGAATTCCGCCGGAGGGACGACGTCGAATCCCTTCTCGGCGACCACACCGCTCGGGACGGCTGCGGCAATGAAGAGATCGGCTAGATCACCCTGGCTGAATCCATGTGCCACCAATCAAGGAAAGTGCCAGACTCCTTCAGCCCATAACCCGCTTCAGAGCGGACCCTGCCGAGCAG
>JAYTGN010000196.1:0-29896 GCA_043733485.1 Gemmataceae bacterium
CGGGATCGACCTCGCTCGCATTCGCGGGTCTGGGCCGCACGGCCGGATACTGTTGGACGATCTCACGCCGTTCCTCAAGCCCGCGCCCGCGGGCAATCACCCGCCGCCGAAGGCCGCCAAGACGGACTACGGCATCGCCGGCAGTCGCGTGAAGTTCCTCGGACTTCGCCGCAAGATTGCCGAGCATTTGGTCGAAGCGACGCGCCGCATTCCGCACTACTCGTACATCGACGAGTGCGACCTCACCGACTTGGTGCGGCTCCGCCAGCAGTTGCGCGAACCGTTCGCGAAAGCCGGTATCAAGCTCACCTACTTGGCGTTCACGGTGAAGGCCGCGGCGCGGGCCTTGAAGGATGTGCCGATGGTGAACGCGACCTTCGACGAGGAGGCCGGCGAGATCGTGCTGCACGATCGCTACCACATTGGGATCGCCACCGCGACGCCCGGCGGCCTGATCGTGCCCGTGATCAAGGACGCGGACAAGAAGGACATCGCGACCATCGCGATCGAGATCGAACGGCTCAGCGGCGAGGCTCGCACCGGCAAGCCGAAGATCGAAGACCTGAAGGGCGGCACGTTCACGGTCACGTCCGTCGGCGGCATCGGCGGCTTGATCTCGACGCCCATCGTGAACTTCCCAGAAGTCGGCATCATGGGCATCGGCAAGGTGGTGAAGCGACCCGTGTACGATTCGCACGGCCGCATTCACCCGGCGGAGATGGTGTATCTGTCGTTCTCGTTCGATCATCGGATCGTGGATGGTGCCGTCGGCGCGGCGTTCGGCAACGCGGTGATCGATCACCTCCGCCATCCGGCCCTGATGCTCCTGCCGGAGAAGAGCGTTGGCTAACCGCGCGGCCTTTGTTTCGGCCGGACTGGTGTTGGCCTTCGCGCTGCTACAAGTGAACGCGAACGGGCAGCCGGACTTCTTCATCTACCGGTTCGGCGCTCAACTCGGGCTGCGGGGCGAATCGCCTTACGACACCGCGAAGGTTCGCGCCGCGGCCGCCGAGCAATTCCCCGATCCGGACGCGGGTCCGGATGCGTTCGTGAACAACTGCGGGTACTTCCTGCCGCCGATGGCGGTGCTGTTCTACGCGCCGTTCGCGATGTTGCCTTTGAGAGAGGCAAAGATTGCCTGGGCAATTCTGAGCGCGATCGCGGCGTTCGGCATCGCACGGCTGCCCGGCTTGTTTTCCCCACAGGCAAGAAGGCCTGTGCCACCCAGCAGCTTCGCCTGGCTCCTCCCATTCTTGCTCGTCGTGAACTTCCTCACGCTCGCCATTGTGCAGGTCGGGCAAACAACGCTCGTCGTTGTCGGGTGCGTGGCGCTCGGGCAGTGGTGCTTTGAAAAAGGCCGACCCACACTGGGCGTGCTGCTCTGGTCGGTGGCTTTTATCAAGCCGCACGTTGCGTTGCCGCTGGTGCCGCTCGCTTGGTATCTGGGCGGTTGGAAGCGGGCGGTCGCACTCGTGGCCACGGTCGGGATTGGGAACGCCCTCGCCGCGACGATGATCGGCGGCTCGCCGCTGTTCCTGCGCGAGTACCTCGACTTCCTCGCGGCCGGGCACAAGAGCGTGGCGTTCAACCTCGCCGAGCGGAACCCCGAGATCACGAGTTGGAACCGGCTGCTGTTCGTTGCGACTGGCGTGCTCATCGAACAGACGGCAACCACGACGTTGGCGAGTTACCTGATTTGGTTCGGGCTCGTGGTCGGGCGATGTGCATGGTCGGGGATACGGCCATCGGCCGCTTGGGCGGCGGCTGCAGCCGCGGTGGGTGCCGTGCTCTGCCCGCAGGTGCTGGCATACGAATCGCTGGTACTGGCACTCGCGGTGCCGTGGGTGCTGGAACTGGTTGAAGGCGGCAATCGCCGTCTGGCCGCGATCGCGGCTTTGCTCCTCGTTGTTCAACTCGTGCCGTTCGACATGATGGAAGCCGTGGGCATCGACTTCCATCGCCCGCTCGCAGTCGCGCTCTTCGCCCTGCTCGTTCTCGCCGGTCCGAGTCGAGCGCGACCCTCGGGTTGAAACTACGGAACTGGCACGAAATAAATCCCGATGCTGCTATGCCCTGAACAACCAAGAAGCCGAGTAGGGTGGGCCGGACCGCGGCAAATCGCGAAGCGATTTGGTCGCGGGAGGCCCACGCGGGGAAGTCGCTGGTGATGCCGCGTGGGCCTCCCGCGATGGCCGCATTCGCGGCCATTGCGGTCCGGCCCCCCTACGAGCCACCGTGGCCGAACTGGCACCAAACAACTGGGCGAAATCGGAAACGAGCCCGTGCCCGTTCCTACGGACGAACCAGCGGGCCGAACGAGGGGCCGGTGCCCGTCGTCGGCAGCAGGCTCGTGCCGGTGCCGATGCTCGTGATCTTCGCACGCGGCTTCATCAGGTCGATGAGGATCGGTTCGCGGGTCACCTGCTCGGTGATGTTGCCGGCGGCGTCCTTGGCAGTCACCTTCAAGTAAACCCGCGGCGGCAGGCCGGTCGGCACGTGCCACGAGTAGCGGCCCGTGTTCGGCAAGCGCTTCGTCAGCACGCCGACACCGTTGGGCGCGTCGGTCGTGAGGCTCGTGGCCACGGGCCGCCACGGGCCGGTCGCGCCTTCGCACCATTCCAGCGTAATCGGCTCGTCGCCGAAGTTCTTGTCGGTCGCTTCCCACTGGAGCATGAGGGCCTGCGGGTCGTTCGGGTCGGCGATGGCCGGGAAGATTTTGACGACCGGGGCGGCGACGTCGACGATCACGCGCATGTCCGGGGCGTCGCCCGCGATTGGCGTGGAATCGCTGAGCCCGGCCCCGCTCACGGGAACGAGGCGGAAGCCGTAGAGCCCTTCGGGCTGCGAGTTGGACGTGGTGCCGAGGTTTACCTTGAGTGCAGCCTCGCGGCCTTCGTGCTGGCTCCACCACACCCAAGTCTTGCCATCGTCGCGGGTCACCCACAGATCGACGCGGCTGATGCCCGAGGGGCCGCGCTGCTCGACCTGATAGTTCAGGTCGAAGCGGAGTGCGTTGATGACCTGAGCCCGGCTCGCTTCGATGACAGGGCCGGTGGGAGTGTGGGTCGAACCACTGGCCGGAGTGAGGGTGTTGCGCGGGTCGAAGGTTGGCACCGGCGTCGGCGACGACGGAGCCAGGCTCGGCCCGGACGGAATCATGACGGAGGAAGCGGGCGGCGGCACGGCAACCATCGGCGGGGCCGCGGCCGGCGGAGCGATCGAGACGGGCGGCGGAACGATCGCGGGCGACATTGCTGCGGGTGGAGTCGGAGCGATGGGGCCTCCGAGCGGCGGGCCGAAATCTGGAGGCGGAATCGCGCCGCCGGCCGGCGTGGCAAGGGAAGCGGGAGGCACGGTCGGAATCGTCGTGCCGGTGGACGAGAGGCTCGTGCTGGCCTGGGCGTTTACCAGGCCCGTGCCCGCGACTTCCTTCGTTCCTTCACCCGTGTTCCCGGCGAGGTCCGCGACCGTCACCCGAACCACGATTGGCCCGGCAACACCAGGGGCAAAGCGAACGCCGGTACGCGAATTCGCGGGCAGCGAGACTTCCTGCCAACCTTCCGTCGCGGTCACGGGGCGGAAGTAAACGCGCGTCGCGTCGTCCTTGGGGAACTGATCCTCGATCTTCCATTCCACCGTGACTTCGTCTCCGGTCCGCTTGGCGTTACTGAATGCGACCGCAGGTGCCTTGGAATCGAACAGCACCTTCATGGCCGGCGCTTCGGTCGTGAGATTCGCTGGGTCTTTAAGGCCCTTCAAATCCTCGGTCACGATGTGGAACCAATAGCGGCCATCGGACGGGGCCGCGTAGGTGAAGGTATCCTGGGTCGGCGGCGCGACGGCCGCCAGTTGCCAGACCTGTCCGCCATCGTTGCTCACGTGCAGTTCGACCTTGCGGATGGTCTTCACCTTTTCCGGCGCGAACTGGATGGGGAACTTGATGGAACGCGAGTTGAACGGATGGTAATCCGAGGCCGGGGCCGGCGGCTGGGCCAGGCTGAGCCCGAGCATTGCGGCGAGCGCGACGTTCATCTTCCCCCTCCGTGATCACGACATTCCATTGGCGAACATCGGGTTGTATCGGTTGTGCGGACGGCGAACTTGACCGAACTCTGGAGCGGAGCCGATTTTTCCTCAAGTTTTGGAGCGGCGTAGAATGGAAGCATTGGCGAGCCGAGCGGCGTGAGCCGCCGGGTGACGTCTGAAAGGAGCTCGTATGTCGCCGTCAGAGTTGCGCCTGATGTTAGAGTCGGTTCGCGCGGGATCGCTAGACGTCGATGCGGCCGCGGCGAAGCTCGGCGATCCCGCGTTCGGCGACCTCGGCTTCGCCACGCTCGACCTGCACCGCAAGGAACGCTGCGGCTTCCCCGAGGTGATCTTCGCCGAGGGCAAGACCGCGCCGTGGGTGGAAGCCGCGATTCGGCGAATGGGTGAAGCGGGGCAGGATTGCTTCGTCACGAGGTTGAGTGCCGATCAGTCCGCGTATTTGTCGAGCCACTTCCCGCAAGCGGAACAGGATCGACTGGCGCGAACGCTCTGGTTGCCGGCGGGTGCGAAGCCAACGCTCGCGGGCCGGGTGCTGGTCGTCACGGCCGGGACCAGCGACCTGCCCGTGGCGCAGGAAGCTGCCGTGACGGCACGGGTGATGGGAGTGAACGCGGAACTCATCGTGGATGTCGGCGTGGCGGGGATTCATCGCGTGTTGAGGCATCGGGAGAAGTTCGCCTTGGCGGACGTAGTGATCGTGGTGGCGGGAATGGATGGGGCGTTGCCCAGCGTGGTGGGCGGGCTCACGGATTGCCCCGTGATCGCGGTGCCGACCAGCGTGGGCTACGGAGCCTCGTTCGGCGGAGTCGCGGCCCTTCTGACAATGCTCAATTCGTGCTCGGCCGGCGTGACGGTGGTGAACATCGACGCCGGTTTCAAGGCGGGTTACGTCGCGGCACTCTTCGTGAAGCGGTTGGAGAAGGCCCGCGTGAAATAACCCGCCGTAAACGGCGAGTGCGGAAAAACCCGCCGTAAACGGCGGGCTATATGCGCGTTCTTACTATCGAGTCGGCGCGGCCGGGAAGCCCGCGCCGGGTGGCGGTTGCGGCGGGGTCGGCATCGGCATCGTGACGTTTCCATAGTCGAAGCTCGGCGGGTTCGCCGGCAGCGAAGACGTCGGAGTGCCTCCGCTCGCAGGCGGATAGTTGGAAGGCGCGATCCCCGGCACCACGCCGGAGCCGCTCGGGGCCATCGAGGTGCCCATGCCCGTCGAGCCCGGCACGGTCTGCGCGCCGAAGTTCGTATTCCCACCCGTCGAGCCGGTCTTGAAGTAGTCGCCGTTCGCCGGTGGGCGACCGCCGGTGGAGGTGAATCCCGCCGGCTGCGCTCCGCTGCCGTTGGTCGAACCCAAGCCCGGCTTCACCGTGCTGCCCATCACGCCACACGACGGCGTCTTGGACGGTCCCTTCAGTGGCTTCGGGTCGTTGTCCATGCAGCCCACGAGGCCCGTACACAGAAGCATGCTCGCTCCGAGCACCGCGATGCGCTTGCGCGATCCCTGCGCCATGATTAATCCCTCGACAATCCCCGCGCCGCCGGCATCCGTGTCGGCTGGCGGGAACGTGTTCGTGTGTCTTCGCGTGGGGCCATAACGGCAGTGAGAAGTGGAATCAAGCCGAGCCGCCGGGTTCGCCCCGACTGAAACCCGGTTTCTGCTTGGGAAACCGGGTTTCTCTACGAAGAAACCCGGTTTCCCAAGCAGAAACCGGGTTTCGAGGTTCGCGTTTGAATTGCCCAGGTCGCCTTACCTGCCGGGAATCGGCACGGGCTGAGCCGGCGGTACGATGGCCGCACCGGCGGGAGCGCCGATCCCGCCTCCCGCGCCGGCCGGGTCGATCTGCGTCGCCAACTCGCGCGGCAAGGGGAAGGTCGGATCGGCCGGGAAGTATTGCGGTTGGTGATCGAGGTACCGGCCGCTCGGCAGCGTCATGCCGCCGAAGTTCGTTTGGCAACCGGCCGCACTGAAACCCAGGGCCGCGGCAATTCCCGCCAACCACAATCGCTTGTTCTTCATCGCCACTCCCCCGCCGGGCCACCTGAATCGTCCCTGCGTTCCGAACTGTCCGCACTTCGAGGGCGCGATCTGTTCGGCGAACGTTACCGGTTGTATCGGTCGGACCGGAGCGCAGGTTTAACGCGAATCGGAAAAACGCACGCGGCCACTCGAACGAGAACCCGCCGCCTTCCAAAGGCACCCAGGTGTTAAACTACATGGCGAGCCCGAACGCACCTCCGGAGCCAGACGTGACGCCTTCGTTCCCCCTTCGATTCCTTCGGCTCGAACGCCTGGAGTCTCGTGAAGTTCCCGCGCTCGTGGCGGCACTCGATCCTTCCTTCGGTACCGGCGGCTTCAACACCACGGATTTCGGGAACGACGACCGGCCGAACGCCATTGCCATCCAACCCGATGGCAAGATCGTGATCGCGGGCTCGACGGGCGGTGCCACCTCCGACTTCGCCATCGCTCGGTACAACGCCAACGGCACGCTCGACACCACCTTCGGCGGCGGCACGGGGAAGGCCACGATCTTCTTCGGAGCCGCGAGCACGACCGACGCGGAGGTCGCCACCGGCGTCGCAGTCCAGGCCGACGGCAAGATCGTCGTGGTCGGTTACTCCCACTCCGCGGCTACACTCAACGACTTCGCCATCGCCCGGCTCAATACCAACGGCTCGCTCGAGCCGTCGTTCGATGGCGACGGGAAGCGGACCATCGACTTCGGATTCGGAACCGACGAGCGAGCCAGTTCCGTTCTCGTTCAACCGGACGGCATGATTCTGGTGGGCGGTTCCTTCTCGGGCGGCGTGAGCGGCAGCAACTTCGCGTTCGTCCGGCTCAAGCCGAGCGACGGCTCGTTCGACAACGCGTTCAACGGCAACGGCATGCAGAACGTCTCGTTCGGCGGATCCGATTTCTGCACGTCGATCGCGCTTCAGCCGGACGGTAAGATCGTCGCGGCCGGATACACGGATCTGAACGCCGCCGGAGCCAACGCGAACGACTTCGCCATCCTGCGACTCCTCGGCAACGGCACCCCAGATAACACGTTCGATGCCGATGGCCAGCAGACCATCGACTTCGGTTTCGACGATCGCGCGATGGGCGTCGCGGTGCAATCGGACGGCAGGATCGTGACCGTGGGGTTCGACGATGGCGGCGTGGCCGACGCAGCCTATGCTCGCCTCAGTGGAGTCGACGGCAGCCTCGATAACTCCTTCGACAGCGACGGCAAGGTGACGTATCCGGCCGGTGCGGGGGCTTCGAGCAAGGCCATGGGAGTGGCCCTGGAGTGGAACGGGACGATCGATGCGGTCGGCTTCTCGAACGCCTCGGGGAACAACGACGCGCGGATTCAACGGCTCAACGCCGACGGCAGCATCTTCGGCGTTCTCACTCCCGCGACCGGAGGCATCAACACGGCCGGCGATGATCGCGGCAATGCCATCGCCATCGATCCGAATGGCCGAATCGTGATCGCGACCGCGGTGGGAACGACTCAGGACTTCGGCGTGGCCCGATTCGTCGCTACGGTCGAAGAAGGACGGCGGCTCGCCGTGGGCGGTAGCGAGAACGGGCAGGCCAATCTCTTCACGCCGAACGTGGTTTCGGGGCAGTACGGCGGGCCGGGGTCCACGCCGGCGGGTCTCTTCCCCGGGTATGCCGGGAACGTGCGGGTCTCGGTCGGCGATGTCGATGGCGACGGCATACCGGATACCGTTCTCATCACCGGGCCGGGAACGCCCATTCGCTTCGCCGCGATCAGCGGCAAGGACAACGCAACGCTCCTCATTCCCGTGATGGCTCCGTTCGCGGGAAGCGAAGACTTCACGGGCGGCGGGTTCGTCGCGGTCGCGGACTTGGACAACGATGGCCGGGCCGAGGTGATCATCACGCCGGATCAGGGCGGCGGGCCTCGGGTCACGATCTTCGGACTGCCCCCGAACGGAGCGGTCGGGGTGAAGGCGAACTTCTTCGGCATCGACGATCCGTCGTTCCGGGGCGGTGCGCGAGCCGCGGCTGGCGATGTGAACGGCGATGGCGTTCAAGACATTGCCGTCGCCGCCGGGTTCCTCGGCGGGCCCCGCATCGGCGTCTTCAACGGCAAGTCGCTGTTCAGCGGAAGCCCCACGCACCTCGTCAACGATTTCTTCGCCTTCCCCGGCTCCGATGCCGTGACCCTTCGCAACGGGTCGTTCGTCGCGCTGGGCGACATCAACGGCGACGGCTTCGCCGATCTCGTCTTCGGCGGCGGCCCCGGCGGAGCGCCCCGCGTCTACGCCTTGAGCGGCCAGATCGTGACCTCGGGGAACATCGACGGCGCGTACGCCGCCCCCGTCGCGAACTTCTTCGTGGCGGGGAACTCGACGGATCGCGGTGGCGTGCGAGTGGCCACGGTCGATGCGGATGGCGATCCGTTCGCGGAGTTGGCGGTGGGCAGCGGCGAAGGCACGCCATCGGGAGCGCGCGTTTACTTGGGAAGGAATTTCACCTCGGCCGCGGAACCGGGAACGGTCCAGGATCTGAGCGTGTTCGGCGGCCTGCGGCTGGCAGGCGGCGTGTTCGTCGGCTGAGTTAGTGCGGCCCTTCGCCTTCTTGCAGGATCGGCTTCGTCGGTTCAGGCGGGGCGAAGTCGCGGATCGCCAGGCGCGTCTGATGCTGTTCGAAGTCGCTGCCGTCCGGCTTCTTCCCCTGGAAATAATCCTTCTGCCAGCCCTGCTTCACGGCCTCGGGGTCGCGCGAAGCCAAGCCCGTGAGAAAGCCCGAGCGGCTCGTCTGCCACTCCAGATACTTAGCGTGCAAGGCGGCGTCCGCTTCGATCGGCACGCGCTTCGGAATCAGGCTCTCGGGTAAGCCGCGGGGCAACGGCACCAACATGCAGAATGGCTCGCCCTTCTGAAAGCTCACCCACTCGCAAATCCGCGTCAGCTTCCAGTTCATGGTGAACGTGGACATCAGCCAGTCGGTCTCGACGATGCCTTCGAGCGGCTGGATGCCGTCTTTGATGTGGTTGGCCGGACCTTTGACCCAGAGGTTGATGCCGGGCGGCGTGCGGAACAAGTAGGGGATGGAGAACGTGACGGTGCCGACGCCGAAGTGGCTGATGATGCGGCTATCCGGCGGGCCATCGAATTGCACTTCGACGTCGGTCTTCTCGGGGCCGCCGTACCAATAGACGCGGAAGGACGCGGGCGAGAGCAGCACCCACCCGCACTGATTGGCGATGACGAGCGGCAGGCACCGATAGGGGAAGCGCACGTGGGCCTGATCCATCCAGTCGCGCGCGATGGGGGCCGATTCGATGGCGTACTGCTGATCGGCGTAGAGTTCGTAGGCGATGAAGTCGTTGTTGGAAGACATGGCTCCATCCAGGAAAAGGCAAAGCCGGACGGATTCGTTCAACTCAACGTATGGACCACAACCGTTGGGGCATTCCGAGCGGCCTGAAGATGCAGGGATTCGTCGAAGGTCGCAATTTCCGATTTGCCGTGGCGAGTGAGTTCCTCGCAGAGCGCAATGAAGATTCCATCTGCCGAGCGACTGCAACCGTAGCCGGCACGAATCTGTTCGGCTCGGTCGGTGAGTTGCAGATCGCCTCCGGGGGATGTGTTGGTACAGGAGAGAATCAGAACGAGAGTCTGAATCGCATCCGCGTGCTCGTCGGCCGTCAGAACTCCATCGTTCAGTTTGCGACAAAGTGCGAAGAGGGACTCTGCCGCTGCTACACCAGGGGCGAAGAACTCGCGACCTTCACGAACGTATCGGGCATATTCGGTGGAAGCCCGGACAAATCGTCCGGGTTCCTTGGCGCAGTAAGCCGTAAGGAAACTGGAGTCGAGAACGACTGTTGCCTCCAAGTCGACTTCATTCATACATCGCGCCTTCACGAGCCTCACGGATGAGTTCGACCGAAGAGGTGCCGGGACGAGGGTTCATTCTCGCGTGAATCGCTGCGATCTTTCGCATCACCTCCAAGGCTCGGCCATTCACCTTACGAGATTGAGTCATCGCGCCTTGAACTTCGCAGCGAGTGGTTGGATCTGGATCGGCATTCACTTCGAGGTTGTATCCGCGGCCCTCTCGGCTCAGGTAAACGACTTGTGCAATCACGGTATTCCCTCCGACTGAAAGACCTCGAATGGCGATTCGCCGAGTACCCGCTCTCCCGACGAAAAACGGAAGGTATGAAACCCCGCTTCGGAAAAGCTCAACGAATAGACGGTGAGTGCAACCGTCATGTGGTTGGGGCGATCCGGGTGTCGCGCGTACGGGATCGGCGTGACCGTAACGGGAATCGCAGGATCCAGGCGATCGCCGCCCGGCCCGATCAGTTCCAACAGAAAATCGTGCGGCCGATCCATCTCGTCCGGATCGAACAGGATTCGGGCGATTGCGACAAGTGAGGACTTCCGGGCTGGAAACGCCCTGCACCGGAAGCAGTCCAAACCGCAATTGAGGGCGGAAAAAACTCCGTCTTTCGCACTCACGGCGGAATCGGCGAGGAGCAGGAATTCGAGCTTCATGGTCGGCACTCGCTATCAGTGTCAATGTAGCGAGTGCCTTGGCTGAGGTTCAAGTGAGATTATCACCTCACTGCGAGCGGCTGGGAGCCGATCCGCGGGCTCGGGGCGCATTCGTACGTGCGGCCCGCGTCCGCATCGTTGTCGCGGTTGATCAGTGCGAGTTGGTACATCCGTTCGCCGGCCTCGGTCGGGTATTCGCCCGTGATGCAACCGCGGCACAACTGATCGTCCGGCAGGCCGATGCACCGAGCCACGGCGTCCACGGGAAGGTAGAAGAGGCTCGTCGCCCCGAGTTCCTTCGCCATCGCGTCCTGCTCCGCAACGGTCGGCACCTTCCCGGCCATGCGCTGCGGCGCGAACAGTTCGCTCACCTTGCTCATGTCGATGCCGTAGAAGCACGGCGCGAGGATCGGCGGGCACGCCACGCGAACGTGAATCTCCGCCGCGCGGCCCTGATCCTTCAAGTGGTGCAGCAGGCTCTTGAGCGTGGTACTGCGAACGATCGAATCCTCGACGAGGATCACGCGCTTGCCTTCGAGCACCTCGCGCAAGGGGGTGAACTTCAGTTGCGCTTTGTCGCTGCGGTTCGCCCCTTCGATGAAGGTGCGGCCGATGTACCGGTTGCGAATTAGCCCTTCGACGCAGGGGATGCCGAGTTCGAAGGCCATCGCATCCGCGGCCGCCTTCCCGGTATCCGGCACCGGCACGACCACGGTATCGCCCAAACCCATCGGCACGCGATCGAGCAGTCGTTCTTGCTTGGCCAGTTCCTGACCGAGCTTCGCCCGCGAAAGGTAGACGCTGCGGTTGTCCAGCGTGCTGGCCACGTTCGCGAAGTAAATCCACTCGAAGAAGCAGTGGCTCTTGCGGCGCGGCTCGGCGAACTGATGCATGCTCAGCTTGCCGTCTTGAATCAGGATCATGTGGCCCGGTTCGAGCGATTGAATCTTGCGGAAGCCGATGTTCTGGAGGGCGACGCTTTCGCTGGCCGCGCCGAAAACCGAGCCTTCGTGGGCCCAGCACATCGGCCGCAACCCAGTCGGATCGCGCAGCACCACCATGTCGCCCATCGCGTTCAAGAATACGATGTTGTACGCGCCGTCGAACTTCTGGCTGAGCCGCGAAAAGAGTTCCACCCAGTTCGGCCGCACACCACCGAGCATCTCGTGCGCGATGTAGTGCATGATGACTTCGGTATCGTTCTCGCGCGGCAGGTGGTAGTCGTGATTTTGGAGGAGTTGATCGCGAAGGGCGGCGAAGTTCGTGAGTTGCCCGTTGAAGGCGAAGGCGAACCACTTCCACTTGCAACCGTGTTGGCGTTCGAACGGCTGCGCGTAGCGGCGGCTCGTGGCCCCGCACGTGGCGTACCGCGTGTGCCCAATGGAAGCCCTGCCCGCGTACTCCTCCATGATGCTGGCGTACTTGGCCGGATGGTTGATCTTGAACGCCTCGATGACCGTGCCGAGTTCCTTGTACGTATCGAGGAGCAGGTCGCGATTGGGGTTGAAGCTGGACATGCCGGCGGCGAGTTGGCCCCGGTTCTGGAGGTCGAGGAGCATCCGCGGCATGTGCCGCGAGAGTTCGTCCGGGTCGCCGGACCAGACGTGCGATTTCTCTTTGTCCGCGGCGGTGGGCAGGTAGTAAAGCGCCGCCACACCGCATTCGTGGTGCAACTCGTCCATGTCACCGCCGGGTTGAGAGGGTGGAAGAGTGCGTCGCCGCCAAAGGAATGATAGCGGATGGAGCCGCGACCGGAGGAAGATTTTTGGAGCCCGCGGATCGCCGTGGCTAGAATGGCTTGAAACGCCCATCAACCACTTGGAGTTGCTTTATGTTTCACTCGATTCCCGCGCTGGCCGCATTTCTCACGCTCGCGGCGACCACCGCTCTCGCAGCCGACAAACCCAAGGCCGATCCCAAGGGAACACCACTCGAACTGAGCATCACCGGCAAGACTCTGAAGTTCACTCTGGATACCGGCGGCCTCACTCCGGCCGAGTACAAGCAGAAGATCGAAGACTCCGCCAAGCCACGCGGCGGTCGCCCGCCCGCAACTCCCACGGTCGATCTCACGCTCGAAATCAAGAACACCTCGGATAAGGCCGTCATGGTTTGGTCCGGCGGCGATTCCGTGGTGATCGAACTCGAACTGAAGGGGAAGGGAGCCGTGACGGCGAACCCGATGCTGGCGTTCACGCGTGAGTTCCGCCTGCCGACGGCCGTCGAGATCGCGCCGGGCAAGTCGCTCTCGATTCCCGTGAAGTCGCTCACCAGCGGCTTCCGCGGTGCATCGAAGTTCACCTACTGGACCGCGCCCGGCGACTACGAACTGGTCGCGACCTTCAAAACGGGCATGACTCCGCCGCCGAAGGATGCCAAGGAAAATGACGGCTTCGGCATGGTGACGTTGACCAGCGCCCCGTTGAAGTTGACCGTGGAAGAGAAGAAGTAATGGATCTCGCTCGTCAACTCCGGACGCATCTCGAATCGCTGCGCTCGGCGGGCGTCGAGTTCGTCCCCGTCGGTGAACGATTGCATTTTGCTCAGGCTGTTGGGGCTTCGCCCGTCGTTGTAGACGCGCCGCAGCACGAAGCTGCGAGCGGCCCGGAATCGCGACGGCTCGCACTCACGGTACTCGCGAAGCGCATCGCCCCGTGCGACCGCTGCCCAGAACTCTTCTCCACGCGAACGCAGACCGTCTTCGGCGTCGGCCCGGTCGATCCCGAGATTTGCTTCGTGGGCGAAGCGCCGGGTGCGGATGAAGATGCACGCGGCGAACCGTTCGTCGGCAAGGCCGGGCAGCTTCTGGACAAGATCATCGGTGCCTGCGGGTTCAAGCGCGAAGAAGTTTACATCTGCAACACGATCAAGTGCCGGCCGCCGAACAACCGCACGCCGAGTACCACGGAGCGCGACAATTGCCGCGAGTACTTCGACGAACAAATCGCACTCGTGAACCCGAAGTTTATCGTCTGCCTCGGCGCGACCGCGGCGCAGAACGTTCTCGGCTCGACCCTCGGAATCGGCAAGCTTCGCGGCACGATGCACACCTTGGGGACCATCCCCGTGCTGTGTACGTTTCACCCAGCGTACTTGCTGCGCGACGAGACGAAGAAAAAGGACTGCTGGGACGACATGAAGATGCTGCTGAGCGTGATGGGCCGTGCGATTCCCGGCAAGGGCTAACCGTGGAAGCGCGGTCGGCCCGCGCTTCCAGATGGATCACTTCTTCGGGGTTTGGTCGTCCACGATGATCTCGTAGCTGCCGCCGCGAACGATGACCCGGAAGATCGTCTCTTCGATGTCTTCGGGCCGGCGATTGCGGTAGCCGATCTCTTTCTTCGAGACTTCGTCCTCCAAACCACGCGGGAAGAAGGCCCAGAACGACTTCGCGTTCTCCTTCACGCCGAGCACATCGCACACGGCCCGCACCGAGTCCGGCCGCGTGTCGCTGAACTTAATCTGCCCGGCGAGCTTCCGAAGGTCGTCGTCGGTACACATCTTCTTTTCGTTTAAGTTCTTCAAGTTCGTGAAGTAGAGGCACTGCTTGTTCTCGGGCGGGAGCGGCACGATGATCACCGCGCCCATGGCCGCGAGTTGGGCGACGTAATCTTCGCCGCTATTGGTGCGGAACCGCATGACCCAGCGGAGCGAGCGCGCCCGCGAGGAGTTCGCACCGGTGCCGCCAGGGCCGGTGCCCTTGGTGCCGTCGTCGCCGCTGCCCGCTCCTGGCCCCGCGCCTTTCTTCGCGCCGATGCCGAGCAACTTGTCCGCGAGCGTCTTGTCCACGGCAGCATAGGCCGGCGCGTTGAAATCCGAAACCGGGATGTTCCCCTCGTTGTCGTACTTGAGCGATTCCTTGATGTTGTCTTTGATCACGGGCAGTTGGCTGGGATCGGGCAGCACCTTGAGTTGTTCTTCGAGCGAGGTGCTCTTGGCTTCCTTGAGCGGATCCGTGATGCCGCCGGAACCGGCCGAGCCGGTGCCTTCGTCGTCGAGGCCGCCCATGTCCGGCACCAGGCTCACCGGCACGCCGGACTTGTCCACGTTCTTGCCGAAGTAGCCGAGGAAGAAGAACACGAGGCATGCCGCGACGGTGAGGTGCAGCAGTACGGCCGCGACCGTGGCGATCGGGAATTCGAGCCGTTTGTTGTACCGCTCCCAGAACTCTTCCTCGGGCGGTGCCTCGGGAATCTGAGTCGGGTCCGGCGGGACGTTTCCATCGAGTTCGTCGGGGGTGGGTGCTGGCATGATGGGCCTCGCGATTCGGTTGAAGTCAGCATACCCGAACACGGCAGCTTCGCAAAGCAAACTCCCGAGTCCTCGAGTCCGGCCTTTCCAGGCGAACCGGCGACGTCAGTCGCCGGGTTTTCGCACACCCGGCGACTGACGTCGCCGGTTCGCCAAACTCACCCTACTTCGCAGACTGATCCACCACGGCGATCTCGGCCTTGCCATCGCGAAGCGTAACGCGGAAGACGGTCTCGGCAACGTCTTCGGGCCGGCGATTGCGGTAGCCGATCTCCTTTCGCGCGAGTTCGTCTTCGAGACCCTTCGGAAAGAACGCCCAAAACGTGCGGGCTTTCTCCTTCACGCCCAATGCTTCGCACACGGCCCGAACCGATTCCGGTCGGGCGTCGCTGAAGCGCACCTGACCCGCGAGTTTCTTCAGGTCGCCTTCCGTGGCCAGGCGGCGTTCCCCCGGCTTCTTCAAGTTCGGGAAGTACAGGCACTCCTTGTTCTCAGGCGGCAGCGGGATCAGGATCACCGCCCCCATCGCCGCGAGTTGATCGAGGTAATCCTGGCCGTCCGACGTGGTGAACCGCAGCACCCAACGGAGCGACCGCGACCGCGAATCGTTGGCGAACCCGCCGGGGCCGTTACCCGCTTGCTTGGCGTCGCCCTTGCCGTTCGCGCCGCCCGCACCCTTGTTCCCGCCGGGCTCTTGGAGCAACTTTTTGCGAAGCGTCTCGTCCAATTGGTCGTATTGGGCACCGTTGGCCGGCGAGATCGCAACCGCGCGTTCCGGGTCTTCGAGCAGCTTGCGAATCGCGGCCTCGACCTTCGGCAAATTGGCGGGGTTGGGCAGAAGATCGCGGCTCGCCTGCCACGGGTCGGCCGGTTCCTTCCTGATCGGATCATCGTCGCGCCCCGACCCGGCCGATCCGTCGCCATCGGCATCCTGGCCCACGACCTCGACGAGCGTAACCGGCACGGCCGACGCCTTGTTCGACCCGTTCATGAGGTACGCAAGTACGAGCACCAGCAGCCCGGCCACGAGCGCGTGAACCAGCACCGTGACCGCAGTGGAGAGCGGGAATTCGAGCCGCTTGTTATAGCGTTCCCAGAACTGTTCTTCGGGCGGTGCCTCGACGGTTGAAGCCAGCATGGGAGCCTCGCAAAGTGGGTTCATGGGATAGAACCGAGCCCGCCGCGGAACGTTGGCCAATGGAAACGAAGTAGGAGCACGGAAGGTGGCTTTGTGGTCCGATTGTGCCGTAAGCCGCAGGCAATAGGCATTACTTCGGCTTTGCAGTCGCAGCGATGAACTTCGCAACATCCGGATCGCTTTTGGCGAACGCTTCACACGTTTCGAGTTCCACACCAGGCTCCGGTAGGGGCGCTCTGAGTTGCCGTATTTGAATGGTCCCACCGTTCGTCGAGACCAAAAACAAGGTCCCCTTTGTCGGATCGTAGTCCGAGTCGTTGATCCGCAGCTTCGTGAAGTTGCCGTCGGTGACAGCGAGTTGCCATTCAATGCGACGGCCATCCCAATGGGATGCGACAGTCTTGATCGTCGCGTCCCGTTCGGTAGTCGTTTCGTCGTAATTGAAATCGACCCAGACCATGAACTTCAGCTTGTGAGCCCACTGAGAATTCTCCCACTGGTGGAATGCGTACTTCGTCTGCGCAATTGTGCCGGACCTGCCCGCTGTCGTGGAACTCTGTCCACTGGCCAGGTCAGACCGGCTCGAACATCCGAGGACGCACGACAGGCTGGCCAAAAGCATTAAGAATGGCAACCTGAGTCGGAACGGAACTGGCATGAAACTCTCCGCATTGGGCCTATGTTCTAATGCCGCAGTAAGAATTCATTCACGTTCAACAACGCATGCTGCACGTCCTGGAGGCCGGCGGCTTTATCTTCGATTGTCGACAGGTGCTTCTTCACGACATCGCGTTCCTGCGGCGTCGGACGGCGGCTCAGCGTCGACAGGTAGATGCGCTCCACAATCTCCTCATTGGTTTTGCCTTCCTTCATCCACACGGCGACGCGGCCCTTGGAAGATCGCACCTTCGACAAGACGCCGGCGTTGTTCAACATGTGCAGCACCTGCGGCAGCGACGGATCTTCCTCGCGGGCACACTCGCAGACCGCGTCGCGGACCGGGCGCGAGAACGCGTGCAAGAACGGATGGTCGATGCCGCCCTCGGGCAGGTCGAGAGCCCGCGTGGCCGCCGGGTAGCCCTTGAACGATTCGGGGACGCCGGTCGCGGACGAAACGGCATCGAGCACCTGCTCGGCCGCGAGCATCCGCACCGAGGCCTTCACGAAATAGCGGTCCGGGCTCGCCGCGTTCGGCGACTGCTTCGGCCCGTCCGCAGCGAGTTGATACATGCGCGAATTGAGGATCGTTCGCATCAGCGGCTTCAAGCGGTGGCCGTTCTTCGCGAAGTCTTCGGCCAGCGCCTTGAGCAACTCCGGGTTGCTCGGCGGGTTCGTGTCGCGGAAGTCGTCCACCGGATCGACGATGCCTTTGCCGACGAGGTGGAACCAGATGCGGTTGACGACCGACGGGGCGAAGAACTTGTTGCCGGGCTTGGTGAGCCAGTCGGCGAAGGCCTTGCGGCGATCGTCGTCCGGGGCGAACGGGCCGGCCTTGGTTCCGAAGGCGATGGGCGGTTGCGGCCGTCGCGTGATCGGGTTCTGCACCTCGCGGCCCGGCTGGAGGTAGACGATTTCGTCGTCGAGGCCGAACTGCGTGCCCTTGAATTGGACCTGGGCGAAGAATGCCGCGAGGCCGAAGTAATCGGTTTGCGTGATCCCTTCGAACGGGTGGTTGTGGCACTTCGCACACTGCACGCGGACGCCCATGAACAGTTGAGCCGCGGTCTCGGCGGCCTCTTCCGGCGTGCGGGCCACGCGGTAGAAGTTGGCTCCGGGTTTGTTCAGAGTGTTCCCCGAACCGGTGAGCAGGTCGCGGGCCAGATCCGTGACGGGCCGATCCTCGGCGACCATCTTCACGAGGTAGCGGTGGAAGCTGTGGACGCCGCGTTCGCTGATGGTGGTTGGGCTGCCGCGAAGAATGTCGGCCCACTTCATCGCCCAGAACAGAGCGTATTCCTCACGGGCCAGCAACTTGTCGATCAGCTTCGCCCGCTTGTCCGTGTCCTTGGAATCGAGGAAGTCGCGGGCTTCGTCGGCGGTCGGCAGGGTGCCGATGGCATCGAGGTAGACGCGGCGAAGGAAGACTTCGTCCGTGCAGATTGCGGCGGGGAGCAGTTGCAGGTCTTTCTGCTTCGCGAAGACGAGTTCGTCGATAAAGTTGGCGGGTGGCGGGCTCGTGAACGCGAACTTCGTATCGGGTTCGACATAGGTCAGGCGAGCGCTCGTGATGCCATCGAGATAGCGGGCGAGGATCGAGGCTTCGGCGGTGCGGTGGAACTTCACCAGGCCCGTTGCCGAGACGCTGGCATCGGTGTCGGCCGTGGTGAAGACGGTGAGGTCCGTCACGTCGCGGCTGGTGCCGTCCGCAAAGTGGGCCTTCGCGGCGACTTGCTGTTCGGGCTTGACGAGGCGGGTATTCGTCGGCGTGAGTTCCAGCTTCACGAGCGGTGAAGGCTTCTCATCGCGGCAACCCTCGGCCACCCACCGGGCGAGCGTCTTGTAGGCGGCTTGATCGCGGGCCAGGAGTGCGCCGCCCTGGTGCGACACGCGGCCGGAACCTTTGAGAAGGAAGAGGCTCTCGTCCGGCGATTGCAGGTTCACCCGTCGGCCGCCCTGATCGCGAACGAGCGTTTGGTAGTCGAGGTCGGCGTCGCCACCGCGCAGCGAGAGGCGGAAGCCGTTCTTACCTTGCGGGGAGCCGTGGCACGCGCCGCTGTTGCACCCGGCGCGCGAGAGTGCCGCGATCACGTCGCGGCGAAACTCGACGACCTCGGCGGCAACTGCCGGGCGGGAAACGAGCAGGAGCAGAATCGCGGAAAGGGAACGAACCATGGGCACCTCGGCTGGTCTTCCCATTAGATGCGAAACGAGTGCGGGACACTACTGGGAATTGCAGGAAAATCGTGGGGGAGGCCGCTTGCGGCTTCGCGAGGAGCATCGAGATTGGAATCGCGAAGCCGCAAGCGGCCAGAGCGTCCGATCAGGCTTAACCCATGGGCCCAGAGGCCGATCGTGGCAAGCGTTCCGAAGCCGGCCCCACGCAGCCACTCGAACGGCTCGCTCGGCAGGGCCGGGATCGCCGTCACGATTCCCCACACGGCCAGGATCAGCGTGGTTCGCCGATCCGCGCCGACTTCACCCGGCCGCTGCTTCACGCTCCGCAACCAGATGCCGCAGACGAGCGGCATCACCATCGCGTAATAGTGCAGGTGCGAGATCGGCGTACTCAGCATCATCATCACGCACAGGCTACCGAGCAGGATGAGTTGGTCGGCGGGTTCCGGGGTCAGCCGTCGCCGAGCCACGAGCAGCGTGAAGCCCAACATCAGAGCGGCACTGCCGAGGTGAGTCCACTTCGCGATGGGGGAAACGACATCGGGGCGCGTCGCGCGGTCCGGGTACATCCAGGTGTGAACCGCAGCCTGAACGGACTGCGAGTGCGTGGAATTCGCACCGTGAAGTTCTTGATGCCGCGATTGGTCGGCCTCCTTCGAGAGCACGGGCGCGAGCACGAGTTCGGCCGTCTGGCGATTCGCCTCCATCGCGCCAGGCAAGCCCCAAATCATTGCCGGCATCGCGATCAGAAGTAGTGCCGCGGTGACGATTCCCCCAAACACCGCCCGGGTATCGCGCCGCACGATCGGGTAGAGCACGAGCAGCGCGGGAATGATCTTGAGAACGGCGGCGGACGCGAGCCACGCGCCCGAGGCGAGTCGCCGATTCCGCATCGCCGCGACGAAGCCCGCAGCCACGAGCGCGATCACCACCGTGTTCACTTGGCCCCGGCTAATCGTCAGGATCACGCCTCCGAGGCAGACGTACAGCGGAGCGAGCCGGGCATACCACCAGCGTCGCGTGCCCGGAACCGCATCGGGCAGCACGACGGACGCGAGCGCGTGAACCGTGTAGAGCGAGCAACCGAGCCCGATGAGGTACCAGAGGCTCGTGGAGAGCCAGAACGGCAAGTAACCTTCGCGAGAGGCGAACGAATACGGGTCGGCCAGCGGCACCATCACGATCGCGAAGGCCGGCGGATAGATGTAGTGCCAGCCGTTGTTGTCCGAGATGGCGTACAGATCCGCCCCGGCTCGCACGGCCCACGCGGCCCGGGCGTACACTTGGAAGTCCGTCTTCGGGTTGCTCATGAAGGCCGAGCGCATCACAGTCATGAAGCCGAGGCCGAGGAAGATCGCGGCGAGCAGAGCGAGCCCGAGCTTCTCGCGCGGGAAGAGGCGGGCGCTGCCGGGTTGTTCGGGCATGGTGGAATCCGTTCCAGGGAGATCGCAATCGGGCGGGCAGTGTAATCGTGGCCGGGAATGGAAGGGAAGGTGAAAAAGAAGGGTGTACCCAGTTGCTGCCCCTCGAAGGCCCCGGCTTCCAGCCGGCTGGAATCGAATCCCATCTAGGCTTTGCGATGCAAAGTTGATAAAACCTTGGAATGATCCGCGAACTCGACGCGAAGAATGGAGTCGTGCGTGTCCCGTGAGTTGTGGGCCGACCTGACGAGCCGACAAGAGCGGGTCGAGGCCGCGTTGCGAGCCGTCGTGCCTACCGCCAGTGGCGATGCACCGGCTTCACTCGTCGAAGCCATGAGCTACAGTTTGCTCGCGCCGGGAAAGCGGCTTCGGCCGCTGTTGGCGATCCTGGCCTGCGAGGCAGCAGGTGGAACGATCGATGCGGCTCTGCCTGCGGCCTGCGCCCTCGAAATGGTTCACACGTATTCGTTGATTCACGACGATTTGCCGGCCATGGACGACGACGACCTTCGCCGCGGGTTGCCGACCTGCCACAAGAAATTCGGGGAAGCCTTGGCCATCCTTGCGGGCGATGCCCTGCTCACGATGGCGTTCGAAGTGCTGGGAACGGGTTACGGGCCGCGAACCGCAGCGGTTAGTTGCGTGGAGTTGGCCCGCGGCGCAGGAGCGGTCGGAATGGTCGGCGGCCAAGTACTCGATCTCGAAGCTGGCGAGCCGAGTCGCGTGAGCGACCGGGTTCCGTCGCCCCACCCGGACGCTGACGCGTCTCGGCTCGCCAGCCTGGAGAACATTCATCGCCGCAAAACCGGGGCGCTGTTTCGCTCGGCCCTCAGACTTGGCCTGTACGCCGCCCACGGCGAGTGTGAAAATGGTATGAAGCCTCAAACACTCGCGGATGCAGATGCTTACGCTTCAGCGTTCGGCCTCGCCTTCCAGGTGACGGACGATTTGCTCGATGTCGAGAGCACTGCCGAGGCGCTCGGCAAGCGGGCGGGCAAAGACGCCGCCCGCGGTAAGATGACCTACCCCGGCCTCCTCGGGATCGAGGAAAGCCGGACTCGGGCGAAGCAACTGGGGCAAGAAGCCGAATCGGCGGCCGAGCGACTCGGGAGCGATCTCCTGGCGCGATTGGCCCGCTATGTTGTCGAACGCGAACGATAACCGTAGCCATCACGCTCCGCGTGATGATTCCTCACGCGGAGCGTGAGGGCTACGGTCTAGCAATCCGGGGAACGAAGATGTCCACCCTGCTGCCTCAGATCAAGAGGCCATCTGATCTGCAAACGCTCTCGGATGAGCAATTGCAGCAACTCACCGTCGAGATTCGCGAAGAACTGGTCCGCGTGCTCACCACGCGGCCGGCCCACTTCGCCAGCAACCTCGGCGTCGTCGAACTCTGCCTCGCGCTCCACCTCACCTACGACTTCTCGAAGGATCGCTTGATCTGGGACACCGGGCATCAGGTCTACCCGCACAAGCTCGTCACGGGTCGCTACGAGAAGTTCCACACGATCCGCACCAAGGGCGGGTTGATGGGCTTCCCGAGCCCGAAAGAAAGCGAGTTCGACCTGTTCATGACGGGTCACGCCGGGTGCAGCGTGTCGACCGTCTCGGGCCTCAAGGCTGGCGACGACTTGCTCGGCCATACGGATCGCCACGCGGTGGCGGTCATCGGCGACGGAGCCCTCCCCAGCGGCATCGTCTTCGAAGCGTTCAACAACATCGGCGGCATGGCCCAGAACATGCTCGTGATTCTCAACGACAACAAGATGAGCATTTGCCCCCGCACCGGTGGCGTCGGCCTCGCCCTCGATCAGTGCCGCATGACCGGCCTCTACCAGGGCGGCAAACGACGCTTGAATCAACTCCTTCGCAATATCCCGCTCATTGGGAAGACCGCCCACGCCGCTCTGGAACACTTCCGCGACGGCCTCAAGGCCTTCTTTAAAGACGGCATGCTCTTCGAAGAGCTCGGCTTCCGCTACTTCGGACCCGTCGATGGTCACGACCTCCCGAAGCTCCGCAAGATACTCCGCGATTTGAAGTCGCAGAAGGGGCCGATCCTGCTCCACGTGTTTACGAACAAGGGTCACGGCGTGCAGCAGGCCGCCGACGATCCGGTGACCTACCACACGCCGCCGATGTTTGCCGAGATGGGACCGAACGGCACGATCGTCTCGCTCAAGAAGAGCAGCGCGAAGGCGTACACCGATGTGATGAGCGACGCGATTCACGCGGCGATGACGGCCGACCCGAAGGTCGCCGTGCTCACGGCCGCGATGTGCCAGGGCACCAAGCTCGAGAAGGTCCGCGAAGACTTCCCCGCGCGCTTCTTCGACGTCGGCATCTGCGAATCGCACGCGGTGGCGTTCGCCGCCGGCATGGCCAAGGCCGGCATGAAGCCCATCGTCGATATCTACAGCACCTTCCTCCAGCGCAGCTTCGATCAGATCTTCCAAGAAGTCTGTCTGCAGAACCTGCCCGTGATCTTCGCCCTCGATCGGGCCGGGCTCACCGGGCCGGAAGGCCCCACGCACCACGGCGTCTTCGACGTGCCCTACCTGCGGCTCTTCCCGAACATGACCAGCATGGCCCCCGGCGACGAGCAGGACCTGCAACCGATGCTCGCGCTGGCGCTGGAACACGACGGCCCAATCTCGATCCGCTACCCGAAGACGAACCTGGACAAGATCGACCGGCCGAACGATTTCGCACCCATCGAGATGGGCAAGTCCGAGGTCATCGAGTGGGGGGAAGACGGCTGCTTCATCGTCTTCGGCACGCTGCTCTCGAACTGCCTCGCGGCGGCACGCTTGCTCGCGGATGAAGGCATCCACGTCGGCGTGATCAACGCGCGCTTCGTGAAGCCGCTCGACCGCGAGACGATCCTTCGAGCCGTAGAGACCTTGCCCTTCGTGGCAACGGTGGAAGAAGGAACGATCGAGGGCGGGTTCGGTAGTGCGGTGCTGGAAGCGGCGAACGCCGCGGGAGTCGATTCGCGAAACGTCGTTCGCCTCGGCATCCCGGACCGCTTCATCGAGCACGGCGACCGGAGCGAACTCTTCGCCGAACTCGGGCTCGATCCCGAAGGACTGGCGAATGCGATCCGCAAGCACCGCGGGGCGATGGTCGCGGGATGAGCCGCTTGCCGATACTCGATGAACGCGACAAGCCGCCGGGTTTTCCCGGCGGCTTGTGTTTTGTGGTCAGCGGGGAGGGCCGTTCTTTTTACCCGGCAGTTCACCATTCGGCGGTGCCGGAGGCGGATTGTTCATCGGAGGCCGCGGCGGATCGACTCGGGGCGGTTGAACCGGCGGCCGTGGCGGATCGACTCGAGGCGGTGCCGGTTGAACCGGCGGTCGCGGCGGATCGACTCGCGGTGGTGCTGGCTGAACCGGCGGCCGTGGCGGATCGACTCGCGGTGGTGCTGGCTGAACCGGCGGCCGCGGCGGATCAACTCGCGGCGGTGCAGGTTGAACCGGAGGTCGAGGCGGATCGACTCGCGGCGGTGCAGGTTGAACCGGAGGTCGAGGCGGATCAACTCGCGGCGGCAGTACTGGTTGAACCGGCGGCTTCGGGTCCACTTTCGGCGGCGGTACGGGATTCACCGGCGGCTTCGGCGGATCGATCCTCGGCGGAGGTATCGGATTCACCGGGGGCTTCGGGTCCACCTTGGGCATCGGTTCCACCAGAGGCCTTGGATCCACCTTGGGCGGATTCTTCGGCGCGACCTTGGGCAGCGGGTTCACCGGAGGATTCTTCGGTTCGATCTTGGGCAGCGGGTTCACCGGAGGATTCTTCGGTTCGACCTTGGGCAGCGGGTTCACCGGGGGATTCTTCGGCTCGACCTTCGGTGCCTCGATCTTGGGATCGATCTTCGGAACCATCGGCGATGGCGGCGGCAATCGCTTCTCGTCGATAATCTGCGCCCGCGCGGCTGCGGCCTTCGGCACTTCGATCCTCACCTTAATGGGTTGCGGCGGGGGTACCGGTGCCGCTCCCGGCTGCGGAGTCACCACGGCTGGCCGCGCCTTCAGCACTTCGGCCTCCGACTTCTGACGAACCACCGCCATCTGCCTCAGCTCACCAGCGTGCTTCGCCTCGGTCTGTCGCGCCTGAGCCGTGATCGACTGCAGCTTCGTTTCTGGCTGCAGCTTCGTGGTCACCGCCAGCGGTGCCACCATCACGAGTTGCGACACGTCCTTGTTGTTCACGGTGATGTTGTTGTTCACCACCGTGAGGTTGTTCGTCACGTTGTTCACGTTTGTGACGTTCGTGAACTTCTGAATCACCTGGTTCTGTTGAACGAGGGTATGAGAAGGCCGAGCGATGGAGCCATCGTAACGACCGACGTAGGTGTCGTTGATGTTCCGGGACCACTGCGGATCCTGGCGCTGGTTGACGCTGTAGTAGCTCCAGAGTGGATCTTGGTACCAGCCTCGGCGGGGTCCGCCGCCGAAGTTGCCTCGGAGGGACGAGGCGCACCAGGGTTGGTAGCCGCCGCGCGAATAACTGTTGTCGTAGTAGTCGCCGAAGTAGTAGCTCGAATATCCGCGGCGGACGAAGAGCGCCCCGAAGAGCACGGGCTGAGCGACCACGTATTGCGGCGTGTAGTAGTAGCCTTGTGCGAAGTTGCGGTTCGAGAAATACACGGGCGTGAAGAGCACGCCTCGTGAGGCGATTGGGTAGTCCCAGTAGCCGTCGATGAAGACGTAGCCGATGGGCGTCCAGCGGAAGTGGGCGGGCACCCAGATCCAGTTGGGGCGGTGATCGATCCAGAATCCGGGACGCCAGACGTAGCGGCCGCGCCACATCCACGAACCCGAGACGTACACGCTCGTGGCATCGGGAGCCGGGATGTTCGGCCCCAGTTCGATCGGGGCCGGCGGCGTCGGCAAGTATTCGATTTCCGGTTGAGCCGGTTGGTTCGGAATCGTCCGCTGCCAGAACCCGCTCGTCCACTGGAAGCCGGTGCGCACCTCGTTCCAGCTGCCCGGAACCCAGACGTGGTTCGGAGGCGGCACGCGCCAGAACCCGCTGATCCAGATGAAGTCCGTGCGTTCTTCATCCCAGTCCCAGTAACCGGGAATCCACTGGACGTTGTCGCCCTCGGGCTTCTGGTCCGGCGGGAGTTCTTCGATCGGTTCGGGCGGTGCCTTGGGGGCAATCTCGCCGGCCCTGGGTTGTTCGACCGACGCGGCGAAGGCCTCGTGAACCGGCCCGCGGGCCAGCACTTCGGGGCCTTCGTTGCCAGCGACGGGTGCAGCTCCGGGCTGGGCGGGCGGCTGAGCCGGAGCCCGAGTCAGTGTGACGGACAACGCGAGAGTGCCGAGAAATCCGGCGAGGGCGAGCTTGGCAGGTCGGGGAGGCATGGCAGTTTTCTCCAGTTGCGTGGCCGCAGCTTCTAGCGGGGAGCGGGCGTGCGGCACAGGATCAACGAAACTAGAGGCAAACCTTGCGCCGCTGGGAAGCGTCCCGTAGTAATACCCAGAAAGAAGTGGAACTGTCGATCCGTGAAATGACTTGCGGCGACCGCCGTTTCTGAAATGACGGTGGGTCCGCCCCATCGCACATGTCTTCGCGGTTCTTAGTGTAGTCCTCACGCCATCCTTCGATCCCGGTGTTCGCCATGCCGTCGCGTCCCGTCGTCGCGCTGATCGTCCTGTTCTGGGTCGCCACGCTCGGGCTGGTGTTCCAGCGCGACCTTTGGCCCCGGATCACGGCCTCGGGCCCGCCACCAATTGCGGTCGATCTCACCGACGAAGCCACGCAATATTTGCCGACCAAGTGGAAGGTACTCCGCGGCGGCAAGCCGATCGGCACGCTCACCACGAAACTCGCCTACCAAGATGCCGACGACACCTTCGAGTTCACTTCGCAGTACAAGGATCTCCGTTTCGATGTCGGCGCGATGCAGGTCGTGTTCCCGGACGTGACCACGCGAACCCGCGTGACGCGCTCCGGTTCGCTCCGCGAACAATCCATGACGGGCAAACTGCGCCTCGGCGACTTACAAGCTGAAGCGAAGGTCGAAGGCCGCAACGAGAACGGCACGTTCGTGGGCCGCTGCGAGATCGCGTCGCCGCTGTTCAATTTAAAGAGCGACCTCGCACCGGTTCCCGTGAAGAACGGCCAGGCGTTGAACCCGCTGCAGCCGGTGAATCGCATCGCGGGCATCCGCCCCGGCCAGCACTGGTTCGTCCACGAGATCGACCCGCTGGGGCAAGCGCTCGCCGCACTGTTCAAGGAGAAGTTCGGCCAGGGACTATCGCTCCCCGAGAGCAAGAAGGAAGCGCTCGAAGCCAGGGTTGCGGATGCGCCGGAGTCGCTGGTGTGGGGCAAATCGCGCGAAGAAGCCGCATGTTGGGTAATCGAGTATCGGAGTGGCGAAGCCCGCGCGAAGACCTGGGTACGCGCGAGCGACGGCAAGGTGCTGCGCCAGGAAGCAACGCTGATGGACGATCGGATTTCGCTGGAACGGGAAGAGTAATCCTGGGAGCGCGGGCGTCCCGCCCGCTTCATGTAGAGCGGCCGGGTTGGCCGCGCTCCCAGGGGAGAGGTGTTTCATGATCTCGATTTCAAATGTCAGCAAGCGGTACGGGCCGAAGCCGGCCGTCCAGGATCTCTCACTGGAGGTGCCAGCGGGGGAACTGTTCGCATTCCTCGGACCCAACGGCGCGGGCAAGACCACCACCATCAAGATGATGTGCGGCCTGCTATTCCCCACGACGGGCACGGTTCGGGTCGGTGGGTTCGATCTGGCGACGGAAGGCGATCGGGCTCGCTCCCTCATCAGCTACGTTCCCGATCAGCCATACCTTTACGAGAAACTCACCGGCCGCGAATTTCTCCAGTTCACCGCCGACCTCTACGGTATGCCCGCCGAGAAGAGCCGCGACAAGATCGCCGAGGTGATCGGGCTCTTTCACCTCGAAGAGTTCGCGGACGATCTCACCGAACGCTATTCGCACGGCATGCGGCAGCGCACCGTCTTCGCCGCGGCACTCGTCCACGAGCCGAAGTTGCTCATTGCCGATGAGCCGACCGTCGGCCTCGACCCGAAAAGCATTCGCGAATTGAAGACGCTGTTAAGGCAACTCGCCGAGGACGGCATGACCATTTTCCTGTCCACGCACACGCTCGACATCGCCGAGGAACTCGCGGATAGGATCGGGATCATCGATCGCGGTCGGCTCATCGGCTGCGGCACGCTCGCCGATTTACGCACGCAGGCCGCCATGAGTGGCAGCCTGGAAGATTTATTCATGAAGATCACGGAAGAGGTGATCGCGACGTGATTAACGCTGCGGGGGCTTTTCGAGGAGCGTGCCGAGCTTTTGCAGAAGTACGACGCTCCGGAAAAGAGTGACATCGGGCTGCTTCAGCGACTTGCCCGTGGACGGAACGACGACCACGCCGGGCGGCTCGATTTTCGGAGCAGGCTGGAGGGCAGGAGCGACCACGGTGATATACATGGGACTGTCGACTCGTCGTTTTTGCGGCGCGGCGTGTAAATCGTTCAGGAACGCAGCCGAACTCATCAGGGCCAAAGCGGCGAGCAGCATCAGTTTTCGGGTATTCACGGTAGAGCCTCAATGTTGCTTGGACCTGGGCTTTAAGTTCAAAGCAATCGACGTGCCGCTGGGAAGCGGTCGGATATTATGAGGCGTGATCGGCATGCTCGACTGCGGACAATCCGACACGGCGAGGGCAATTCGTACAGCGTGCCTCTGGGAAGTGACGGCCCGAAAGGTCGGTAACGTCCATCGCGGTGCGGATTTCGCCGGCACCACGTACCTCGACTTCGTGCTTTCAGCAGGGGAAGTTGCCGAGCCGTTAACCAACGGCAACGGAATCGGTCTGAAAATTCTCAGCGCCGTTCAGGCCACCTCTCGGGTCGCAAAATCGAATACGAACCTCGGCATCATCTTGCTCCTGGCTCCACTCGCCACGGAATCTCTCGACCGCACGTTGAAGCAACTTTCGCAAGACGACGCCCGGCATGCGTTCGAAGCGATTCGCCTCGCCAACCCCGGCGGTCTCGGCAGTGCCAGCGAGCAGGACGTGCATTGTGAACCGACTGTCACGCTGCTCGAAGCGATGAGACTGGCCTCCGACCGCGACCTGATCGCCCGGCAATACGCGAACGGCTTCGCGGACGTCCTCGACTTCGGAGTGCCCGCGTTCCTCGATGCCTGGCAGCGATTTGGCACCGTCGAAGCCGCGATTGTCGACTTGCAATTTCGTTGGCTCGCGGCGCATCCCGATTCGCTCATCGTTCGCAAGCGCGGGCTCGCGGTCGCGGAAGATATTCAATCGCGGGCAGTGGAGGCATTGAAACGGGGCGGCATCGCGACTCCTGAAGGCCGTCGGGCCGGTGTCGCGCTCGATCGACACCTCCGTTCCGAAGGCAACACGCTCAACCCCGGTACCACGGCCGACCTGATTGCCGCATGCTTGTTCGTCGCCTTACGCGAGACTAAAGTGAAACCGACCGATCCGTTTTGCTGGCCGACCGACGACTGGTTGTGACCTCCGTTGAAACCCGGTTTCTGCTTTGGAAACCGGGTTTCTCGAACCTCCTCAAAAACCCGGTTTCCAAAGCAGAAACCGGGTTTTGGTCTGCCCATGAACGCCGAACGCTTCTCCGTGAAGGTCGCCCGCGATCACCTCACCTTCTGCTGCGGGCACTTCATCAGCTTCGATGGCCACCAGTGCGAGCGGTTGCACGGGCACAACTATCGGGCCGAGATTACGGTCGAGGGGCCGCTCGCGGCGGAATGGTACGTGTTCGACTTCGTCGCCTTGCGCGCCCGCGCGAAGGAGATCACGGACGAACTCGACCACCACATGCTGCTCGCCACGGCGAACCCGGTCATCGTGCTCGAGGAGAGTTCCACTCAAGTTCACGTGCGGTACAAGGATCGCGAGTGGTCGTTCCCGCGCGGCGACTGCATTCTCCTTCCCATCGAGAACACGACGGCGGAACTGATCGCGAAATACATCGCCGGCCGGCTCGCGATTGCACTGCGCGAGCGGCACCAGTTCGTTCCCGACGTGCTGCGGGTGGAAGTGGAAGAAGGCGTTGGCGTCTCCGCGATCTACGAGTGGCGAGCCTGACTCCAGCGCAGCATCGGCTCCTTCGCCGCCTTCACTTCATCCGGCCGGCTGATGATCTGCGTGTGCGGAGCGGTTCGCAGCATCTCCGAGTCTTCCCCCTTGATCTTCAACAGCACGTCGGCGAACGCATCGAGCGTCTCGCGGCTCTCCGTTTCGGTCGGCTCCATCATCAGGGCTTCCGACACGACCATCGGGAAGTAGACGGTCGGGGCGTGGAAGCCGTAGTCGAGGAGCCGCTTGCAGATGTCCATCGCCTTGATCTTGCGTTCGCGCAGCAGCGAGCGGGCACTGGCGACGAACTCGTGCATGCACGGGCCTTCGTGCGGCACGTCGTAGCCGACTTTCACGAGGGCTCGCAAATAATTCGCGTTCAGCACGGCGTTCTCGCTCGCGGCCTTCAGGCCGTCCGGACCGAGCGTGCGAATGTAGCAGTAGCCGCGGAACAGGATGCCGACGTTTCCAAAGAAGCTCCGCACCCGGCCGATCGACTTCGGGCGGTCGTAATCGAGCCGATATTGTTGAGGTGGCACAGGCATTCCTGCCTGTGTTTCAACTGCACAGG